>CAYGTK010000005.1:0-21967 GCA_964352775.1 uncultured Chitinophagaceae bacterium
TCAGCTGGATAGAGCATCTGCCTTCTAAGCAGACGGTCACAGGTTCGAATCCTGTAGCGATCACTAGATAAAGCCTTACAGAAATGTAGGGCTTTGCTTTTTTATGTAGTATAGTTGAAAATGATAGTGTGCTATCGATATAGCTACTGTTCATCTCTAGGGTTCCATCACTAACCGTATACCACCATTACCTCTTTTATGATGCGGGTGGTCGATGTTTCTAGCTGATCGCTCACAGTATTTCGCTGGGCTCATCCATGAGGCGCCTCTAGAAACTCGATACTTGTTCACCGCTGTATTTACTGGGTTGTTAGCTGGGCTATTCTCATAGAATGAATTACTGTACCAATCTTCGCATAGCTCCCAGGCATTGCCGTTCATATCATATAGGTCTAGTTCATTAGGTTTCAGCTGTCCAACTTCATGCAATTTTTCACTCGCATTATCTTTTAGCCAGGCAACGGAATCAATACTGTTACTACCGCTGTAGGTAAATCCTTTACTACCTTGTCCACCTTGTGCTGCATATTCCCATTCAGCTTCGGTTGGTAGGCGAAATTGCTTGCTAGTGCACTTGTTCAACTCCGTGATAAAATCTTGTGTTTGCTCCCAGGTCATGTCATTAACGGGGCATTGTGGGCAATCAGTTTTCTCACTTGGGTTGTACCCCATTATGCTTGTCCAGAATTCTTGTGTCACTTCAAATTTTCCGATGTAGAAATCGCTGAGCGATACAAGGTGCACAGGCTTAGCATCTTTCTTACCTGAGTTATCACCCATTTCAAACTGTCCACCTTTCACAAATACCATTTCTGTTGTTACCTCACCACAAGACACTTCAATAGTATTAATGGGGGCTTGTCCCTTTGCTGTAGCAGCTAGAAAGAAGAGACACAAAAACATGAAAAAACCTTGAAACAAAGCGGGAATTATTTCTCTAAACATAGGTATCGTAGGAGTAGAATTAAGGAATATAACACTACAGCTAAACTACAAAATAGCTTCCTGCTAGTAATCGTTTGCTGGTTGTTCTATTCAGACCTATCCATAGGCATATCGTCATACATCACACCTTCATCCCACTTGTATTGGCTGGGTTCGCCATCTTTTAGTACTCTTACCACCATCCATATCATAAAGAAAGGCAGCACAATAAATAAGCCCATAATAACTTCCTCAGGACCATTAAATTGAGGCATTACGGTGTAGATCAATAATAAACTGGTAGTTAAAATAACAGGGAACTTGATATTCTTCATAACTGAACTGTTTTACCTACTAATTACAAATAACGTTGCCCGATCGTTCATAGAAGCCTTATACAGCCTAGCTTGGTAACTACAGTCACCTCATCAGGTGACTAATGTCACCCCTAAGAAAACCCGCCTTACTCACCTTTGTAAGGAACAACTATTAAAATGACCGAGGTATCCGATCTTCAGGGCGTTAAGTGCTACCATTGTGGGCTTGACTGTGACGATGAGCCAATTCTGGCCCAAGAGAAGTCTTTCTGTTGCGTAGGTTGTAAAACAGTTTTCGAGATACTAGATGAGGGTGATCTATGTGCTTATTATGACGTAGCCAATACCCCAGGCATTAGCCTGAAAGACAAACGAGCCTCGCACGGCTTCGCTTACCTACTCGATGAAAAGATAAAACGCCAGCTACTCAGCTTTAGTAATGGCGAGGTAGCTAAAGTCACTTTCTTTCTGCCCCAAATACACTGTGCGGCTTGCATTCAATTGCTAGAGCAGCTTTACAAGTTGCATCCCGCCATTACGCAATGCAGGGTCAACTTCGTTCGCCGAGAATTAACGGTTACCTATCAGCAAGAAGAAATGAACCTTGCTGAACTAGCTGAACTGCTAGACAGTATTGGCTATACACCAGATATAAGCCTATCGGATGCAGAGAATAAAAAGCCAAAAACAGATAGAGCTTATTTCTACCGCCTTGGTGTAGCAGGTTTTTCCTTTGGCAATATCATGCTATTCAGTTTTCCCGAATACCTTGGCATGGACAAGTATTTGGATGGTTCGTTCTCGCAGTATTTCGGCTACTTGAATTTATTTCTTGCTCTGCCCGTAGTATTCTACAGCGGTCAAGAGTTCTTCCGTTCGGCCTATCATGGCATTAAGGCAAAGCAGCTCAATTTAGACATCCCCATCAGCCTAGGTATTCTAGTGCTGTTTATCAGAAGTACTGCAGAAATAGTGCTTCAGATTGGCGCAGGCTACATGGATTCCCTAGCGGGATTGGTATTCTTCCTACTTATTGGCAAGTGGTTTCAGCGACGAACCTATGAGCAACTTTCTTTCGATAGAGATTATAAAAGTTACTTCCCAATCGCTATTACCCGATACAATGGTGAAGAGGAAGAAACCGTGCCAATTGCCAATATTGAAGTGGGTGATAAACTGTTGATCCGCAACGGCGAAGTAATTCCTGCTGACGGTATTCTGCTAGAAGGCGAGGCAAACATTGACTACAGCTTTGTAACTGGAGAAGCCGAACCAGAATTCATTCCTTTAGCGGGGCAAGTGTATGCAGGTGGTAGACAAATAGGTGGTGCAATTCGCCTACAACTGACCAAAAATGTATCACAAAGCTACCTCACCCAACTCTGGGGCGATGAAGCTTTTGCCAGTCCTGAAAAAGTAGGTTTAAGCACCTTGGCCGATAATGCTGCCCGCTATTTCACACCTGCTATTTTGGCTATTGCCTTCCTCTCAGGGGGGTATTGGCTACAGTACGATACAGCTATGTCTATGCGAGTTTTTACTGCCGTATTAATAGTGGCTTGCCCATGTGCCTTGGCTTTATCTGTACCCTTTACTTTGGGTAATGCCCAACGCATATTAGGTCATATGGGCTTATACATCAAGAACTTGGCTGTGATAGAACGACTGTACAATACCAGCGCCATCGTGTTTGATAAAACAGGAACACTTACGCTAAACAAAAAGCAAGAACTACGCTACGAAGGCATTCCAATAAATGCAGCAGGACTCAACAGTATCAAAAGCTTGGTCAAGCAAAGCAATCACCCTATTAGTAAATTGCTAGGGGCTTCATTACCCGGTTCAGGGAAGTTGAATGTGGCCTTTTTTAAAGAGTCTGTTGGTCAAGGGATAGAGGGGCTTGTTGGTGAAACCTACATCAGAGTAGGTAAGCGATCTTTTGTATCAGAGGACCACTTTGGGGAAACTGAAAAAGGAAGTGTGTGGGTAAGTATTGATGGCGAAATAATGGGCTGTTTTGAAATAGCTGTCTCCTATCGCGAAGGCTTGAAGGACATTATCAGTGATCTACAGAAAAACTATTCCCTCTCCCTTTTAAGTGGTGATAACGATAGCGAAAAGGGGAACCTCAGATCCATATTTGGACAAGAAGTTCCATTACAATTTAAAAGTTCTCCAAAAGACAAATTGAATTACCTACGTACCCTACAAAGCAATGGTGCCAAGGCCATTATGCTGGGCGATGGATTGAACGATGCAGGGGCATTGAAAGAAAGCTCAGTTGGCATTGCCGTATCCGATGATGTAAACAACTTCTCACCTGCGTGCGATGCTATTCTGGGTGGCGACAATTTTGGTGATCTACCTAAGCTACTTCGTTACGCCAAGTCATCAGTAAGGTTGGTTTATGGCGCTTTCGGTATTTCTCTGCTATACAATTTAGTGGGTTTGGCCTTTGCTGTGCAGGGTTTATTATCTCCATTGGTAGCGGCAATTCTTATGCCTTTAAGCTCCATCACTGTAGTACTATTCGGTACAGTTTCCACCTATTTACTGGCGAAATACACGGTAAGAAAATGAAGAAGGTAACTAAGGTCATAGTACAGGGTGACATAAGTCAATGTCCACGCTTTAGGGCAAACGTAATTTTGAAGTAATAATGAGTGCGATATACATTTTAGTAGGAATTAGCCTGATAGTGGCCTTAGGGTTTTTAGCCGCTTTCTTTTGGGCCGTGAGAGACGACCAGTTCGAAGACGACCAGACTCCTGCCATTCGCATGCTACTAGACAACAAACGAAAAACAACCGATAATAAATAGACAGCAATGAAGACCATTGAAAAGTTTTACTATGACAACACCATCGTAAGAAATTTTGCTTACGCTACCATGCTATGGGGGTTGGTGGGAATGCTGGTGGGGCTAATAATAGCCATACAGATGTTCCTCCCAGAAATGAACTTGGGATTAAAGTATACCACCTTCGGGCGTTTAAGGCCACTGCATACCAATGCGGTGATCTTTGCATTTGTGGGTAATGGTATATTCATGGGGGTATACTACTCGCTACAGCGTCTATTAAAAACGCGCATGTTCAATGATGTATTAAGCCGCATCCACTTTTGGGGTTGGCAAATGATCATTGTATCAGCAGCCATAACACTTCCTTTAGGTTTTACTTCTGGTAAAGAATATGCGGAGTTGGAATGGCCTATAGATATTGCCATCGCCTTGGTTTGGATAGTATTTGGTATCAATATGTTCGGTACTATCCTTAAGCGCAGAGAACGTCACCTGTATGTGGCCGTTTGGTTCTACATTGCAACTTGGGTAACGGTAACGGTGCTTCACGTAGTTAACTCTATGGAGCTTCCAGTTGGCTTATTCAAAAGTTACTCTGTTTACGCAGGCGTGCAAGACGCTTTGGTACAGTGGTGGTATGGCCACAATGCAGTAGCATTTTTCTTAACTACACCTTACTTGGGCTTGATGTACTACTTCATTCCTAAAGCGGCCAACCGCCCAGTTTACTCTTACAGATTATCCATCATTCACTTCTGGGCCTTAATATTCCTTTACATCTGGGCTGGCCCTCATCACTTATTATACACCAGCCTTCCTGATTGGGCGCAGAGCTTGGGTACCGTATTCTCAATTATGCTCATAGCACCTAGTTGGGGGGGTATGTTGAATGGACTATTGACCCTACGCGGAGCTTGGGATAAAGTACGTGAAATGCCAGAATTGAAGTTTATGGTAGTAGCGGTTACCGCATACGGTATGTCTACACTGGAAGGACCAATGCTTTCATTGAAAAGTGTTAATGCCATCAGTCACTTTACTGACTGGACCATAGCTCACGTGCACATTGGTGCATTGGGTTGGAATGGCTTTTTAACCTTTGGTATGTTATACTGGTTGATACCACGAATATTCCGCACTAAACTGTACTCCACCAAGTTGGCTAACGCACACTTCTGGATCGGTTCATTGGGTATCATTATATACGCAGTGCCTATGTACTGGGCGGCATTTGCTCAATGGGGAATGTGGCAAAAATTCAATGCTGACGGCTTCTTACAGTTTCCTAACTTTTTAGAGACCGTTACACAAATACTACCAATGTACGTAGCTCGTGCAGTAGGGGGTGGCTTGTTCTTAGTAGGAGCAATGACCATGACCTATAACTTGATGAAAACTGCTGGGCAAGGTTCTTTCCTTGCGGAAGAAGAAGACGAAGCTCCCGCTTTGGAAGCAATGGGTAAAGCACCTAAAGGCGAATACTGGCACCGTTGGATCGAGCGTCGCCCTATCCAAATGCTAATTGGTAGCTTGGTATTGATCTTGATAGGTGGTATTGTAGAAATGGTGCCAACATTCGTTGTAAGCTCTAATGTACCTACCATCGCCTCTGTTAAACCCTATACACCACTAGAGTTACACGGTAGAGACATTTATGTAGCAGAAGGCTGTTACGTTTGTCACTCTCAAATGATCCGCCCATTCCGCCACGAAACGGAACGCTATGGCGAGTACTCTAAAGCTGGGGAATTTGTTTACGATCACCCATTCCAATGGGGGTCTAAGCGCACAGGGCCAGATCTTCACCGTGTGGGTGCTAAGTATCCAGATTCTTGGCACTACTTCCACATGATGGATCCGCGAAGCATGTCTCCTGGTTCTGTTATGCCACCATATGCTTGGCTATTAGATGACAAGATAGATGTGAGTTCTACTGCTGTTAAAATAAGGGCCATGCAAACGCTTGGTGTACCCTATCCTGAAGGCTACGATGCTATTGCTAATGATGACTTGAAAGAACAAGCTGACGAAATAGTAGCTCGCCTTAAAGCAGAGAAAGTGGAAGATGAACTACAAGGCGATGAGCAAATAATTGCCTTGATAGCCTACTTGCAACGTTTGGGTACCGACATTAAGGCGCAGCCTGAACAATTATCTCAACTGAAAAACTGACCATAATGTATAAAGAAGTATTACGGGCAATAGAGGGCATAAGCATCTACCCTATTATATCATTAACCATTTTTTTTCTTTCGTTCACCTTTATGATGGTAAGAGTAATGCGTACCAGCAAAAAGTCGATAGAATACATGTCTGACCTACCATTAGGGTCAAGTAAAGAGGATAACATCATCACTACCAACTAATACAGCTATGATGAAAAGTACAGATAAAAATATGCGCCTTAAAATGACCACAGCTATATTGGTGGCAAGCGCGGCAAGTGTTTTTGCACAAGCAGAAGAGCAGGTCTCTTTTCTAGATCATTACGAAGACACCATCATCTATGGACTGGTAGGGGTTACGCTATTGATCATGATAGGAGTGATCATCGCTTTGAACAACATGCTGATGGGCGAAGTGCAAGAGCTTCGTCAAAAATTGAAGAAAGCCCGCGGTGAAGAAGTTACAGCTTCAGACATAGAGCCAGACTTGTTCGGTAGCATCGTAAAGCAAATGACCGATACAGTTCCTATTGAAGCTGAGGATGAAATAAAACTCAACCACAACTACGATGGCATTGAAGAGTTAGATAACAACTTACCACCTTGGTGGAAAATGTTATTCTATGCTTCTATCGCTTGGGGTGTTGTTTATTTCGCTTACTACCACATATTTGATTATGGCGTGCTTTCTGGTGAAGAATACAACATAGAAATGGCCGAGGCTGAAATAGCTCGTGAAAAATACCTGGAAAAAGTAGCCGACTTAGTGAATGAAACCAATGTAACGCTACTGGCCGATGCTTCTAGCTTAGATGTGGGAAAAGAGATCTATCTAGGTAAATGTGCGGCTTGTCACGGTCAACTGGGTGAAGGCTTAGTAGGCCCGAACTTTGCCGATAACTACTGGATACATGGGGGAACCATTAAAGATGTATTTAGCACAGTTAAGTATGGTGTTCCAGCTAAGGGTATGATACCATGGCAAACACAACTGAAACCGTTAGAGATGCAACAAGTATCCAGTTACATATTGACCTTACAGGGTACTAACCCACCAAACCAAAAAGAACCTCAAGGCGAATTGATGGATGGAACAGGAGAAGAACCAGATGCGGCTCCGACCGATACCACTACAACTGCTGATGCAGACGTAGCGGTAGTGTTGCAACGAAGCAAGACATACTGGGGACTTTTTTCACGGTGAAAACTGAACAACTATGATACCGGGAACAGAGCAGAACGAAGATTTTAGAGATAGCCTCTCCACACTAGATGAGAGCGGTAATAGGAAATGGATATACCCCAAGAAGCCTAAGGGGAGATTCTATAAGTGGCGCTCTATACTTAGCGTGTTTTTCCTTGGCTTCTTATTCTCTGCGCCTTTCATTAAGATAAACGGAGAGCCTTTATTGCTCTTCAATTTATTAGAGCGCAAGTTCGTTCTGTTCGGTGTGATTTTTTGGCCGCAAGATTTCCACCTATTTATGTTGGCGATGATAGCGTTGATCGTATTCATCATCATTTTCACTGTAGTATTTGGACGGATATTTTGTGGGTGGATATGCCCGCAGACTATTTTCATGGAGCTGGTTTTCCGAAAAATAGAATACTGGATAGAAGGCGATCACAATAAACAACGTAAGCTAGATGCTGCCCCGTGGACTCGTGATAAAGTGATGAAGAAGGGCTTTAAGCATTTTCTGTTTCTTGCCATCTCCTTTTTAATAGCTAACACCTTTTTGGCCTACATAATTGGTGTAGATGCTTTGAAAAAACTGATAATACATCCACCAACAGATAACTTGTCTACTTTCATTGCAGTGGTGGTTTTCTCTGGGGCGTTCTACTTTGTGTTCTCTCGCTTTCGCGAGCAGGTATGTACTAATGTTTGTCCTTATGGTCGTTTGCAAGGGGTGCTATTAGATAACGATTCTATAGTAGTAGCTTATGATAACGTTCGCGGCGAGCCACGCGGAAAAATGAAAAAGAATAAAGACCCTCTGGAGGTGATAACTTCCAAATTAGGCGATTGTATTGATTGTACCCTTTGTGTTCAAGTGTGCCCTACGGGTATAGATATACGAAACGGCACACAACTAGAGTGTGTAAATTGTACCGCTTGTATAGATGCCTGCGACGAGGTGATGGATAAAATAGACCGCCCACGCGGCTTGATCCGTTACGATTCTTATAATGGCATTATGGAAGGTAATGGAGGCTTTAAGTTTACTAAGCGGGTAATGGCTTACTCTGTAGTCTTGGTGCTACTATTGGGTGTGCTAGGGTTTTCGCTAGGTAGCAGGGCCGATTTCGAGGCTACCATTCTTCGCACTCCTGGTCAACTCTACCAACGTGCCGACGATGGAACCATCAGCAATTTATACAACATCCAGTTCATTAATAAACAGAACGAGGCCTTTCCTATCCGATTAGAACTCACCTCACACGAAGGAACTGTAGAAATGATAGGGGAGCAAGAATTGAGAATACCAGCTCAAGGTTTCATCAAATCTGTATTCTTTGTGAAAATTGACCCGAAAGAATTGGATAGCCGAAAAACCAATGTGAAGATAAAAGTGCTTTCTGGAGACAGAGAGATAGATATGGTAACAACCGCCTTTATGGGGCCTAAAACGAAATGATGATAAATTTTAATTGGGGAACTAAGATATTTCTACTGTACACAGGTTTTGCGATCATGCTTTTTTTCATGGTATATAAAGCCACTACTAAAGAATTCTACTTGGTAGCTGATAACTATTACCAAGAAGAACTAGCTTTTGAAGATCGCCTAGTACAAATGAGAAATAGCCAAGGGCTAGCCGAGCAGTTACAAATTGAGAATGACCTAGAGCGTTCAACCATAAACTTGAAATTCCCATTAGAAGGAACTAAGGGGACTATAAAAATGTACCGCCCTTCTGATGCGCGATTAGACAACGCAGTAGACATTGCAGTAGATGAAAACAATGCACAACAACTAGATGTGAGCGAAATGCTTACGGGTATGTGGAAAATGCAAGTGAGCTGGGAAGTTAATGGCGTAAAATACTTTGATGAAGAGATTCTAATACTTAGATAGCCATGGCAATTTGGACAGCTTTTATTTTAGGATTGGCAGGCAGTTGGCACTGTATAGGCATGTGTGGCCCAATAGCCATCGCGCTACCATCGGGCAGCGATCAGAATGGCCGCCTGATAGTGAATCGCTTGCTGTACAACTTTGGCAGGGTGCTAACCTATTCCCTAATGGGGGCTGTTATAGGTATGTTGGGTATTGGTTTGCACATAGCGGGGTTTCAACGTTCTATTTCTATCATTCTAGGTGTTGGTCTACTACTAGCCGCTTTCTCATTTTGGAAGCCCGAGCGATTGATGTTGAAAGGCGGTTACTTAAGTAAGGCAGTTGCTACCTTAAAACAAGGCTTAGGAACTTACCTAAAAAAAGGAGGCTATAAGGCATCTTTAACAACTGGTATGCTAAATGGGCTTTTACCATGCGGGCTAGTTTATGCCGCCTTTGCAGGAGCTATGATAACTTCTAGCATTTGGAGCAGCGCACTTTATATGTTCGCCTTCGGACTAGGTACGTTTCCTTTAATGTTGGGCATATCCATCTTTGGCCATAAGCTTAGTGCTGGCGTTCGCAATAGTATTGACAAGGCGGTTCCGGCAGTGCTTGCCTGTTTCGCCATTTTATTAATCCTTCGCGGGTTAAACTTGGGCATTCCTTTTATCAGCCCGATGTTGGGTGGTAGTTGTCATTGATGTGTTTTTATGGTCTTTAACCAGAGTAGTAATACGTATTGTCTTATTTAGTTGTGTGTATCTATCTGTAAGGCTTGACGGTCAATGTGGTCTAGGCGGAATATTATGGATTCCTTTTTTTAGTGTGAAATCGACACTTTTCTGAAAAAAAATACGTTTTTTTACGTAGACGCCATTAATAATTGGCATTAGTGACATAAACCCAATATCTTTGTATTCTAATTCGTATACTATGAAATACATAATCGCTTGCATCGCTCTCCTATTAGGAGTTTGTTCTGTTGTGATGGCCGGATCAGGTCCACCACCACCACCGCCACCGCCAGTATCAGTTCCTATTGAAACTATTGGTGTTTTATTTGTGGCAGGTGCTGCTGCTTTAGGTGGATACCGCCTGAGCAAGAAGGATAGCGAAGAATAATTCTAGCAATATCATCTAATTAGGGTGCTCCTTTCAAGGGGTGCCCTTTTTGTGTTTTTTAAATTCTGGATTATCTGAGCATTAAATTCTACATTGCTTGTTTATCAGTTGGTCTAACGCTATTGCATTAGGCAGAATTGCTTAATTTTGTCTCCTTAGACACAACAACTCTAAACAACCGCATATGAGCAGTTTATTGCGTTCTCTATTTGTAGCGACACTATGTTTGTTTTTAAGTGCTTCGGCATTTTCACAAACTACTATTGACTTTGACTCCGAAAGCTTTGTCGATAATACCGACTATGGGTCAGCTATTTACACTTCTGGTAACTACAGTATTACACTCTCAAGTGGGAATTGGTTTGAATACACGACTGCAGGAGAATCTGGCACCCAAGCACTTGGGGCGCTTAATTTTCAGAGTAATGAAACTGTTACCGTTGTATCAATAGATGGTAGCGAGTTTGATTTTCAGTCCTTTTTTCATGATGGATTTGGAACTGCCTTTATTAATGAAATTGAAGGGTTTAGAGATGGAAGCTCAATTGGAACAAAGACTTCAGGATTTACACAGCAAGGAGTAAACACATTAACTGAGTCCTTTTTTGAAAATGTAGATAGTGTTGTCATAAAATCTACTGCTGGGTTTTTTAGTTCGTTTGATTCTTTCGTATTTGGAACTGTATCAGGCACCAGCTTATCCGCTGGTGATTTAGTTATAACCGGTTTCAATGCTGATGACTCCACTGCTTCTCTTCGCGATTACTTCAGTATTCTTTTTCTTGAGCCAGTTATTGCGGGTACAGAAATAATATTTACAGACCAGGGATATACTGACGCTTCGGGCTTAAGTGCTACCGATGGTTTGTCGGAAACAAACTTCACGTGGACTGCCCCCATAGGAGGAGTAGCAGCTGGAACAGAAGTGGTCTTTTGGTCATCTGGTGCTAGTACGCCTTATACCGCTAATGCTTCGGTAGGTGCTACTAGTGGAAATGGATTGAGCTTAAGTACAGCAGGTGACCAGATATTTGCTTTACAAGGTTCAATTGGTTCCCCCACTTTTATTACAGGTATACATTATAATGTAACTGGTTCTACAACCACGGCAAATTGGGATAATGGCATCGCGGTTAGTGCCCTTGTTTCAGAATTGCCTAACACATTAGCAGACGGAACGAATGCTGCGTGGATATATGCAACAGGACCAACAGAAATAGATAACGGTATTTACGATTGTTCTACCAGTTTTTCAGGAACTGCTGCTGCAACTCGTGCCGCTATTATGAATGTTGCCAACTGGAATACAAATGATATTGCACGTTTTGCATTACCAGCTGTTTGTTCAGCATCAACGCTTGCTGCAACAATTTCTGATCAAACTAATGTGTTGTGTAATGGATTTAGCACTGGTCGATTAACTGTTACAGCTACACCAGGTGTTGCCAATTATACCTATTCATGGAGTACAGGTGCTGTCACTTCAAATACATCATCTTTAGTTGATTCCATTACGGGATTAGCAGCTGGCCCATATACTGTTACCATAACAGATAATAACGGCGCTACCGCCACAGCTACTGCAACTATCTCTCAGCCTGCAGCTGCTACTGGTGTTTCGGTAGCGGTAGATTCAAATGTTACTTGTAATGGTCTTTCTGATGGTGGCGTAACTGCCAACCCAACGGGCGGAACAGGAGCTTACACTTATTCTTGGAATACCGGTGCAACATCACAATCAATAACTGGTTTAGTTGCTTCTGCATATACAGTTACTGTAACTGATGCCAATGGTTGTACCGCACTTGCAAGTGGAACTGTTACTCAACCTACAGTACTTGGAGCTTCTGTAACGGTAGATAGTACTGTAAGTTGTAATGGTGGAGCTGATGGCGGAGCAAGTGTGCAAGCCATTGGTGGAAACGGGTCTTATACTTATTTATGGAGTAATGCTGCCACAACGGCAGCTATTACAGGAGTTGCTGCTGGTACATATACAGTAACTGTTACTGATGGTGGTGGATGTACTGCTACGTCGCAAAATACGATTACTCAACCTGCGAGTGGGGTATCTGGATTTGCTTCCGTTTTAGCTAATGAAAGTTGTGCAGCAGCTGCCGATGGTAGCTTAACTATTAGCCCTAGTGGTGGTACAGGTGCATATACGTATTTATGGAGCGATGGCCAAACTACTGCAACAGCTACTGCTTTAACGGCGGGTACTTACACGGTTACTGTTTCTGATAATAATGGATGTACCACTACAAGTAGTAATTCAATTTCATCCCCAACTGCCATTAGTGCTTCTGTTGGTGGTGTAACAGATGTTTCTTGTTACTGTGACGATGATGGTGCTATTAATATAAATGTATCTGGTGGGTCACTACCATATACATATGTATGGAGTAGTTATAATGATGCTTTTGCTAGTAACGTATGCGCTACTAACTATGTATACTTCTACTCGGATATTAACGATCCTGGTTCTGGTACCGAATCTGATATTTATCAGATAGAGCTAGTAGGGGCGAATGCTATCATGACCTTGGTAGCTACTATTCCAGCAAGTGTTCACTTGGGAGTAGATCCTTCTACTAATAATGTATATGCTATTTATAACGATGGTTCAGGTGTTCAACCTGTTAATCCGTCTACTGGTGCTTTAGGCACTTTTGTAAGTATTGCTGGTCTTTCAGGAGTACCTCAAGCTGTATTTACAGATACTGGTTCTTTATTAATGGGTAGTGCCGCACTAGACTCTATATATATAGTAGACGTAACCGATGGTTCTTATACTACTTTAAGAGACTGTGATATATCTGGTGGAGACTTAGCTTTCAATGCTGCTGAAGAACTATTCTCATTCACAAGATCTAGTGGTGGGCAAGTAATTAAGGTAAACCCTTCTGGGGCTAACACAGTTGTAGGTTCAGGTCCTGCTTTAGTTACTGGAGCTGCACTTACGGAAACGGGTAACTTCATATTATCTGTTAATGGGGCAACAGCATTTGCTGAATACAATTCAGCTGGTGTTTCTACAGGAAATAGTTTCAATGCTATATTGAATGGATCACCTTTCACCTTTAATAATGGTGATATGGCTGGTCGTCCTTTTGCCAACTTATTCCAATGGGATAATGATAGTACAGTGCAAGATCTTGCCGATATAGGTTATGGCTACTACCGAGTTGTTATTACCGATGCTAGTGGATGTACTTCAGTATTAGATAGTATTCTTGTTGATCAAGTTGACGAGTTAACTGCTTTGATGACCGATTCTACAGATGCAAGTTGTAATGGCATATCTGATGGTGATGCAACTGTAACAGCTGCAGGTGGAACAACTAACTATACTTATTTATGGAGTGATGGACAAACTACTGCAGCTGCAACTGGACTTGCTGCTGGTACGTATGTAGTGTCTGTTGACGATGCTAACGGATGTGGTGAAGTAACAACGTTAGTTACTATTGAAGAACCAACAGGAGTTTCTGCTTCTGTAGCTGTAGATAGTAATGTTACTTGTAACACTTTTGCTAATGCTGGATTGACCGCAAGTGCAACTGGTGGTACAGGAGCATATACTTATGCATGGAGTAATGCTGCAACCACCGCATCAATATCTGGTGTAGTTGCAGATACATATACTGTTACTATTACTGATGCTACTGGATGTACGGGTACGGCTTCGGGAACGGTAACAGAACCTGATGCAGTTGTACCATCTATTGCGGTGGACAGCAATGTTACTTGTAACGGACTATCTGATGGTGGCTTAACTGCTAGTGCTACTGGTGGTACAGGTGCTTATACTTATGCATGGAGTACTTCGGCAACTTCAGCTACTATTGATGGCTTAGGTGCTTCAACATACACTGTAACTGTTACAGATGCCAATGGATGTACAGGAACCACTACTGGCACGGTTACTGAACCTGCAGCAGTTGTAGCTTCGGCGGTTGTAGATAGCAATGCTTCTTGTAATGGGTTTATCGATGGTGGACTTACTGCAAGCGCCACAGGCGGAACAGGAGCATATACATATGCTTGGAATACTGGGGCAACATCACAATCACTAACTGGCTTGGGTGCTGGTACTTATTCTGTAACAATTACAGATGCTAACGGATGTACTGATGATGCATCAGCAACAATTACTGAACCTACTGCTGTAGTAGTTTCCGTTGCCTTAAATGCAAATGCTGCTTGTAACGGAAGTAGCGATGGACAACTAACTGCTAGTGCGATTGGTGGAATTGGAGCATATACTTATGCATGGAGTAACGGAGCATCAACAGCTATTGCAAACGGATTAGCTGCTGGTACCTACACGGTAACAGTAAGCGATGCAACTGGATGTACAGGAACAAATAGTGGTACGATAAGTGAACCAACTGCCGTTTCGGCCTCTATTTCTGGTCAGATGAATTTAGATTGTGCTGGCGATAGCGATGGTACAGCTACTGCTTCTGGTAGTGGAGGTACTGGAGCATATACATATGCTTGGAGTAATGGTGATGCAACTGCAACTGCAACGGGATTATCCGCACAAACATATACGGTAATCATTTTCGATAATAATGGATGTTCAGACACAACGACTGCTACAATTACAGAACCTAGTGCAATATCTATTTCTGTAAATAGCATTACGGATGTAGCTTGTTTCTGTGATAATACTGGTTCAATAGATATGAATGTATCGGGCGGAACGGCTCCTTACACATATATATGGAGTGGATCGACCACAACTTTAGATCCTAGCTTAAATGAGTGTGCTGTAAACTTCGTTTATTACTTCACTAATATTGATCCTGCTGGACCAACCACAACTATCTACGAGATAGAATTTGATGGTGCCAATGCAAACCTTAGCCCACTAGATACGTTAAGTGGTGATTACCATATCGCTATTAACCCGATCAACAACTTGGTATACTTGGTGAATTCACCAAATAGTACTATTCAAACTTTTGACCCTGCAAGCGGAGCCTTAGGAACACCAGTTAGCTTCTCAGCTACTATCGCTGGAACACCTCAAGCTGTTTTCTCTGATGATGGTACATTATATGTAGGTAGTTCATCTCAAGATTCTGTTTATGCAGTTGACCTTTCAACTGGAGCAACTACTCCATATGCTGCTTCTGATGTTAGCGGTGGTGATATGGCCTTCACCATTGGTGGACAGTTGTTGAACTTCTCTCGTTCTTCAGGTGGTATCATCCAACAAGTAACTCCAGGTTTAGCACCTAATACCATCGGTACTGTTTCATCAACAGTAACAGGAGCAGGTAGAAACCGCACAGGTGATTTCTTTGTAGCTGCCAATGGCGAAACTTCTTTTGTGGAATATGATTCTACTGGAGTATTAACAGGGTTTACTTATCCTGCACTATTGAACGGAAACCCTTTCACCTTCTTGAATGGTGATATTGCTGGTCGTCCTTTTGCTAACCTATTCTCTTGGGATCAAGACAGTAGTTCTGCAAGCTTGGATAGCGTTCCTTTCGGATCTTATAGATTGACCGTTTTAGATGCTAATGGTTGTATTGCTACTCTTGATAGTATTGAGGTAGATCAACCAAATGAATTAACAATAGGTGCAGCTGCAACTGACGTAAGCTGTAATGGTGGAAGCGATGGAACTGCTACTGCAATACCTAACGCAGCAACTCCGCCATATACTTACTTGTGGAGCGATGGCCAAACGACACAAACAGCTACGGGCTTAACTGCTGGTACTTATGTAGTAACGGTTACTGATGCTAATGATTGCGACCCAGCTGTACAATCGGTAGTAGTTGACGAGCCAAGCGCACCTGTTGTGGCTGCTTTGGATTCTACGGATAATGTAGATTGTAACGGAAATAGCACGGGTGCTGCATATGCATCTGCTACGGGTGGAACTGGTGCTTACACTTATCTATGGAGTACTACTGCAACTACACCTTCTATTACTGGCTTAGTTGCTGGTTCTTATACAGTAGTTATTACTGATGCTAACGGATGTGCTGATTCTATTACAGCAACTATAATCGAGCCTACTACATTGGTAGCTTCAGTTGTAGTTGATAATAACGCGACTTGTAATGGTTTTGCTGATGCAAGCCTTACTGCTAGTGGAAATGGTGGTACTGCCCCATATACTTATGCTTGGAGCAATGGAGCCACCTCAGCGTCTAACACAAGCCTTACTGCTGGAACATATACTGTAACTATTACTGATGCAAATGCTTGTACTGCTACAGACAATGCTACAATTACAGAGCCTACTTTACTAACAGGTACTACCGTAACAGTTGATCTTGACTGCTTTGGCGATAGCGATGGACTTGCTACTTTAGTAGCTTCAGGTGGTACAGGAGCATATACTTACTTATGGAGTACAGGAGCAACTACTGCTACAATAAACAGCTTAGCTGCGGGTACATATACAGTTACCCTTACTGATGCTGCAGGTTGCGATAGTGTATTCACACCTATTACTATTACACAGCCAGATTCATTGGCTATTAGTGTAAGTTCTATTACTACACCTACCTGCTTCTGCGAAAGCGATGCTGCTATTGATATTGATGTAGTTGGTGGAACTGGACCATATACCTATGCTTGGGTAGGAACGAATACTACTTTAGGAAGTAGCAACCCTTGTTCAGTGAACTTTAGCTATTATTTCTCGAATAATAGTGGTGGTAATTCTGATATCTATAGAATAGATGTAGATGCTACTAATGCTGTAATGAACTTATTGACTACCGTAACTGGTGGTAGACATATTGCCATTAACCCAATGACCAATTTGGTATACTTGGTAAATGGTGATGGAACGGGATTTGCCATTCTTGATCCTGCAACAGGAAATGTTGGTGCTACAACCCCTATTACTGGCTTAGGCCCTACACCTCAAGCAGTATTCTCTGAAACTGGAGTTTTATACTTAGGAGATGAGGCGAACGACACTATATATACAGTAGACCTTAGCACAGGTGTTCCAACTGCATATGCTTTTGCATCAGTTAACGGTGGTGACCTTGGATTTACTCCAGGAGGACAACTAGTCATGTTCACTCGCGATGCAGGTGGCCGTTTGGTATTGGTTAACCCTGGAGGAAATACAAACTTGGGTTCAATTCCTTCAACTGTTACGGGTGCATCTTTAACTGCTGATGGAACTTTCTTACTATCAGTTGATGGTAACTTGGCTTTCGTAGAATACGATACACTTGGAATTTCAACAGGTAGAAGCTTTAGTGCTAGATTGAACGGAAGTGCATTTACTTTCGATGCAGGTGATATGGCTGGTCGTGCTTTCGCTAACTTATTCTCATGGGATAATGATAGTACTGGACAAGATCTAGATAGTATTCCTTTTGGGTTCTATACAGTTACAGTAGTTGATGCTAATGGTTGTATGACCACTTTAGATAGTATAGACGTAACTCAGCCTGATGACTTTGATGCTACTATTTCAAGCTTTAACAATGTACTATGTACGGGTGATTCAACAGGCGATGCTACGGTATTAGCTACTGGTGGAACTACACCTTACACTTACGCTTGGCCTGATGGACAAACCACTGCTACAGCTACTGGATTGACAGCGGGTATATATGTGGTTACAGTAGATGATGCAAATGACTGTGGACCTGAGTTTGCGGTTGTAACTATAACTGAGCCACTTACAGCTATTGCTGCAAGTGTTGTAGTTGATAGTAATGCAACTTGTAATGGTTTTGCTGATGGTGGATTAACTGCCAGCGCAACTGGTGGAACAGGAGCGTACACTTACTTATGGAGTAATTCGGCTACAACTACTTCTATTACAGGAGTACTTGCTGGTACTTATACGGTTACTATTACTGATGCAAATGGGTGTACAGATATTGATAGTGCAACAGTTACTGAACCTGCACTATTAGTTGCAGCAGTTGTTGTTGATAGTAACGTTACTTGTAACGGATTTAGCGATGGTGGTTTGACTGCTAGCGCAACTGGCGGAACAATGGCATACACTTATGCTTGGAGTAACTCAGCTACCACAGCTTCTATTACAGGAGTACTTGCTGGAACTTATACAGTAACTATTACCGATGCTAACGGATGTACTGATACTGAAACGGGAACAATAACAGAACCTGTAGTACTAGTAGCAGCAGTTGCAGTTGATAGCAACGTTACTTGTAACGGGTTCAGTGATGGCGGTTTAACTGCTAGCGCTACTGGCGGAACAATGGCATATACCTATGCTTGGAGTACTGCAGCAACTACAGCCTCTATAAATGGACTTGCTGCTGGTACTTATACAGTAACTATTACTGATGCTAATGGCTGTACAGATACAGAAACTGGAACAATAACGGAACCTACTCCAGTATTAGCAGCAGTTGTTGTTGATAGTAATGTTACTTGTAACGGATTTGCCGATGGTGGATTGACTGCTAGTGGATTTGGTGGAACGGGAGCATATACTTATACTTGGAGTAACTCAGCAACCACAGCCTCTATAACAGGAGTTGTTGCTGGAACATATACGGTAACTGTTACCGATGCAAATGGATGTACAGATACGGAGACTGGAACAGTTACTGAGCCTGCACTAGTAGTTGCAGCAGTAACAGTAGATGTTAATGCAAGTTGCCAAGGTGCTGCCGATGGTGAATTAACTGCTAGCGCAACTGGTGGAACAGGAGCATATACTTATGCTTGGAGTACATCGGCAACAACAGCTTCTATAAGTGGACTTGCTGCTGGCACATATACAGTAACGGTTACGGATGCTAACGGATGTACTGATACTGAAACTGGAACAATAACAGAGCCTGCTTTACTAGCTGCTTCAGTAACTACAACTGATGCTGATTGCTTTGGTGCTAGTACTGGAAGCGCTACCGCTGTAGTTTCTGGAGGAACAATGCCTTATACCTACGCTTGGAGTTCAGGTGGTTCGGCTTCTACGGAAACCGGATTAGTAGCAGGTATGTATACACTTACTGTTAGTGATGCAAATGCATGCGATTCAGTAGTAACCTTTACAATAAACGAGCCAGATAGCATTGCTATCTCAGTAGCTTCTATTACATCACCAAGTTGTTTCTGCGAGGCAGATGCTTCTATTGATATTGATGTAGTTGGTGGTACACCTCCGTACACCTACCTCTGGAACGGAACAAACACTACATTGGATTCTACCAATGCTTGTGCATTAAACTTCCGTTACTACTTTACTAATAATACAGGTGCTGGTTCTACTATTTACTCTGTAGAATTGACGGGTACTAATGCTGTACTTGATGTAGTTGCTACTAGCACACCTGTTGGGCACATTGCCATTGACCCTGTTACCAATCAAATATTCTTAGTAGAAGAAGCTGGGGCTTTAAGAACGGTTAACCCTAACAATGGAACAGTTGGTCCTTCAACGCCAATTACCGGTACGGGTATTAATAAAATTACTGCAGTAGCCTTCTTAGATGATGGTACATTATTAGTTGGTGAGGATCTTTTAGATACGATTTACCAAGTAAACACGTCAACTTTAGTGGGTAGCTTCTACGCTACTGGCCCAGTTGATGGCGGAGACATTGTGGTAGATGGTAGTGATGTTTACCTAATCAGTAAAACGAGCGGTGGTTCATTATGGAGTGTTACTCCAGGTGGCGGTTCTACTTTGATTTCTACAAACATTACTCCAGTAGTTACTGGCGCGGCCTTAACAGCTGACGGAAACTTATTGATTTCTGTTGATGGAAATTCTGCTTTTGAAGAATTCACTTTAGCAGGGGTTTCTACAGGAAACACTTATAGTACATTATTAGGTGGTTCTCCACTAACCTTTAATGCAGGTGACATGGCTGGTCGTCCATTTGCTACTTTATTCTCTTGGGATGAAGATAGTTTGGCGCAAGATTTAGACAGTATTCCTTTCGGATTCTACACGGTTACCGTTATTGATGCCAATGGATGTGTATCTGTATTAGATAGCATTGATGTAACTCAGCCAGACGAATTAGAGGCAACTGCTGGAACTGTGGTTGATGTACTTTGTAATGGTGACACTACAGGTTCTGCTACAGTAGATGTAGTTGGTGGTTCAATGCCTTACACTTACGCTTGGCCTGATGGACAAACTACAGCTACGGCTACAGGCTTAGCTGCAGGTACTTATGTAGTAACTGTTGATGATGCTAATGGCTGTGGTCCTGACTTTGCTGTAGTAACAGTAAACGAGCCAGCGGCTCCAGTTACAGTTACGGTTGATTCTATCACATTAGCATCTTGCTTCTGTGAAGACAATGCTTCGATTGATATTAGTGTAACAGGTGGAACAGCTCCATATACTTATGTATGGAGCAACTTGGTTTCTGCTTTAGATAGCACTAACCCATGTTCAGTTAATTTCCGTTACTACTACGGTGATGTGGTTAGTAACGTAACCACAATTTATGAGATCGAAATTGTTAGTGGAGTTGCTATAATGAATGCTGTAGGTACAGCACCTTATTCTTCTCACATTGCGGTTAGCCCGGCTAACAACTTGATATACATTGTTGGTCAATCTGGAACAATCCAGACTTTGAACCCTAATAATGGTTCATTAGGCGCTTTAGTTAATCTATCTGGAGCGGCCTTCTCTCAGATTACAGCATCGGTATTTAATGAAGATGGTGTACTATATGTAGGTGATCGTGACCTAGATCAGATATTTACAGTTGATGTAAATACTGGAGTAGCTACTTTCATTACTAATGCACCAGTTCAAGGTGGAGACTTAATCTTTAATGAGAACGGTGACTTGTTCATGTTTGAAAGATTAGGAGATAACCTTTATGCTATCGATCCAGGAGTTAGTA
Source organism: uncultured Chitinophagaceae bacterium (assembly GCA_964352775.1). Classification (GTDB taxonomy): domain Bacteria; phylum Bacteroidota; class Bacteroidia; order Chitinophagales; family CAIOSU01; genus CAYGTK01. The sequence continues at coordinate 21,249 of CAYGTK010000005.1, forward strand.
ATACTATTGTAAGCAGCATTGCTGTAGAAGTAACAGGAGCTTCACTAACTGCGGATAATAAATTCATTGCTTCTGCAGATGGACAAACTGACTTTATAGTATACAACCAAGATGGTTCAGTTAACTCTACTATTCCAACAAGCTTGAATGGTTCACCATTCACTTTTAATGGTGGTGATATGGCTGGTCGTGCATTTGCTACCATCTTTAGTTGGGATGAGGATAGCTTAGCACAAGACTTAGATAGCATACCATTTGGATTATACAGTGTAACTGTTGCAGATGCTAACGGTTGTATCACTATTCTAGATAGTATTGATGTTGGTCAACCAGATGCGTTGACTGCTGCTATCGATACATTTGATGATGCTACTTGTAATGGTGATAGCACTGGTATGGCAACAGCAATTGCTACTGGTGGTACCGCACCTTACACTTACTTATGGAGTGATGGTCAAACCACTGCTACGGCAATGGGACTTGCAGCTGGAACTTACACAGTAGAAATTGACGATGCTAATGGTTGTGGACCTGAGTTCGCTATCGTTACTATCGATGAGCCTACTGCAGTAGTTGCTAGTATCGATTCTTCAGATAATGTTTCTTGTAACGGATTTACTGATGGTGCTGCTTATGCATCAGCTTCAGGTGGTAATCCTCCATTCACTTACTTATGGAGTGATGGTCAAAACACAGCAACGGCTTCCGGCCTAGCTGCT
>CAYGTK010000005.1:22067-56810 GCA_964352775.1 uncultured Chitinophagaceae bacterium
ATGGATGTACAGATACCGAGACAGGAACAGTAACCGAGCCTGCAGTATTAGTTGCAGCAGTTGTTGTTGATAGCAACGTTACTTGTAACGGATTCAGCGATGGTGGTTTAACTGCTAGCGCAACAGGTGGTACAATGGCATACACTTATGCTTGGAGCAATTCGGCAACGACAGCTTCTATTACAGGAGTTGTTGCTGGAACATATACTGTTACTATTACTGATGCTAATGGATGTACTGATACAGAATCAGTAACAATTACCGAGCCTACTCCAGTAGTTGCCGCGGTAATTGTAGATAGTAATGTTACTTGTAACGGATTTAGCGATGGCGGATTAACTGCTAGCGCAACTGGAGGTACAGGTGCATATACATATGCATGGAGCAATTCAGCAACCACGGCTTCTATTACAGGAGTTATTGCTGGAACATACACAGTAACAGTTACAGATGCTAACGGATGTACTGATACCGAAACGGGATCAGTTACTGAACCTGCAGTATTAGTTGCAGCAGTAGTTGTGGATAGTAACGCATCTTGTGCTGGTGCTGTAGATGGTGGATTGACTGCTAGTGCAACAGGTGGAACACCAGCATACACTTATGCTTGGAGTACTGGTGCAACAACAGCATCAGTTACTGGATTGGGAGCTGGAACATACACAGTAACAGTTACCGATGCCAATGGATGTACAGATACCGAAACTGGAACAGTTACGGAACCAGTAGCATTAACGGCTACTATCTTTACTCAAGATGTAGATTGCTTTGGCGATAGTGATGGTACTGCCACAGCTATAGCTTCTGGTGGAACACCTAGCTATACATATGCTTGGAGTAACGGACAAACCTCAGCTACAGCATTCGGATTAACTGCAGGTACATATACCTTGACCTTAACCGATGCTAATGGTTGTGATTCAATATTTACACCTATTACTATTACTGAGCCAGATAGCATTGCTATCTCAGTAGCCTCTATAACAACACCAAGTTGTTTCTGTGAAGGTGATGGTGCAATTGATATTGATGTAACAGGTGGTACGGGACCATACACGTATACTTGGTTTGGAACTAACACAGCATTTGATAGTACCAATGCCTGTGCATTGAACTTTGTTTACTTCTTCTCATCTATCAGCGGAGGTTCTTCAAGAATATTCGAGATAGAAATAGTGGGTACGCAAGCAATTATTACTGAGGTAGCTACAATAGGTAGAGCAGTTCATATTGCTATTAACCCTACGAACAACTTGATCTATTTAGTGAATGAGAATGGTGGTGGAATTCAACGTTTAGACCCTGCAACGGGTAATGTTGGTCCATTTGTAGCTATCGCTGGATTAACTAAAACTCCACAAGCAGTATTTACTGATGCTGGTGAGTTGTTAGTAGGAGAGGAGAGTCTAGATACTATATTCCAAGTAGACTTAAATACAGGAGCTACTACCTTCTATGCAACTGCTGATATTTTAGGTGGTGATCTTGCAATTAGCCAGAGTGGACAGCTGATCAACTTTACTCGCTCTAACGGTGGTGAAATGGTAGCAATTAACCCAGGTGGCGCTAATGTTAGTTTAGGAAGCATACCTGCTACTGTAACAGGAGCTGGTTTATTAGCCAACGGTAACTTCTTGGTGTCAGCAGCAGGTGCAACTGCATTTGTTGAGTATGATCAGAACGGCGTAGCAACTGGTAACAGTTTTGCTGCTGTTGAAAATGGTTCTCCATTAACATTTACTAGTGGTGACATCGCAGGTCGTCCGTTCGTTAACTTGTTCCAATGGGATCAAGATAGCTTAGCGCAAGACTTAGATAGTATTCCTTTCGGATTCTACAGCGTAACTGTTGAAGATGCTAACGGATGTATTACTGTATTAGATAGTATTGAAGTAACTCAGCCAGATGACTTGGTTGCCTCTTTAGATACCACATTTGATGTAAGTTGCTTCGGTGACTCTACTGGTTCAGCTACTGTAGCGGTAATGGGTGGAACAATGCCTTACACTTACGCTTGGCCTGATGGACAAACAACGGCTACTGCCACTGGTTTACCAGCGGGCACTTACACCGTTACTATCGATGACGCTAATATGTGTGGACCTGAGTTTGTAGTACTAACTATAGACGAGCCTTCTGCTGCAGTAGATGCGAGTATTACTGCTTCAACTGATGTAAGCTGTAATGGCCTATCGGATGGTTCTGCAACAGTTACCGCAACTGGCGGAACACCTGCTTACACTTACTTATGGAGTAACGGACAAACTACTGCTATGGCAACTGGCTTAGCTGCTGGTACTTACACAGTAACTGTTACTGATGCTCTTGCTTGTGACGATACTGCTTCGGTTACTATTACTGAGCCTGCTTTATTAACTGGTACAGTGAGTACGGTTGATGTAGCATGTGCTGGTGATACTACTGGAAGTGCAACACTTACTGCTTCTGGTGGAACTCCTGCTTATACTTATGCATGGAGTAATGGACAGATCACTGCTACGGCGACTGGCTTAACTGCTGGTACATACACCGTTACTTTAACGGATGCTAATGGTTGTGACTCAGTATTTACTCCAATAGTAATTACAGAGCCTGCACCGCTTATGGCTATGGTTGATTCAATTACATTACCTAGCTGTTTCTGCGAAGGTGATGCTGCAATTGACATCAGCGTAACAGGTGGTACTGCTCCGTATACTTATGGATGGGTAGGTACTAACACCATGTTAGATAACAACAACCCTTGTGCACTAAACTTCAGCTACTACTTTGTAAACAACGATGGTACTGATACTGATGTGTATCAAGTAGAGATTAATGGAGGCGATGCCTTCTTAACATTATTAACTAGTATCAGCGGTGGAAGACACATTGCGATTAACCCAACCAATAACTTAGTTTACTTGGTTTACAGAGATGGTACTGGATTTGAAATCTTAGACCCAGCTACAGGTAGTGTTGGTGCTAAAACCACAACTGCTGGTATTGGTAATACTCCTGCAGCAGCATTCACTGAAGATGGTCGCCTATATGTAGGTGATGCAGTGAATGATATTATCTATGAGATAGACTTGAACACAGGTGCTCCTACTTTCTATGCTAATGCTCTTGTTGAAGGTGCTGATATAGCATTTACTCCTGGTGGGCAAATGGTATTGTTTACCCGTAATGCTGGTGGACAACTATATAGTATTGATCCTTCAGGAAATACTTTATTAAGTAATAGCATTACTAGTTCAGTTACAGGTGCTGCCTTAACTGCAGATGGAACGTTCATCGTTTCTTCTGATGGTAATACTGGTTTCATTGAGTATGATACTACTGGTACTGCTACTGGAAATGTATTTGATGCAACTCTAGGTGGTAGTCAATTTACCTTCGACTTTGGTGATATGGCTGGTCGTGCATTTGCTAACCTATTCTCTTGGGATGGTGATAGCCTAGCGCAAGACTTGGATAGTATTCCTTTCGGATTCTATACGGTTACTATAGTAGATGCAAACGGATGTATTACATCTATTGATAGCATTGAAGTAATGCAACCAGAAGAATTGATGGTTTCTATCGATTCAGTAGATAATGCACTATGTAATGGTGGAGCTGGAGAAGCTACTGCTGATGTAACTGGTGGTTCAATGCCATACACTTACTTATGGAGTAATGGACAAACTACCCAAACAGCGACTGGATTAACCGCAGGAACTTATACGGTTACAGTTAATGATGCTAATAATTGTGGACCTGATTTTGCTTCAGTAACTATTACTGAGCCAGATACGATCGCAATTTCAGTTGATGCTATTACTGATGTAAGCTGTTTCTGTGATGCAGATGGAGCTATCGATATTAGCGTAACTGGTGGTACTGCTCCGTACACTTATGCATGGGCAGGTACTACAACGGCATTAGACAGTACTAATCCATGTGCATTGAACTTCGTTTACTACTATTCTGATATTCTAGGTACTGGTGCAAGTCAGACCTCTGATATATATCAAGTAGAGATCTCAGGTGGAACTTCAGTTACCACGTTGGTAACAAGCTTCGGTTTTCCTGGACATTTATCGATCAACCCTACCACTAACTTGATATATGTTATCAATGGTAATGAGTTACGCATTTTAGATCCTGCAACGGGTACAACTGGTGCACCAGTTTCAATAGCTGGTATTAGCGGTATAACTGCAGCAGTATTTACTGACTCAAGCACTTTGATGGTAGGTAGCTCAAATACTGACCAGATCTTTGAAGTAAATGTTACAACAGGTGTTGCTACATTAATAGGAACTGGTCCAGTAGAAGGTGGAGACTTGATCTACACTAAAACTGGAAACTTATTATTAGCTACTAAGAATAATGGTGGCGAGTTGTATAAAGTCAATGTTGGTGGTGCTGCTACCTTGATCGCCAATATAGGCGTATCGGTAACGGGTGCATCATTAACACAAGATGATCAATTACTACTTTCTACGAACAATGCTCCTGGATTCTTACTATTCAATACGGATGGAACTAATACAGGTATTGTTTACAACAGCTTCTTGCCAGATGGTACGCCATTGACATTGTCGAATGGCGATATGGCGGGTCGTGCATTTGCTAACCTATTCTCTTGGGATATGGATAGCCTAGCGCAAGACCTAGATAGCATACCAGCAGGATTCTATACAGTAACTGTATTGGATGCGAACGGATGTAGCCAAGTATTAGATAGCATTCAAGTTATTCAGCCAGAAGAATTGGAAGCATCTATTGATACTATTATCAATGTAGCTTGTACTGGTGATTCAACAGCTTCTGCTACTATAGCAGTAACTGGTGGAACAATGCCTTACACTTATGCATGGCCTGATGGAGAAACTACTGCTACAGTTACTGGCTTAGCTGCTGGAAACTATGTAGTAACAGTTACTGATGCTGGCATGTGTGGTCCTGACTTTGTGGCCTTTACAATTACTGAGCCTTCTACTGCAGTTGATGTAACTGCTGTGGTTGATATGAATGTAAGTTGCTTCGGTGGAAGTGACGGTGCTGCTACAGCAACTGCTACTGGCGGAACACCTGCATACACTTACTTATGGAGTAATGGACAGGTTACTGCTTCGGCAACTGGCCTAGCTGCAGGTACTTATACTATTACAGTAACAGATAGCCTTGGTTGCGACGATACCACTTCTGTTATCATTACAGAGCCGATGATGGCCGTGGATGTAACAATTGCATCTACAGATGTAAGTTGTAACGGTGGTAATGATGGTGAAGCTGTTGCAACCGCAACAGGTGGAACTACCCCTTATACTTACTTATGGAGTAACGGTGATGCTGATTCTGTAGCACAGAATCTAATGGCTGGTACTTATACTGTAACTGCTACTGATGCTAACGGTTGTGCTGATTCTGCAACGGTTGTTATTACAGAGCCTACTGGCTTGATGGCAATGGTTACTACTGATGATGTTGACTGTAACGGTGATAGCACTGGTACTGCAAGTGTTGCAGTAACTGGTGGAACATTGCCTTACACCTTCAACTGGAGTAATGGTGATATCGATTCTATTGCTGGAAACTTAGCTGCTGGTACTTATGCAGTAACTGTAGCTGATGCGAATAGCTGTGATACAGTTATAACTAATATCATCATCAATGAGCCGCCTGCAATAGCAATTACGGTGGACGCTATAACAGGTACTTCTTGTTTCTGTGAAGATGATGGTGCAATTGATATTAGCGTTGCTGGTGGAACTGCTCCATATACTTATACTTGGGCAGCTACTCCAACTGCAATTGATAGCACTAACCCTTGCGCATTGAACTTTGTGTACTACTTTACTGATATTACTGGTTCAGGTGCTAGTCTTCAGACTATCATCTTCGAATTCCAATTAGTTGGTGGTGATGCATTAATAGTTCCTGTTGATACATTGGCTGGTGATTACCATATAGCTATTAATCCAGTTAACAACTTGATCTACTTAGTAGATGGCCCGAATGGTGGAGTTAGAACATTAGATCCTGCAAGTGGCTCATTGGGTAGCTTGTTAAGCTTTACGCCAGCAGTTACTGGTTTACCTCAGGCAGTATTCACTGATAATGGCGAGTTATTGATAGGAAGTGGCTCACAAGACACTATTTATAGTGTTGACTTGGGCACAGGAGTGTTGAGCTTCTACGCTACTGCTGATATTAGTGGAGGTGACTTGGCTATAAACAATGCAGGTCAATTGTTTGATTTCTCTCGTGCATCGGGTGGTATCATTCAAAGTGTTACTGTTGGTGGTGGCCCTACTACAGTTGGTACAGCCCCAGCTACAGTAACTGGTGCTGCAAAAACTGTTGCAGGTAACTTCTTAGTTTCTGCAAATGGAAACACTGCATTCATCGAATACGATGAGAACGGTATTGCTACTGGTAACTCTTTCGATGTATTGTTCAACGGTTCACCATTCACCCTTGGTAATGGAGACATGGCGGGTCGCGCATTCGCTAGCTTATACAATTGGGATGGTGATAGCACTGCTCAAGACATCGATAGCTTACCATTCGGATTCTATACTATTACCGTATTGGATGCTAATGGATGTATTGCAACGCTAGACAGTATCGTAGTTCCTCAGCCAGACGAATTGGTTGCTATGGAAGATACCGTATTGGATGTTGCCTGTTTCGGAGATTCTACGGGTACAGCTACTGTTGTAACGATGGGTGGAAACGCTCCATACACTTACGCATGGCCTGATGGACAAACTACGGCAACAGCTACTGGCTTAGCGGCTGGTACATACATTGTAACAGTAACGGATGCCAATGATTGTGGTCCAGTTCTAGTTCCAGTGGAAGTAGAAGAGCCATTAACGGCTGTTGATGTTACCGCTGTTGCTGATCAAAATGTAAGTTGTAGTGGCTTTAACGATGGTCAAGCAACTGCAACGGGATCAGGTGGTACACCTCCATACGCATATTTGTGGACTGACGGTCAGATGACTGCTACAGCTACTGGACTAGTTGCAGGTACTTACACCGTAACTGTTTCAGATAGCCTTGGTTGTACTGATACTGCTTCAGTAACTATTACTGAGCCTACATTACTTACAGCTACTGTAGCAACGGTTGATGTAGATTGCTTCGGTGATACTACGGGATCAGCTACGGTAACTGCTGTAGGTGGAACACCTGCTTACACTTACTTGTGGAGCAACGGTGAAACTAGCATGACAGCGAGCAACTTAGGGGCAGGTACTTATACAGTTACTGTTTCTGATGCCAACGGATGTGATACTATTATTACTCCGATAATTATAAATGAAGCTGATTCAATTGCTATCAGTGTTGCATCTATCACTTCTCCAAGTTGCTTCTGTGAAGGCGATGGAGCAATTGATATTGATGTAACGGGTGGTACAGCTCCATTCACATACTTCTGGAATGGAACTAACACTAGCCTAGATAGCACTAACGAATGTTCATTGAACTTCAGTTACTACTTCAACAACATTGCGGGTGGTGTTTCTACCATCTATCAAGCTGAGCTTGGCGCAGGTGGTGTAGCAGTATTGAATGAGATAGCAGTTCGTTTTGGATCTGGACACATCGCGGTTGATCCTTCTACTAGCTTGATCTACTTTGTAGAAGAAGCTGGAGGATTAGTAACGCTAAACCCTAACACAGGAACATTCAGCGCATCTACTCCGATTACTGGAACAGCGATCACCAAGATCACTGCGGCAGTATTTTTGGATAATGGTGACCTACTTGTAGGTGATAATAACAATGGCACTATCTACTCAATTGATGTGAACACTGGTGTTGGAACAGTTTATGGAACTGGCCCAGTAAGTGGTGGTGACTTGATAGTTGATGATGCGGGTACGGTATACTTGGCTACTAAAGCAAGTGGCGGTGGTTTATGGTTAGTGAACCAAGGTGGTGCAGCTACTTTGATCTCTAGCGGATACCCTGCTAATATCACTGGTGCTTCTTACCAGTCTAATGGTAATGTGCTATTATCAATTGATGGTAACAACGCCTTTGTAGAGTATGATCTTGCTGGTAATGCAACAGGTGTTACTTATGGAACTAACTTGAATGGTTCACCGCTTCCATTCTTCTCAGGAGATATGGCTGGTCGTGCATTTGCTACCTTGTTCCAGTGGGATATGGATAGTTTAGCTCAAGACTTAAGCAACATACCATTCGGTTTCTACACCGTAACAGTTGTTGACGGTAACGGATGTATCCAAACATTGGATAGCATTGAGGTTACTCAGCCTGATGAGTTGATAGTAACTATTGATACTGTTATCAACCCATTATGTAATGGTGATACTACTGGAAGTGCTACAGTAAATGTAACTGGCGGTAACATGCCTTACACTTACGCATGGCCTGATGGACAAACTACTGCAACTGCAGTTAACTTAGGTGCAGGTACTTACACAGTAACTGTTGATGATGCTAACATGTGTGGACCAGAGTTCGCAGTAATAACTATTACCGAGCCTACGTCAGTAATTGCTTCGGCAGTTGTTGATCAAAATGCGAGTTGTAATGGTTTCAACGATGGACAAGCAACTGCAAGTGGTGCAGGTGGTACACCTCCATACAGCTTCAACTGGAGCGATGGACAAACCAATGCAACGGCTACTGGTTTAGCTGCGGGTACTTACACCGTAACTGTTACTGATAATGTAGGTTGTGATGACACAACTTCAGTTACAATAACTGAGCCTACATTGTTAACAGCTACTATAGCAACTGTTGATCCTATCTGTTTCGGCGATAGTACAGGTACAGCTACGGTAACTGCCATGGGTGGTACACCAGCTTACACGTACAACTGGAACACAGGTGACATAACAGCTGCCATCAGCAACTTAGCTGCTGGTACTTACACGGTTACCGTTTCAGACGCCAATGGTTGTGATACTATTGTAAGCACTACCATTAATAACCCTGATTCAATTGCGATTACAGTTAATGCAATTACTTCACCAAGTTGCTTCTGTGAAGGCGACGGTGGAATTGACATTGACGTAGTTGGTGGTACTGCTCCATATACTTACTTCTGGGGTGGAACTACAACCGCATTGGATACAACCAATCCATGTGCTGCAAACTTCGTGTACTACTACTCTGATAACTCAGGTGGTAATGCAAATATTTACGAAGTAGAAATATCAGCTAATGGTGAAGCCTTGATGACACAAGTAGCAAGTGTAGCAGGTGGTGGTCGTCATATTGCGATCGATCCTACTACTAACTTGATCTACTTGATTTACGGAAACGGAACAGGACTAGAACCATTGAACCCTGCAACGGGAACAGTTGGTACATTCGTTCCAGTTTCTGGATTGAGTTCTACACCTACAGCAGTATTTACTGAAACAGGTGAGTTATTGATCGGTGATAATGCGGATACCATCTGGCAAGTGAATGTTACTACAGGTGCTAAAACCTTCTATGCTGCTGCTGAAATAAGTGGTGGTGATATAGGTTTCACGCAAGGTGGTCAGTTGATCTCGTTCTCTCGTGCTAGCGGTGGTCGTATGATTGCTGTTAACCCGGGCGGAGCGAATGTAGTTCTAGGTTCTATACCTAGTACAACTACTGGTGCTGCTAGGACTGCTGATGGTAATTTCCTATTATCATCTTCGGGTGACGACTTCTTCGCACTATACGATGAGAATGCAAACTTCCTAGGTACTACTTATCCTGCGTTGTTGGGTGGAGCTCCATTTAGCATGAATGCAGGGGATATGGCCGGTCGTGCTTTTGCTAACCTATTCAACTGGGATGGCGATACTACTGCACAAGATTTGGATAGCATACCATTCGGTTTCTACACCGTAACTGTTGTAGATGCGAACGGATGTAGCAATACTTTAGATAGCATTTTTGTTGATCAGCCAGATGAGTTGATGGCAAGTATTGATACTGTTATCGATGTACTTTGTGGTGGTGATTCTACTGGTTCAGCTACTGTAGCTGTAACAGGTGGAACAATGCCTTACACTTATGCATGGCCTGATGGGCAAACTACAGCTACGGCTACTGGTTTAGCAACAGGAACATATGTAGTAACTGTAGATGATGCGAACGGATGTGGTGAAGAACTAGTATTAATTACTATTGATGAGAACCCTCAGCTTATTGCAAGCATAACTGGATCTACTGATGCATTCTGCTTCGGTGATAGTTCTGGTACTGCAACTGCAACTGCAACAGGTGGTATACCTCCATACACATTCGATTGGAGTTCAGGCGAAAGCGGTGCTACTGAAGCTAGCTTAGCTGCTGGTACCTATGTGGTAACTGTAACTGACAGCGTTGGTTGCACGGATACAGCAACGGTAACTATTGGTGAGCCTGATAGCTTAATTGCTACCATGAACATCAACCAAGACAATATCTGTTCTGGTGACAGTATCGGTATTCTTGCGCCGATAGTAACTGGTGGAACTCCTGCTTATACTTTCTTATGGAGTGATGGTTCTACTGATTCAATACGTAGCAACTTGGCACCAGGTACTTACACGGTAACGGTAACGGATGCTAACGGATGTGCTGATACTGCTTCTTCTACATTAGCTGCTCCAACAGTATTAATGGCAACATTAAGTACTACGGATTTACTTTGTGCAGGAGATAGCAGCGGTAGCGCTCAAGTAAGTGTTACTGGCGGTACATTACCATATACCTTCAACTGGAGTAATGGTGATACAGATTCTATAGCTGAGAACTTAGCTGCTGGTGTTTATGGACTGACCGTTGCTGATGCAAATGGTTGTGATACCATATTCAACAGCATTACTATCACTCAGCCTGATAGTTTGATAGTATCAGTTAACTCTATTACCAATGTAGGTTGCTTCTGCGAAGGCGACGGAGCAATTGACATTGATGTAGTTGGTGGTACTGCACCGTTTACTTACTTCTGGGGTGGTACTTCTACCAGCTTAGGAAATGGTAACCCATGTGCATTGAACTTTAGCTACTATTACTCTAACAATAACGGTGGAACTAATGACATCTACAGAGTAGAGGTTAACGGTGGCGATGCGATTATGACGCTTGTTGCTTCAAACAGTGGAAATAGCCACATAGCTATCAACCCAATGAATAACCTTGTTTACTTAGTGAACAACGATGGTTCTGGGTTCCGCACATTAGACCCTGCTTCTGGTAGCTTGGGTACGTTGATTCCGATTGCTGGAATTGGTAATACTCCTGCCGCAGCATTCTCTAGTGATGGTAAATTGTTTGTAGGTGATTCTCAGAATGACATCATTTATGAAATCAATACTACCACAGGTGCGGCTACTTTCTTCGCTACTGGCGATATAAGTGGTGGTGATCTTGGATTCACTCCTGGTGGACAAATGGTGATTTTCTCCAGAAGCGGAAACTTGATAGCAGTTAACCCTGCTGGTAATACAATTATCGGCCCAATAACTAATCAAGTGACGGGTGCTTCATTAACCGCTAATGGAACATTCATCTTGTCTACTACTGGTGGAATGGAATTCATTGAGATTGACACCTTCGGTGTAGCAACGGGTAACACCTTCGATGCACTATTAATGGGTGGAGCATTCACAATGGATGCTGGTGATATGGCTGGTCGTGCATTTGCTAACCTATTCAACTGGGATGGTGATAGCACTGCACAAGACTTGGATAGCATTCCTGCAGGATTCTATACAGTAACAGTATTAGATGGTAACGGATGTACATTCACATTAGATAGCATTGAGGTGACTCAGCCTGATGATCTTCAAGTTGGTGTTATAAATGTTAACGATGCATTGTGTAATGGTGATTCTACTGGTTTTGCTACAGTTGTAGTATCTGGTGGAACAATGCCTTACACTTATGCATGGCCTGATGGACAAACTACGGCTACAGCTACTGGCTTGCCAGCGGGTGTATATGTAGTAACTGTTGACGATGCTAATATGTGTGGACCAGAACAAGTAGTTGTTGAAATAGATGAGCCTACATTATTGGTTGCTACTATTGATTCTACAACGGATGTGTTCTGTAACGGAGATAGCACTGGTGTTGCCATTGTATCTGCAACTGGTGGAACACCTGGATATAACTTCCTATGGAGTGATGGTCAAACTGACTCTATTGCTACAGGATTGACTTCAGGTACTTACACCGTAACGACAACAGATGCTAACGGTTGTACGGATATCGACTCAATTACTATTAATCAGGCACCGGCCATTACCTTAACTATCGACACGTTTACCAATGTATTGTGTAACGGAGATAGCACGGGTACAGCTACAGCCTTGGCAACTGGAGGAACACCTCCTTACACTTACTTCTGGAGTACAGGTGAAACTGGTGCTACAGAAGGAAGTTTAGCTGCTGGTACTTACACGGTATTAGTAGTAGATAGCTTAGGTTGTACTGATACAGCTTCAGTTACTATAACTGAACCTGCTGTACTGGATGTAACTATAGTTTCATTTACTGATGTATTATGTAATGGTGACAGCACTGGTACAGCTACTGCAGCTGCTACTGGTGGTACAATGCCTTACACCTACGATTGGAGCACCGGCGAAAGCGGAGCGACGGAAGGTAGCCTAGCTGCTGGAACGTTCACCGTAACAGTAACGGATGCTAACGGTTGTACAGATACTACTAGTGTTACTATAAATGAGCCTACGGTGCTTGTAGCAGATATTACTGCAACAGTTGATGAAACGTGTATCGGCTTTGCTGATGGTTCAGCAACTGTAGGAGCTACTGGTGGAACACCAGCTTATACCTTCAACTGGTCTACTGGCGGTACTAACGCTATGGAAACTGGATTGACTGCGGGTACTTACACCGTAACTACTACTGATGCCAATGGATGTACAGATGTAGATACAGTAGTGATAATTACTAATGACACTATTGCTCCGGTAATTACTTGCCCTGCTGATATTACAGTGGGCAACGATGCGGGAGTTTGTGGTGCAGTAGTAACCTTCTTGGATCCTACATTTACAGATAACTGCCCTGGTGGATCGGTATCTCAAACAGCTGGTTTGGCTAGTGGAGCTACCTTCCCAGTTGGAGTTACTACTAACACATTTGTTGCAACTGATTCAATTGGTAATACGGCTACCTGCAGCTTCACGGTTACCGTGAATGATGTTGAAGATCCTGTTATCAGTTGTGCAGCTAGTAACCAAGTGGTAGATAATGATCTAGGAATATGTGGTGCAGTAGTAACTTACCCTACTCCAACTGCAACAGACAACTGTGCTGGAGTAACGGTGGCATTGGTTAGTGGATTCCCTAGCGGGAGTACTTTCCCAGTAGGTGTAACTACTACTACTTATGTAGCTACTGATTCTTCAGGAAATACGGACACTTGTACATTCACAATTACAGTGAACGATACTACAGCTCCGGTTGTGGTTTGTCCTGCTGACATTAACGTGTCAACTGATGCAGGTGCCTGTTCAGCAGTTGTGAACTACACTGTTTCTGCTACGGATAACTGTCCGGGTGAAACTGTTGCTCAAATAGCTGGATTAGCAAGTGGAAGTTCATTCCCTGTAGGTATGACGGTTAACACTTACGTAGCCACAGATGCTTCAGGTAACACTGATACTTGCAGCTTCATGGTTACAGTTAGTGATACATCGGCACCAGTTATTGCTTGTCCTTCAGACATAACAGCAATAGCTGATTCTGCTACTTGTGATGTTATCGTTACTTACCCTGCAGTGATATTTGCAGATAACTGTCCAGGAAGTACCATTACTCAAATTGCTGGAATAGCTAGCGGAAGTGCCTTCCCTGAAGGAACCACTACTAACGTATTCGTAGCAAGCGATGTGAATGGAAATACAGACACTTGTAGCTTCGATGTAATTGTACTAGACCTTACAGTACCAGTTATCACTTGTCCTGCTGATATTATAATACTTAACGATTCTGGATCGTGCGGTGCGGTAGTAACCTTCCCTGCGGCAACAGCAACTGATGCTTGTGGTATAGCTACTATTGTTCAGAGTGACTTTACCGGATTTGTAAGTGGCGATGTATTCCCTGTAGGAACAACTACAATAGAATACACAGCAACTGACATTAACGGTAACATTGCTACTTGTAGCTTCAATGTTGTGGTGAACGATACAACTGCTCCGCTTATCACTTGTCCATCGGATATAGTAATTGGAACGGATTCGGCAGTATGTCAAGCAGTAGTTAACTACTCTGTAACGTTCAACGATAACTGTCCTGGAACTATAGTGACTATCACTAGCGGATTTGAAAGTGGCGAAACGTTCCCAATCGGAACAACTACGAATACATTCGTAATTACAGATGCATCTGGAAACAGCAGCACTTGTAGCTTCGATGTAACGGTAGTTGACGATGAGCGTCCATTGTTGGATTGCCCAAGTAACATTACTGTAAGCAACGACCTTGGTCAGTGTGGTGCGGTAGTTACCTATGCAGCTCCAACAGCTACAGACAATTGTGGTGTGGCTAGCTTACTACAAACAGATGCTACGGGATTAATGAGCGGAAGCTTATTCCCAGTGGGTACAACTAGCTTGCAGTACACAGCTACTGATGCAGAAGGTAACTTCAGAGTATGCAACTTCACAGTAACAGTTATTGATACTTCGGCTCCAGCCATTACTTGCCCTGCTAACGTAGCAGTAAGCAATGATCCTGGAATTTGTGGTGCGGTGGTTAACTTCACTACACCTACGGGCGCTGATAACTGTCCTGGAGCAACGGTTGCACAAACAGCAGGTTTAGCATCAGGTGCTACCTTCCCTGTGGGTACAACTACTAACAGCTTCACGGTAACTGATGCAAGTGGAAACAGCACTAGCTGTAGTTTCACGGTAACAGTAGCTGATACATCAGCACCAAGCATAGTTTGTTCTCCTGATATTACAGTGAGTAACGATGCTGGAATTTGTGGAGCAGCTGTATTGTACGCAGCGCCTACTGCTACCGATAACTGTTCAGTAATGAGTATCAACCAAACGGATGGTACTGGATTAACTACTGGAAGCGTTTTCCCAGTTGGGGTTACTGTTCAGGAGTACACAGTTATGGATACTAGTGGTAACACTTCGGTATGTAGCTTTACTGTTACAGTATTGGACACTACAGCGCCTACCATTACTTGTAATGCTGATATTACGGTAAGCAATGATGCTGGCCAGTGTGGAGCACTTGTAACTTACCCAGTACCAGTTGAAAACGACTTGTGTGCGGTAGCTACAGTACTTCAAACTGATGCAAGTGGATTAACTAGTGGCGATATATTCCCTATCGGAACTACCGTTCAGGAATACACAGTTACGGATACAAGTGGAAACACTGCAGTATGTAGCTTCACGGTTACTGTTCAGGATAATGAAGCGCCGGTTGTTACTTGTGTACCAAGTATCATACAAGCTGCTGATCCTGGAGTATGTGGTGCCATTGTAAACTTTGCTGATGCTACCGCTACAGATAACTGTAGAGTTGATACTGTTTACCAGTTGACTGGCTTACCTAGCGGTAGCTTCTTCCCTACTGGTACATCAAGTATCAGCTATATAGCTATAGATACTGTAGGTAATAGTGATACTTGTACGTTCAATATCACGATCACTTACGATTCTATCCAGGTAACTGGTATCAGTCTTAACAGATTCTTATGTGAAGGTTCAAGCGATACCTTGTTTATTGATGTGACTGGCGCGCAGCCTATCACTTACCAATGGACATTGGATGGCGATACCATAGCAGGTGCTACCGACAGTGTATTGGTATTGAATAACATCACTGATAATGATGCTGGTATTTACAATGTACAGATGAGCAATAACTGTTCTGACTTGACTTCTTCTGGTATTGTTATCGGGGTGCTTAATGCTCCGATTGCGAATGCTGGAATGGGAGATACTATCTGTGCTGGTGAAACGGCATTGTTAACTGCATCTGGTGGATTCACTTATGAGTGGAGCAATGGTGCGAATACCTTCGCTACAGTTGTATCGCCTCTAGTAACTACTACTTATGTAGTTACTGTGACTGATACGAATGTTTGTCCAGGAGTTGATAGTGTAACGGTTGTGGTTAATCCATTACCTAATGCTACTATAGCTGCAACCGATACGGTTACTTGTGAAGGTAGTGCGGTAACGTTCAGTGCTGGTGGTGGTGTGAGCTATAACTGGGGCTTTGGATTGACGGGCGATAAAATCACCTTGTTCATTGACGATACCACAGATGTAACGGTACTAGTAACGGATAGTAATGGTTGTCAGAACACGGCTACCATCACTATTTTCACTACGCAACCTGCTGGACCGCTTGACTTCACAGGATTGGATAGTATCTACTGTAACACCGATGATGTGGTAGTTCTTACTGGAATTCCTGCAGGTGGTACATTCACAGGAGTTGGAGTTACAGATAGCGCTTGGTCTCCGAAAGGATTATTGCCAGGAGCTTATTCAGTAAGCTATACAGGTCCAGATGGATGTGATTCAATTACCAAATTCGTAAGAGTTGAGGTTTGTACTGGAATTGCGGATGTGATAGGAGAGGAGCACGATGTTCGTGTTTATCCGAATCCATTCACCAGCCACGTAACATTCGAGTACGACTTGGATAGAGCCACCGAAGTATCACTTAAAGTGTACGACATGGCAGGTCGCGAGATCAACATCATTGATGGTGAAATGCAAACAGCAGGTCACAAAGTGGTGAAATGGAATAACGGAGATAGAGACAATACCTTGGTTGCCCGAGGCATGTACTTCTTCCGATTGACCATTGGCGATCAGACCTACATCCATAAACTGGTATACACCGGAGGAAACTAGACCTCTAGGTCTACGACCATAAATTAAACCCCTTTAGCCTTTTGGTTAGAGGGGTTTTTTGTTTTCCCTTAGCTGTTGTCTTGATGTGATAAGGATATTATCGAGCTTGCTTTGAATGGAATACATAGGTTAACTGATGCAATAGAAAGGGAAGGAACATGACTTAACAAAAAAGCCCCATCAGATAGGTCTGATGGGGCTTTTTTATGTTGCTTACAGTAATTTCTTAGATAGGGACGTTCACATGGCGCTCCGCATGATACGATGAACGGACCAAAGGACCGCTCTCCACGTATTTTAAGCCGCGTTTAAGGCCTTCTTCCTTGTATAAGGCGAATATGTCTGGGTGAACATATTCAGCCACCTCTAAGTGCATTTTTGTGGGTTGTAAGTATTGGCCTATGGTCAATATGTGGCAACCATGAGCTACCAAGTCGTCCATTACTTTAAATACTTCTTCTTGCTTTTCGCCAAGGCCTACCATTATGCCAGTTTTGGTGCGCATGCCACCTTCATTCAATTGTTGAATAACATCCAAGCTGCGTTGGTATTTAGCCTGCGGACGTACAAGGCGATATAATCGCTCTACCGTTTCCATATTATGCGATATCACCTCTGGTGCCACCTCAATAATATCTTCTACACTATCTCTGTTGCCTTTAAAGTCAGGCACTAAAGTTTCTAGCGTTGTTTCAGGGCTTATCTCACGAATAGCTCGCACTGTGGCCGCCCATACTTTCGACCCGCCATTCTTCAATTCATCACGATCTACGGATGTTAATACGGCGTGTTTCACGCTCATTAGTTTAATGGCCTCGGCTACGCGCTGTGGTTCATCCCAATCCAATTCTGTAGGGCGACCGGTCTTCACGGCACAAAACGAGCAAGATCGGGTACACACGTTACCCAATATCATAAAGGTAGCGGTACCTGCACCCCAGCATTCGCCCATGTTAGGGCAATTGCCACTTTCGCAAATGGTATGTAGTTTATACTCGTCTACCAAACTGCGCACGTGTTTGTAGTTCTGCCCAGTAGGCAGTTTTACGCGTAACCAATCAGGCTTGCGTACACGTTCCTTCTTGCTCTCTATTACTGGTAGTTCTATCATAAATTCTTCTGGTTTAGCCAACGCTTACCAAATTGAAAACCAATATATGCCCCCATAAAAAAGGGCTTATTATCTTCTAACACCGACAAAGGTATTCGCTTGTAATAAACATCTAACTGAAAGCCTGCTTCCAACGATTTTACAAAATCATCGTTGCTTGCCCAATCGAAACTCAATCCTATCTTACCATAACCACCTGGTACGGGTTCTATCTCGCTAAATCCATTTCCCCAACCTGATGCTCCTGCAATGGAGAACCAATCAGTAAATACATTTTTATTCGCTTCGGTATACCGTTGCGTAAGTATAACAAAGCTCTGCGAGTTACCGTTCGACCCTTCAGGTAGGGGATAAGCTAGGTCTAAGTAATAAGGCTTAAGGAAACCTAGTGATAAACCACCTTCCCATACAAAAGATAGGCGAACACCGTTCTTCTCTGCTTTTTCTCCCAATACTCGCTTTTGCCCCATTCCTATGCGTAATACATAGAACTGGTTCTGCTTACCAAAAAAGAAATCTTTTGGGTTTTCCAATCCAGGGCCGAAAAATGCTAACTCGGCAGACTGTTTTTTATCTCTAAAGTCCTTTATCTCTTGAAATTCAACCCGAAGGAATCTACTCTTGCGAATGCTTGGTATCCAAGTACGTTCGCCAAATACTCCCCAGCCATTGCTATACAGCCTTGCACCTGCACTCCATTCGTTATTGAACAGAATGCCCTTAAGCTCAGGTTCTGCGGAAGGGTTCATCACAATAGTTTGTGCTGAGGCCGAAAAACCAAGTAACAGAATAGTAATAAAAGCTAATAGCGTGCGCTGCATCATTCCTTAAACGATAGAATAACAAAAGTAGTTTGAAATTACGTAAAAATCATTGCCTACTTGACTTAGACGTGCACACTAATACTAAAGTTGCATGGCTAAGTGCATCTTACAACTCTACAATAATACCAATGGATGGAATGAGTGTGCCAGCAGGGTTATCTATCAACTTGGTGCGGTAACGCTGCTCTCCTTCAGGTGCGTTCGGGTTTAGAATAACTGGCTCATTGTTAGCATCTAGATCTAGCGTTACATTCGGCTGTAGTTGATATTCTAAGTTGTAAGCGTTTTGAATATCTAAATACACATTCAAACTCCAGCGTTCGAAAAACCATTTCTTATCTACCCTAACATCTAACTGATGGGCGGTTTTCAATCGCTCTGTATTCAAAAGATCATAATTAGGCAATGCCCTTCCATTCTGATTCCAATTTCCGACAATGGAACTGAAGTCTTGATCAAAAGGAGTGAATGGTGTACCACCTAATAATCTCCAACGTAGGCCTATTTCCCAATTACGTTTAAATTTCTTTCCGAAGGTTAAGCTCACTAAGTGCCTGTTATCCCAAGTGGTAGGCACGTAATCACCATTTTTGTCTTGAAATTCACTGCGCACAAAGGTGTAAGAGATGATACCAAAGAAACCCTTGAATAACTTTTGCTGGTAAAACAATTCTACTCCATAAGCTCTGCCATCGCTTTGAGAAGAAGCGGGCTCGTTGCCAATTACACCAAAATCGCCACCTAAATTGGCTAGTGTAATGCTATCATTCAATAGGAATGGGTAGTCTTGGTAGAGCTTGAAGAAACCTTCTACTGCGAACTGAGCATTGAATTTGGTGGTAAGATCAAAGCCTGTTACAAAGTGAGTAGATGAGATATAATCTAAGCGGTTTTGATTGACCAAAGTGCCACTATTATCGCGGAAGCCTAACGTAGTGTATGGAGGAAGTTGGTAGTAGATACCAATGTTCGAGTTCCAGTTCATGAAATCGGTAATAGCTACGGAAGAAGATAGGCGAGGGGAGAACTGCTTGAATGGGTTGGCCATTTCTCCATTGTAATCATTACCATCAGCACGGAAGCCTAAGGATACTTTCCATCTATCACTAAAGAAACCCTTACTTACCTGAGCAAAGAATCCGTACTTGTTAAAATTAACATCGGAACTGAAGTTGACAGGAATGTTGCCATCTATATTAGTAACTATTGTTTCTGTAGTATTTGTATACTGCACGAATTCGTAAGCTACTCCGTAATTGATCTTGAAGCCTGCTTTACGAGTAGTATGTTCAAAACGTAACTTATTCTCTATTTCTTGAGAGCGGTAGTTCAATATCAGATTATCTTCTGAGCTCTTATCATTATCGGCATACTTAAATGCTTCATTATCTAAGTGATTTCTGCTGGCTACAACTATAATATATCCGTTATCTAAGAAGCGGCGATACTTGGCGCCAATGGTATAATTCCACTGTATCTGCTCTGGTAACGTGCCCAGTAAAAATCGTTGGTCATCCGTTTCGTTCGCATCTAGGTTAAGATCGAAGTTGTCGTAAGCTCCTAGCCCCAAGATGGTCAGGTCGCTTTTCTCATTTATCTCAATAGCAGTTTTGAATTGGATGTCGTTGTATACCGGTAAGAAAGGAAGCTCCAATAATTGGAATAAGAACTGTAGGTATGAAGGACGAATAGAGAGAATAAATGTCGACTTTTTCTTTTTAGTTAAAGGCCCTTGTAAAGAAGCTCCTATCTCGCTTGCACCTACGGTGAAAGTAGCTGCAAGTCTATCACTCCGCCCATCTATCAAGTCAAATTCCATTAACGAGCTAAGGGTGTTTCCTCTATTAGCTGGAAATGCTCCTGTATAGAATTCCACATTTTTGATGAAATCGACATTTATCATACCAACAGGACCACCAGATGCACCTTGGGTAGAGAAGTGATTGATAACAGGTACTTCAATTCCATCTAAATAGAAGCGATTCTCGTTAGGTGCCCCACCACGAATGATGATGTCGTTTCGGAAAGAAACTGTAGAGGCTACACCGGGTAGTGACTGTATAACCTTAGAGATGTCACGGTTACCTCCTGGATAACGTTGTATTTCATTTGTACCAATGCTACGTACTGAAACAGGGCTCTCAATAGAACGCTCAAAAGCAGAAGTCTGCACTACTACCTCTTCTAACTGTTCAGTAGATTCTGCTAATTTGACATCTACTAACGCGCTTCTATTCTTCGTTACTTGAATTTCAAAAAGCACCTTGGTTTGATAACCTAAGAAGGAGACCTCCAAATTGTAAAGACCAGGTTCTAAACCAGTCAATTCGTAATTACCGTCAAGGTTGGTAGTTGTACCTGTAGTTTGGCCTTGAATAACCACATTAGCAAAGGCTACGGGGTCGTTCGTTAGTTCATCGGTTACTTTTCCTTTAATAAGGCCGTCTTGCGCTAAGGAAATAGAATAGAAAAGCCCCAGAAGGGCTACGAACAATAATTTTTTCACGACTAGATCTTAAATAAGGTTGAGACCACTTTTCAAGTATGTCTGTAATAAAAGGCCAAGCTTTCTGTGGTCGGGAACACGGATACGTTCCTGCTGAACAAGGTCAGCATTGGCATTTTTTATTTTCTTAAAAAGGGTAAGGTAATATACATAAGCTAGATACACGCCCAACTTAGCTTTTTTAGGTAAGCGAACAATAGCTTCATAAGCTGCGTCAAAATCTGCCTGAATATCGTCCTCTATCTGCTTTTTCACAAAGTTGTTGAACTCAGTGAATTGAACTCCTGGGAAATAAACTCGCCCGCGCTCAATATGGTCACTTTTCATATCTCTTAGGAAATTCACCTTTTGGAAGGCAGCACCTAGTGAGCGTGCTCCATCCTTTAGCGAATTGTAACAAGCATCTTCACCATCACAGAATACACGCAAACACATCAAACCAACTACTTCAGCTGATCCGTAAATGTATTCTTCGTACTCATCGCGATCTTCGTAAGTACTTTGGTGCAGATCCATTTCCATGCTGTGTAAAAAAGCTTCTATCAGGTCATGTTCGATATTATATCTGTTCACAACATCTTGAAAGGCATGTATCACTGGGTTCAGACTAATGCCTTCTTCTATTGCTTTGTAGGTCTCCTTCTTATAGTTCTCTAGCAATTTTGCTTTGTCGAACGAGTGAAACGTATCTACTATCTCATCCGCATAGCGTACAAAGCCATAAATAGCATAAATAGACTCATGCAAGCTTTTATCCAACGTACGAATACCTAAGGTAAACGACGTGCTGTAGTGCTTAGTGATAAGCTTGCTGCACTCAAATGTAGTATGACGATAGAGTTCCATCATGATAAGGGAGATTATATAGCCTATAACATAGGCGTTTCAATAATGTTTAAGGCTTCATCTCTTTGTAAAGCTCTTCAGCCACTACTTGCCCTGAGATTAGAGAGGGTGGAACGCCCGGCCCCGGCACGGTTAACTGTCCTGTATAATATAAATTATCAACCTTACTGCTCTTTAACGAAGGCTTGAAAATTGCCGTTTGTAGCAGCGTATTCGCTAAGCCATAGGCATTGCCTTTAAAAGCATTGTAGCGGTCTTTAAAGTCCTTGTGGGCAAAACCACGTTTATACACTACATGGTTGCGGATGTTTTGCTTGGTCATTTTCTCTAAGCGCTCCATTACCATATCGTAATACTTCTCGCGGAGTTCTTCCTTATCTTCCAAGCCTGGTGCAACTGGTATTAGTACAAAAACATTCTCATGCCCTTCTGGTGCTGCCGATGGGTCGGTTTTTGAGTTACAGCATACATAGAAAAGCGGTTCGCTAGGCCACTTTGGGTCAGTGTATATTTCATCAGCAAATACCTCAAAGCTTTTATCGAAGAACAAGTTGTGATGCTCAAGCCCTTCTAACCGCTTGTTTACCCCTAAGTAGAATATCAAACTAGAAGGTGCCATTACCCGCTTATCCCAATACTCAGGACTGTATTTGCGGTATTGTGGTTCTAATATGTGTTGTTCTACGTGGTGATAATCTGCACCAGCTACTACGGCATCGCAGGCAAAGGTGTCCGTATCGGTAACTACCTCTTTAGCTGCCTTCCCCGTTATGTTTATAGCTTTTACATTTTGGTTGTATTTGATGTCTACACCTAGCTCTTCTGCGACGCTTACCATGCCTTCAATGATCTTGTGCATGCCACCCTGTGGGTACCAAGTACCTAGTTTAAGGTCGGCATAGTTCATTAGACTATATAGGGCAGGGGTGTTCTCTGGTAATGCTCCCAAAAAGTACACGGGAAACTCTAAGATCTTCCTGATTTTATCGTGCTTAAATAGCTTCTGCACGTGGCTGCGGATAGAACTTAACAACTGTAAACGGAATAAACCCATTAGTATCCGCACATCAGCAAACTCAAACACCGAGCGGCTGGGTTTGCGAACCAACTCATTTATGCCTACTTCATATTTGTAGGCCGCTTCGTCCATAAATTTCTTTAGGGCTTTGCTACTTCCTGGCTCAAAGCTTTCAAATAGTGCTTCCAAGTCTTCCATCTTGGCAGGGATGTCGGTAATATCGTCTTCCCCAAAATAGATGCGGTAACCGGGGTCTAAGCGGATAAGGTCGTAGTAGTCGCTTACCTTTTTACCGTAACGGGCAAAAAATTCTTCAAAAACACCTGGCATCCAATACCAGCTTGGTCCCATATCAAAGGTATAGCCGTCTACTTCAAATTTACTTGCTCTACCACCCGGGCCTTCATTCTTTTCCAGTAGGGTTACTTTATAGCCTTTCTGCGCTAATCCGCATGCTGCTGATAAACCTGCAAAGCCTGAACCAATTACTATTACTGTTTTTGCCATACCTATTCGTTTGAGAACGAGGGTACAACAAAAAGGGCAATGCTTGGTTTAGCATTGCCCTTATTATCTTTTAGCTGATAGCGGTTTAGTCGTTCTTAGCGTACACTTTTAGTTGCTCTTTCAACTCTTTACGAGCGAAGAAAATGCGGCTTTTAACTGTACCTAAAGGCAAACGTAATTTGTCTGCAATTTCATGATACTTAAATCCTTCATAGTGCATCATGAAAGGTATGCGGTAATCATTAGATAGATTATTGATGGCACGCATCGCATCTTTCATCACAAAACTGCGAGTAGCTGCATTATCGATAGCGTTCTCAGCAGAATTTAAATAGTATTGATTTTCTGTTTGGTCTACTATAGTGTTGCGCTTGCTCTTGCGGCGGTAGTTATTGATAAAGATGTTACGCATAATGGTGAATAACCATGCTTTTAGGTTAGTTCCATCGCGGAATTTATCTTGGTTCGTGATAGCACGTAACATTGTTTCTTGTAAAAGGTCGCTTGCATCTTCTCCATCGCGGGTTAAGTTCAATGCGAAAGGGCGTAATGTACTAGTAAGATCTACTACTTCTGAACGGAATTCTTTTATTGACATCACATTCGTTTTTGAT
The DNA here is from genome assembly GCA_964352775.1 of uncultured Chitinophagaceae bacterium. Classification (GTDB taxonomy): domain Bacteria; phylum Bacteroidota; class Bacteroidia; order Chitinophagales; family CAIOSU01; genus CAYGTK01. The sequence continues at coordinate 46,344 of CAYGTK010000005.1, forward strand.
TCATGTCAAATGTAGGAGATCCCGAAGTGGCAACCAAATTTTGTTTAACCTTTTTTGCACAAAGGTTAAACAGTTTTACTTTATGACACTTTCCTGACAGAAACTTGTCCTAGCTGATTGGCTAGTTCTGTGGTGTCGGCCATGGTTTTCATTACCATGGCATTCTTTGGCATCTCAATAGCTGTATTGTGTACTTGTAGCCCAGTAAGAACTAGTTGAGCTTTTTTAAGGTCTTGGGCTAATTCGTTAATATACTTCTGTACTTCAAAGGCTGAAGGAGTGGCGGTGATGGCACAGAAAACATGAGAAGGTTGATGTGATTCATACACTTCTTTAACATTCTCCATTGGAACATCTGAACCCAAGTATATAGTGTGCACCCCTCGTTTCTTAAATACATAAGATGCAAACAGTAAACCGAGTTCGTGGTGTTCATGTATAGGGCTAAATAGTATTACGCTTTTACCATCTGCTGTGTATTTAATGGGGATAGCATCAATAGCTACTATGATCTTCTGGCGTATCAAATTACTGATAAAGTGTTCTTGCGCGGGGCTTACAGAGCCATATAACCACATGTCGCCCACTTTTCTTAAGAAGGGATATACTATTTCTAGCATGGTCTCTTCAAAGCCAAATTTCAATATATTGGAGGAAAGAACTTTCTCAAAAAGCACCTCATCCAATTCTAGCATGGCTAGTTTCAAAGAGGTTATTTGATCACGATGGTCTTCATTTTCCCCCGACGTACAAGCCGCTACTTGTAGGTCCATCTCTTCAGAACTCATCTTAGCTATCTTCGATATCTTGATGCCATTTCTGTTCAGTACTCCTACCTTTAGTAGCTTTCTCAAGTCTTCGTTATCGTAATAACGAATATTGGTTTCGGTACGCTTAGGTGTAAAAAGCGCATAGCGCTGCTCCCACATTCTTATGGTGTGGCTTTTAACTCCTGAAATTCCTTCCAGATCTTTTATGGCGTATCTATTTTCCATCTATGGGTAAACACTCAAATTGAAATTTGTTTAAACTAAATTACACTATTGTTAAACAAAATGCTAAAATAGTATCCACAGAAGGAGGAAAAAGAATAATTGAATAAGGTAAACTGGCGCGGCTAAAGGATTCTTAGCTTTTTGGAAGAAGTAGGAAAGAGGTAGAAGAAGAATAAAAGAGATGATCCACCAGGCAATATAGTTTTGCACAGGTATTGTGTTTTCCGCCCAAGACCACATATCGCTTGCAATGGCAAAGGGTTCCATAAATACATCTAACAATACCATTAAGCTAGCCGCTAAGGCAGCACGAAGGATGGGTTGTTTTACAAAACTACCCACTACTACTCCTGTAGCGTACACCAGCACCATCCAGTTCACACCTATCATAAGTGGCACATCAAATACTTTTGGGCCTAGTGTAGCGCCATATTGATACTCACCGAAAATTACACCTGTGTGCACTCCAAGTACTTCTACACCATAACCTGCCAAACCTACCGCTGTTATATAAGCGATAAACTTAGCGCTCCATGGTTGGTGAAAGAAGAATAGAACTGCAGCGGTAAATAATAGGTTGAGTGGGGTTAACTGCTGAAAAAGCTCCCTGAATTCGGGGTGCATAAAACCAGCTATGCCCACGGCATGATTGATGGCTAATACACCACCTAAAGCCAAAGGAAGCCAGCGTTGGATGTTGGTTGATCTAGTGTTGGTCATCAATAAGGTTGGCAACGATCTTTGCCGAGGCTAAGCATAAAGGAATGCCACCACCCGGGTGAACGCTACCGCCACAAAAATACAAACCCTTTATGCGCGATGAAAAATTAGAATGTCGTAAAAATGCAGCGAACACATTATTGCTGCTGTTTCCATACAATGATCCTTGGTGAGAAGAGGTGCGCTGCTCAATAGTTATAGGGTCCAACACATCTTCAGATACAATGAGATTTTCAATAGAATACCCGAACTTATGCTCTAGCTTTTTCAATATAGTTGCCCGTGCCTTCTTCTTCAGTTCTTCCCAATCTTGACCAGTATTGTTGGGTACGTTTATCATAGTAAACCAATTCTCCATACCCGCTGGTGCATCATCGGGGCAGCGCTTGCTACTTATATATATGTATACGGTGGGGTCATCGTAAATTGTTTGCTGATCGAATAGGTGCTCAAATTCGGTTTTGTAATCTTCAGAGAAAAGGATGTTGTGCACGTCCAGATCAGGAAATTCCTTTTTAATACCCCAATAGAATATCAGGGCAGAACTGGAACGTGGTTGCCCTGTGATGAATTTTGGCTCTTTTACATCGGGTAGCAGTCGTCGGTAGGTATTTACGATGTCTGTATCGCTCACTACTATATCAGCCTCTTTTAGTTCACCTGCTACTTTTATTCCTTTAAGCAGTTTTCCTTCTACTACTATTTCTTGAACGGGTTTGCCAAAATGAAATTTCACGCCTTTACTTTCTGCCACTTGGGTAAGTGTTTTGGTAATGGTGTACATGCCCCCTTTGGGGAAGTAAGCGCCTACATTATGTTCTAAGTGGGGAATGATGTTTAACGTAGCTGGTGCCTTATAGGGGTCCGATCCGTTATAGGTGGCATATCTATTAAATAGCTGAGCGGTTAGGGGATGCTCAAAAAACTTCTTGTTATACTTCGCCATGCTGGTGAGCATATTCAGGCGATGAAGCTTTAGCCCCAAGCCCAATACCTTTGGCTTTAAATAAGTAGAGAGTTTGTGTAGCGATGAAAAGAGAAAAAGATCGGCGGTGAGGTCATACTTTTCTTTACTTAGTTCTAAGAACTTAAGTACCCGTTCTTTCTTCTCTCCAAGTTTGTTTTCTAGTTCTTCTGCAAAGTCATTTACATCGCTGTAAGCATCAACAGTTACATTGTCAGGGTAAAAATATTTGGTGATAACGGGTAGTTGCTCATAGTCGAATTCGATAGCGTTCTTATCAGCGGCTAATTCAACCAACTCATCTACCAAATTGGGCAGCGTGAAAAGCGAGGGTCCAGCATCCCAACGGAAACCGTCTTTACTTACTTCGGTAAGTTTTCCGCCAGGGTAGGGGTTGGCCTCATATACGGCTACTTTATAGCCTTTATCGGCTAAACGTATGGCCGTAGCCATACCACCAACTCCTGCACCAACTACAATTGCCTGTTTCATCCAAATACTTTTCGGTAAACTGGTCCGCGATAAGCAAATTGAGCATACATCACGGGATAGAGTAAGTAATCGAGAATTTTAGCTGGTGATTGGAATTCTATATCGTCGATTATGGTAGTACCGTTGGCGCTCTTTTTCATGCGGTGTTGGTGTTTCCAGAAAGATAAGAAAGGTGGCAGTTTTGTGCCCTCATCAACAAAAAAGATCTCTTCTTCAGAAGTGCCGTCATCTGTAATAATACTTATCCAGTTCTCCCATTTATAGCCAGCCCAAAGTTTCAGGTGAACTTCATCACCTGTTTTGCAACCATCAAATCGTTCCAACTTGAAGGGCGGAAAGGGTGGTGCTAGTTTTAAGAAAAGAGTTTCGTTAAAGCCTTTAAACACCTCTGCTGGTGTGCCTTTTACTTCTGTTTCTAAGTATATCTTCATTAAAGTGTTTGTATATTTTCGAGGTAGTGCTCGGCTTGGTCTAGTATTTTACCACGCTCTTCGCCATCTATTTTATCTAGCACACGATACATCATCCCTATGCGTGGGTTATTGCCCAACTTATCGCGATTGCGCTCATAGAAATGCCAGTATAAGCTATTGAATGGACAAGCCCCTTCACCATATTTCTTTGTTTTGGAGTAGTTACAGTCGCTACAATAGTTACCCATTTTATTGATGTAGTTGGCGCTAGATACATAGGGCTTGCTACCTACAATGCCACCATCTGCAAACTGACTCATGCCTCGTGTATTTGTAATTTCTACCCACTCAATAGCATCAATGTAAATGCCTAAGTACCATTCATCCAACTCATCTGGACTTATACCCGCTAATAGCGCAAAATTGCCCGTTACCATCAATCGTTGGATGTGATGCGCGTAGGCGAAATCCAGCGACTGACCAATGGCTTGCTTCATGCAGTTCATCTTGGTTTCGCCAGTCCAGAAATAGTCTGGTAATTCTTTCTGGTGGTCAAAATAATTCTTCGTGGCGTATTCAGGCATTTTAGCCCAGTAGATGCCCCGCATATATTCACGCCAACCCAGAACTTGTCGCACAAAACCTTCTACCTGCGATATGTTAATGTTCGTGCGGTCATCTTCCCAACGGGCAACCACAGTATCAACCACCTCTTTTGGCGAGAGTAGTTTTACGTTCATCAAAAACGATAACCTACTGTGATAGGCCGACCAATATCGCGTATCTAAAGCATCCTGAAAATCTCCGAAATGTACTAGTCGTTCACTCACAAAATGGTCTAGCATTTCCAGTCCCTCTTCTCTAGTGATGGGCCAAATGAACTGTCCCTTATCTAGCTTGCCAATGGTTTCCACTCCAGCTTCTTCTAGTAGTTCAGCTAACTCGGTAACATCCCGTTCAAATAGCTTTGGCGAGTCTATTACATGGTTTCTGGGTATCTTTTTTCGATTATTTTTATCGTAGTTCCATTGTCCACCTGCTGGTTGGTCATTGCCCTCTATCATCACCCCATGCTTTTTGCGCATGTGGCGGTAGAAGTTTTCCATCAGGTAGGTCTTTTTTCCTTCAAAGAACTCTTCCATTTCCAAGCGCTCCGTATAGAAATGCTCGGTATCAAAGCCTTCAACTTCAACACCTAGCTCACTTTCCAGCTTTTGCATTTGCTGGTCAAGTCTATACTCATCAGGCAATTGATATTCTACTTTCTCAATGGAATGCTTTTTTACTAAAGCCTTTAAATTCTTGGTGATGTTCTGTTCGTTATCATCATCATCTAGCTTAAAGTATTTTACTTGGTGACCTTCTTTCTGCAAATAATCAGCAAATGCTCTCATGGCTAGAAAAAAGGCTACTACCTTCTGCACATGATGTTTTACATAGTCGGTTTCTTGCCTAACTTCCATTAGTACATACAGCACATCGTCATCCACTTTACTTAGCCAACTGTGTTGGTGGTTCAGCTGGTCGCCGAGGATTATCCGTAGTTTTTTGTGGGTCATTTGAAGGTCAATACTTTAGTGTGTTCTTAACAACTATTGGGGTAAGTTGTTCCTAAGCATTCCGAAAGCCTTAAATTTGCAGCATAACTATATATTATTACTGGCGTAGTTTTTGCTATTTCAGCCCTGTGAAACACTTTTTTACCATATCCTTTATCGCTGTATTGCTGCTACCGCTCGCATTACAAGCTCAGCTGTCGGGCGAGCTAAACCGTATGTTTAACCAGTATGGTGAAGATATAGGCAAGGCTGATATGCTAATTACTAAGGATGGGAAAGTAGTTTACGAGCGTAATTTCCCGAAAGGAACTGGGCAGAAAAAAGTAAAAGTAGCTTCAGCGGCTAAATGGCTGTCAGCCGCAACGGTATTGGCAGTAGTGGATGAAGGTAAGATTCAATTAGATGAACCTATAGGTAAATACCTACCTCAATTTAAGGGCGATAAGGCTAAAATGACCATCCGCCAGTTACTATCGCATACTAGTGGGCTGCCAACGAATTCTATCTACATCAAGAATAAAACGTTAGATCTAAAAGCCTCTGTAGACAAAATTGCTACCATGAAATTAAATGCCATGCCTGGCGCAGAGTTCAACTATGGTGGAAATTCTTTTCAAGTAGCTGCAAGAGTGGTGGAGGTGATTACTGGTAAAAGCTGGGAAACCCTTTTCAAAGAAAAAATTGCCGACCCTTGCGGTATGACCAATACCGATTTTGGGAACAAAGCGTATAAAAACATTGGCGATGGTGCCTATGGAACTGCGGGCGACTACATGAAATTCTTGCACATGGTACTCCATAACGGCACAGTAAATGGCCGCCGAGTATTAAGCACCGAAATGGTAGAGGAAATGATAAGTGATCAAACGGGGGATATACCTGTGGGTTATACGCCCTACCGCTTTACTTCAGCCCAAAACTCACGTTACTATGGCTTGGGAACATGGTTAGATCGCATACAGATAAACGACGATATTGCTACAGAGATCAGCAGCCAAGGTGCACGCGGCTTTACGCCATGGATAAATACTTGTAAGGGAGTAGCAGCCGTTTTTGCCACATATGGTGACTTAAAAGAGCTGCAGCCGATGATATTAGAGGCGAAAGAAGTAGTAGCTAATTTTTACCAAGACGATTGTAACGACATAGCCACTATAGGCTTAAACGATGGAAAGCTGCAAGGCAATATTACCGTATACAAAGGGCAAAAACCAGCCAATATCAGTTTCAGCTTATCAGGTGATAATGAAGTAAGCCTCAAGTTATTCGACCCCCTTGGGAACGAATTAGAATCTTACTTTGACGGTATATTGAAAGCTGGTAGTTACAGCTTCCCAGTAGATGCTTCCGATCTTAATCCAGGGGTGTATTTCTACAAGCTGCGTATTGGTGATAATACGGAGACAAGGAAGCTTACGATAGAGTAATTTTAGGTGCTTATATTTGTTCTTCTAAATAAGTGTCGTGAAATTCTATCCGCCATATCTTGTTGTTTTTTTAGTTCTCTTGTTCAACCTCGCCCTCACTTCCTGCAATAGCATTGGTATCACTACAAACAAGAACACCACCCTTTCTAATGAAGAAATTCCTATGGAACTTCAAAATGAGATAAGACAACTGAATGCTATAGTTACAGAGGCGATTTTTGAGCGAAAAGGAGGGTTACTTGAAAAGATTTGTACCCCTGGAATGATTGAGCACTCCCCACCAATTAACTCTCTTGTGATGGGACTTAGCAACTTGATTGATAAGGGCGAGGTAGTGGTAGTAGACCAGTTTTTGCAAACAAATGAAAAAATAAATATTCCCTCAGGTATCAAGGTAGAAAAACCGCGTCCTTTTAGTTACACTATTCCCTATCAAGTAACCGCCAAAGAAACTTACGTTTCATTGCTTAAAGTACCGTCAAAGAATATGAGCACGCTGTTAATGCTGTTTTACGTTAACACTTCCTCTGGTTATAGATTGCAAATGCTCCATGTTACTACTAATTATGCGGCCAAAACAAAAACTGCTCCCGAGCTTTTTCAGGCAGCTAAACAAGATGTTTTAGATAGCCTTTGGGTAGGCGCATGGATGAACATAAGTACAGCAAAAAGTTTTGATCAGACCAACAACCCTTACATGAGTTATTCCATCACTGACAGTATAGCCTTGTTACATGGTGCAATAAAAGAAAAAATCGATAAGGAATTTGAGAACCCGTTTGTTTATGATATGATTTCAACTGAACCAGAATTATTTGAGTTTTTTGTTGGAAATTCTGGGTATGGGCTATGTCCACAGCTCAAATATGTGACTAAAGTTGATTTTAATGACGAAGAAGCTATGCGAGAAGAGCGCGTAGGTATGGCATTGATATCTAGTATTGTTTTACCAGGTTTATTACGAGATGCTGACTGCGTTATATTCGAAGCGTATAAATACCATCCAGTAGAGGGTATTCCTCAAATGCCCAAAGTGAGTATTCAGCCATTGTAGTTGTTTGCTTTACTTGAATCAAACAATAATCTGCCCTTCCTCCTCATGTCCATATATCTCAAACTGCTGCTGAAGGTACCGCCAACCGCTGCACCACGCCAATACAGAGTCAAATTGATGCCAATTCGTTACGCTTTTTTTGCCGATTTTTAATTCAGTCTGTTGCTTTAGCGACAGTAAACATTGGTCTAAAGCTTTGTCCGACTTTTTATACCCCTGTTGATCTAACGTAAACTCCCTTGCCAATGCCGCTGGATAAACCTCTATGGGGGCAATATTCAACTTTGCCAATTCATATTTCAGCTTCATAGCCCTAGCGGTCAGCCCACCCAAAAACATGGGCGACATGGCTTTCAATTCCTTATCACCTTCTCGGTAAAAGAAATCGCGGAAGGTTTGCGGCTGGAAATATACACCAGGTAAACTCAATGGCGCATCAATTGCCACCAAGTCGGGTTGTAGTTGTTTAATGTTGTCTAAAATGAACTTGTCAGCATCTTTCTTTTTCTCGCTTTGTATGATCTTATGGCGGCCTGGGCTGCTGCCAATACATATGGCTGTGGTGCCTGCCAATTTACTCCCGTAATCTATTCCCGCTAATTTTATCTTCATGACTTCTCAAACATTGTTGTGCTAAAAGGGTTTTGCATGTATGTTTTCTCGTCTTCGCATTTTTGAGGTCTTCTTGCTACTGGCTTTCCTATTCACATGCACTTATGAGAATAAAGTGAATACTATTGACTTTGCCAAACAGGAGTTTCGTACTACGGTAGATTCAAAGCTCTTTTTCAATAACATGAAGAGCATTTACTACAACAAAACCGAAGGGGCTAACAAGATCGATCTCTACACCTATCGCAAGTCGCCCAAAGATAAGGGAGAGCCATATTTACAATTACGTATAGCTGATAATTGGTTGCACGACGAAGCCTATGTGCTTATTGAGCCTGGCGAGCATTATGCTACTGGAGACACCATATTTGCCAGAAACCAACCGAAAGAGGGTAGTGTGGAAGTAATCTATTGGCCACCTAACAATAGACGCGGGCAATTCGCTTTTACATCAACAGTATATGTTTGGCTGAAAGATCGCACTGCTTTGGAACTAAAAGATAGAAAAGGCAATTGGGTACAATATGCAGACGATAAGCCTACCCAAGATATGTGGCTTATAACCCTTCGCGATTACTTCGAACTCATCAATATTTATTGAGTATCAGCCATATTTTCAAGCTTTGTATAGCCCATCCATTATCCTTAACTTAGCCCATTAGACAAAGTTTAGACTATGGATGACAACCGGATATTAGATGTGCGTGGATTGGTTACCGAATTCCACACCGAAGAAGGCTATGTAAAAGCAGTAAAAGGCGTGGATTTTCACTTGAATCGTGGGGAGACCATTGGTATAGTGGGAGAGTCTGGATCTGGTAAGTCAGTTACCTCTTTGTCGGTTATGCGTTTGATACCCAACCCGCCAGGAAAAATAGCTGCGGGGGAGATAATCTACAACCCTAAGAACGGCTCGCCAGTCAACTTGCTAGACCTAGATGAGTCTGAAATGCGGAAATATCGAGGTAACGAGATCTCGATGATCTTTCAAGAGCCGATGACTTCGTTGAACCCTGTATTTACTTGTGGCGACCAAGTGATGGAGGCGATCATCCTGCATCAAAAGAAAACAAAGAAAGAAGCCGCTGAGATAACCTTGGAGTTATTCAAAAAAGTACAACTACCTACACCAGAACGTATCTTAAAAGCATACCCTCACCAAATATCAGGTGGGCAGAAGCAAAGGGTGATGATAGCCATGGCGATGTCGTGCAACCCCGGAATTTTGATAGCGGATGAGCCTACAACGGCATTAGACGTTACGGTTCAGGATACTATTTTGGACTTGATGCGCGGGCTGCGCGATGAAAATGATATGTCCATCATCTTCATCACGCACGACCTTGGAGTTATTGCTGAGATAGCTGATAGAGTGATAGTGATGTATAAGGGAGATATTGTAGAACAAGGAACGGTTTACGACATCTTCAGCAACCCTAAGCACCCTTATACTAAGGGACTTCTATCTTGTCGCCCACCGCTCGATCTTCGTTTGAGCAAGCTACCAACTGTGGCCGATTTCATGGTAGAAAAGGATGGCGAATTGATAGAGTTGGAAAGCTCAATGGATAAGTTGATCACCCAACGTATCGTAACCACAGAGCAGACTCAAGCTCGCATGGCCGATATGGAAACGCAGGAGCCTGTATTGAAGGTGCGCAACCTGAAAACATACTTCCCGAGCAAGAAGAACTTCTTTGGAAAGACCTTGGAATACGTAAAAGCAGTAGATGATGTAAGCTTTGATGTATACCCTGGTGAAACCCTTGGTTTGGTAGGAGAATCAGGTTGTGGTAAAACTACTTTGGGAAGAACTATTTTACGCCTAGCCCCAGCTTATGGCGGAAAAATACTTTTCAAAGGCAACAACATACTGGATATAGACCAGAAGAAGATGAAAGTGCTTCGTGAAGAAATGCAGATCGTTTTTCAAGACCCGTATTCTTCATTAAATCCACGTATGACCATTGGTAATGCCATTATGGAGCCAATGAACGTACATGGTATACTCGACCCTGCTTCCCGCAAGGACAGGGTTATTGAGCTATTGGAAACGGTGAGCCTTAGTGCCAACCACTTCAATCGCTACCCGCATGAATTTTCAGGTGGTCAGCGCCAGCGTATCTCCATAGCGCGTGCATTAGCCCTCAATCCTAAATTCATCATTTTAGATGAGTCGGTTTCCGCACTCGACGTGTCGTTGGCCAATCGGGCAATGTCCGACAGCTGGT
>CAYGTK010000006.1:0-55117 GCA_964352775.1 uncultured Chitinophagaceae bacterium
TCTGTAGGAATCATTTCCACATTACGCTGCTCATGAACATCGTGAAGGGTTGATTTTGGTATGGCATATCTTTCATGATAAAAATTTAATACGATTTCTTCATCATCGTATCGCATACCAAAAGCTCCATTTACATACAAAGGATTATAATCTTTTGAATATTTGTATTTGAATTTGAATTTTTTCTCTTTCGACATTTGCTTATGCAGTTTTCTTTAATTGAAAGTACTTACTGTTTACTAGGTAAACAATAAATACGTGAAAATAGTGTGAATAGTTAATTTTTATTGTCTGCTACAGCATACAACATTCCCCAACTCCCCGCTAGCGCGCATTCTATGATAAATACAAATTTCAGTTGCTTAATTAAGTAGCAAATTTAGCTAATGGTACAAAAGGAGTTCCTCTGTTAACTACAGCTACTATTCGGTGAAGTAATTTATTCCTGATGGCGTTCATTATCAGCATGCCGTTCTTTCCCTCGGCTTTCTTTCTCTCGTAGTAGATCCTGATTTCGGCGTCGTGCCGCTTGGCATTGAGTGCCCCCATATTGAGTATCGATTTCATCTTCTTATTGGCAAATGGACTAACCCTGCTTCGACCTTTGATACTGGTTCCCGAACTGTATTCAAAGGGTGCTACCCCACAATAGCAGGCCAGTTTCCTGGCATCTTTGAACTGGGTGAAACATCGTGTTACCACCAATAGGTTAGCGGCTATCTGTGGCCCAACGCCTGGTACCGAGTTGAGTAGCCTATAGTGCTTGTCTAGTTGCTCATCGCTCTTTATAAGTGCGGTGATCTTGTTGTCCATCTCCGCTATTTCTTTGTTTATTGCGTTGATGGCCTTTGTATTGCTGGGTACTAGTTTCTTGCTAATGAAGTCGGCACATTCCTTGGCCGGTATCTTTAGCAAGCCCTTAGCCTTGAGGAGCCTGTCGCGGTTGTTTAGCAACAGTTTGAGTTCCATCAGTTTCTCATCGGGCAGAGAATACAGTTCCAGCTCATCCTTAAATCGAAGGGCGAATCGTGCGATAGAACGGGCATCGGCCTTATCGCTCTTACCCCTCTGTAAGCCTAGCGACCGTTTAATGACCAGAGCGGGAACTAAGCTGTAGTCGATTTTTTTGCTGGCCAAAAATGTACAGAGTGGCATGGTATAAACGCCTGTGTGTTCCATGCAATAGAGGCTGGGCTGTTTGCCCACCCACTTGCGTAATAAGCTAAAGCCCTTGCTAGTATTGTCGAACTTGGCATATTCAACACCTTCCGAAGAGCCAGTCATGACACAAACATCTAGGGTGTTCTTTGATACATCGATACCTACGAACTGGACGTGGTTTTTCATACCTTTAGTTTTAACATTAATAATGTGTCGTTCAGCATTAATGCCTTTAATGGGTCTCTAGCCCGATATTCTATTGAATGCCTGATCGACGAAGTGACAGGGGACTGATGCGCCAGATAGGACTCTATTCCTTGCGAGCGTGTTAGTTCACCCCTGTCATTTCTTAAGTTAATCTTTTAGCTTCTGCTAATCTAAAGGCGAGCTTGAAGCTCGTGACTACGAAACATAAAAGCCAAGGTTGTAGTGAGCGGGAGGTTACGACCAGTCGAACTATGGAGTGCCGAGCGATGGACGGTGTTCCCTTCACGGCCCTGCACCCTTCGACTATTCCGCTACGCTGCATGCTCAGGATGACCTATGCTTTTTTGTATGTAATAACGAGCACCCCGCGTGAGGGATAGTAGTGGCACCCCACAGCCCTTCGACTGCTGCGCGTTGCTTCGCGCTCAGGACGGCAGGCTAAGGCGAGGAGTATAGCGGATAGCCCGACCCCTAGGGACACGCCCACCTTTCAATTATAACAGTAACACACGAGTTATTATATTTAGTAACGGCGATAGAAAAACCGACCATCAAGAAATACAAGATAAGCCATGAGAGTAACTAAACTGATACTGTTATTGGGCATCGTAATAATTGGGTGTACAAACACGAACGCTAACGAAGTAGAGCAGCAAGAAAGTGAAGCGGTACAAACGGAAAAGGAACCTTCTACAGATCAACAGATAGCTACCTTTTTAACCTTCCAAAAGAATGATGCCGAACAGGCCATGAACTTTTACATAAGCTTGTTTGATAACTCAAAGGTTATTTACCTTAAACGCTGGGGAGCTGAAGGCCCAGGGAAAGAAGGCACCATAATGCATGCCACCTTTGAACTGAATGGACAACGATTTATGTGTAGCGATAGCCCACCTATACACGATTGGGATTTTTCGCCAGCAGTATCTAATTACGTTGACTGTAAAGAGGAACGTGAATTGGATGCCTTATTCTCAAAATTGGCTGAAAATGGACAGGTAACCATGCCACTGGGTAATTATGGGTTCAGTCAAAAATTTGGATGGGTAATTGACCAGTTCGGTGTTTCGTGGCAATTGAATTGGCAGTGAGCTTCCATCACAAAGCTTAAATTTTCTACTCCTTCATTACCTAACTATCCCGTAGTTTTAAGCTATGGATAAGCCTAGTATTTGGTTGCGGGGGGTGTTTGCTATGCTGCTGGTGCCAATTTGTTTTGTATTGGCGGCGGGGTTAAGCCTCTTTTTTATCCCTGATAATGAGGGTTTTGCTGGCGCTGCTACGGTGGCTATGAGTGGTTTGGGGGGGGCGTTTTTAGGCTTGCTTGGGGGTATTGTGCTTTCTGCTCAGTTACCTAAAAAGCTTTTGGTACGGGCCAATTACGTACTGCTTGTAGTGGTAATAGTGTTAGTAGCTTTATTTACCTAAAAGTATAACAAAGACAATGCCCATGATGGGAATAACAGCCCAGCCGTGCCGCCTAAGATAATTACCAAACCTGCTGATAAAGTAAAGCTTTAATGGCAGTGAATTTTGGGTACTGACCTATTCCTTGTTAAATATCCAACCATTAAGGCCCACTACTTCGCCTATGTCTATGGCCTCTCTAATTTCCACTACTCTGAGTCCAAAGCCAGGTATCTTTAAGAGTACCTGCAGCATGTTTGCTTTTGGGTATATCTTTATTTTTTTGATGATACCTGCTTTGCCACCACCTCTTTTTTCTAGGTAGCTTTTGGGTTCGCCGCCTGACCAGATAAACTGAAATCGGCCGTAAGGGGTTTTTCCATAGCCCAGTTTTAGCTCATCGCCGATTTTTATGGTGAACGAAGTGTCTTTATAGGTTACGGTTACTGAGTCAAGTTTTTCTGCAGCATATATGCCTGTGCTAAGTAGAGTGATAACTAGGATGATAAGTGGTCTCATATTTGTCAGTTGATACATAATTAATGTAAAGGTACTATTGTACTTGAGTTTATTGATTTTTTTTTGCTTGAGCTAAAGCTTCATCAAGCACCTCTGTTATCACGTTCACAGGTATATCATTACTTGGGTTAATAGGCAATATCTTCATGCGCTTGCGGCTACCTGCTTGTAGTTGGGGGTGCTGCATTAGGTTGCCATTTACTAATAGAATGTAGGGCTGGTTGGTTTTTTTATCCGTCCACAAGTAGCAGAGGGCTTTGCCTTGGTAGCAGAAGCAGGGCATACCGTATTTGGTGCAGGCAGTTAGTTCGCTATGGTGTGCTAAAATGATGTCGCGCAGGGCAAGTAGGCAGCTTTTATTGAGTTCTGTTTGGTTCAGGTAAAAGTGGTCGGGCTCTTGTGGCATTTGGCTAATGTAGTAAGCTAGTTTCCAATTTACCAATTATCTTCCCAGCATGGATCTGTTCAATCACCAAGCTACTAACTTGCTGCCTTACGATGGCGAGGTGGTGTATTATGGTATGGTGATGAATAGCTACCAAGCTTCTACCTATTTAGATATACTGCTTAGCACCATTGCTTGGCGAAATGATGAGGCCAAAATGTTTGGCAAACATTACATCACCAAACGCAAAGTGGCCTGGTATGCTGAAGAAGAATACAGCTATAGCTACAGCAACACTACCCGCCAAGCATTACTGTGGACACCCGAACTGCTAACCTTGAAAAAACTTGCGGAGGAAACCACTGGGGCTACCTACAATTCGTGCTTGCTGAACTTGTATCACGATGGTAACGAGGGCATGGCCTACCATAGCGATGATGAGAAGGCATTGGCTAGAGATAAGTCTATTGCTTCCTTAAGTTTTGGGGCCGAGCGGCGTTTTCTATTTAAGCATAAGCGTACAAGTGATAAGGTAGAAACACTGCTACAAAGCGGAAGTTTGCTAGAAATGAAAGGAGCAACCCAAACCAACTGGCTGCATAGACTACCACCTACTAAAAAGGTAACAAGGCCAAGAGTCAATTTGACTTTTCGAAAGATGATGGTTTGAAGTAGATAAGGCACTTTAGACCATAACCTGTTGGCGTTTAACGGGTAACAATTCGCACTATTTATACACTATTAAGGGGAAGGCTGTGTTCCGAATTCACCCTATCTTTAGGCCGATGAAATGCTTCCTATTTATTATCGCTTTATGGCCCATGATACTCTGCGCCCAGTTGCCTGAAAAGGCACTTTGGGTAGAGGTGGCAGGCGGTGGCGGTTCAGGCGTGTGGACGCATAATAAAGGCACTAGCAGCAACGGACAATTCAATACCGAAGGCTGGGAGCGTAGCCATAGCAGCGCCTTTGTAAATACGGAGTTCAACGTAGCGTTCAGATACAGAAGGTGGACCGTGGGGCTGGGCGGAACCTACGACATGTTCTTAGATAGAACCATATACGCAGCCGACCATAGCGACAACAACCCTAACCTTATCTTATTTGCCGAGAATAATTTTCTACGCTTGAACAGGGTATATCTTATTGGGGGCTACAACATCGTTCACAAGCCTAAATACCGAATGGGGCCACAGGTAAAAATGGGACGCTTTTGGGAGAACAGCATTCACCCTGATAAAGCCAATTTTAAACGATTTTTTACTTGGGAAGTGGCTATTGATAATGAAGTACAACTGGCTAAGCGATTTGTGCTAGCCCTTCGTCCCCATTATGTGAGCTACATTATTTATCCTGAAAACCGAGTAAGCAAAAGCGAACGCCATCGCATTTTCGACTTCGGGATGGTAATTGGTTTACGAATCAATTTATTCGAAAAATGAGAGGGATACTGCTCATATCGTCCCTCCTGTTCTCCCTAGGTGTTTGGGCAGCTCCGCAGTCTTTCAGCAAGACCTTACTGCTTATGGGTAGCCGCTTTGACATTACCGTGGTGCAAGAAAACCAAGCTGATGCCGATAAAGCCTTTGAGGTGGCTATTGAAGAAATAGCAAGAATTGAAAACCTGATTTCTAGCTGGAAAACTACTTCTGAAACAGCCCAGATAAACTACAATGCAGGAATAGCTCCAGTAAAGGTTAGTGAAGAGTTGTTCCAATTAATAAGCCGCTGTCAAAAAGTAGCAGCTACCACAAGTGGGGCATTCGACATCACCTTTGCGGGCATGGACAAGCTCTGGCATTTTGATGGCACAATGAAGGAATTGCCTTCGGCGGAAGCTATCAAAAAGTCCATTTCTACAGTTGATTATCAGAAGATACAAGTAAACAAAGAACTGATGACAGTTTTCCTTCCTGAAAAGGGAATGAAGATAGGTTTTGGTGCTATTGGTAAAGGATATGCTGCCAACCAAGCCAAGGTCAAGCTTTTAGAATGGGGTATTGAAAATGGCATTGTTAACGCTGGTGGCGACTTAATTGCTTGGGGAAGCGATGAAAATGGCGAACCTTGGAAGCTGGCGGTCAGTCATCCCGATGGGCGAGAGAAGGTATTGGCCTGGCTACAAATAAGCGGACAGGCAGTAGTTACTTCAGGTAATTATGAGAAATTCGTAGAGTTGGATGGTGAGCGCTACAGCCATATTATTGACCCTAGAACGGGCTATCCAAGTGCTGGCTTAGCAAGTGTGACCATCATTTGCCCCAATGCAGAATTAGCTGATGCTTTGGCCACTGCCGTATTTGTGTTGGGAGCTGAAGAAGGGCTTGCCTTAATAGAGCAACTGAAAGGTATTGAATGTATGCTGGTAAAAGCCGATAAGGAATTAAAGAACTCAAGCGGAGTAGCTATGCTGTATTACGGAAACCAAAAACCATGAGGAAGGCAGTAGTAATATTGGTAGTGGTGTTTGGTCTTTCGGCTTGTACGGCAGTTAAACCATACGAGCGTGCCCGTCTTAACGATGAGGATATGGAGTTGCGCAACCGCAAGGAAGAGGCATATGAGATAAATGCAGGTACTTATCGTGAAGGTGCATCAGGTGCCAATGGCGGAAAAGCGGGGGGTGGATGCGGCTGCAACTAATTATTATTGGCTTATTATTTTATACTGTGGCCTATGGTGTTGGGCCAGATAGTACCGCTGTACCCCAACCCAAAGAAGGTAAAACACGCCAATCGATAGACATGAATATCTTATTCAGCTATTACGACCAAGACGGCAACAACTCGGCAGTAACTGGCGGAAGGGGTACTGAAAAGTTGACGGACTACTCTAGCACCATTACTTTTTACGTACCCTTAGATACTGTTACAAGTGTAACTGCGGCGGCTAGCCTTAATTACTATACTTCTGCCAGTTCAGATAATATTGATACCCGAAAGTCGTCGCCATCGCGTAATGATACCCGCAGTAGTATTGATATGGGCTACAATAAAGAACAACCCCAAAAGCGAACCAACTACAGCCTATATGCAGGTGGCTCTATTGAAACAGATTACCTATCCAGTTATGTAGGTTCTGGTTTTGGAAAGATGAGCAAGAACAAGAATAGAAGTATTGACCTTACGCTTAAAACCTACTTTGATACCTGGCAAATGATATTTCCAGATGAACTACGAACTACGGGACAAAACTCATTGGGCACAAATAAGCGGCGGACTTTCCTACTATCTTCCGTATACGAACAGACCTTGACTAAGAACTTACAGCTAGCCGTTATGCTCGACTTGGTTGGTCAACAGGGTTTGCTGTCTACCCCATTCCACAGGGTGTTTTTTAATGAAAATGACCTTACCCCACCTGATGAAGTTCGGGTAGAGCGACTGCCTCAATATCGGATAAAAATACCCTTGGGTTTTCGGTTGAATTATTATCCCTTAGATAGGTTGGTGCTTCGTGGTTACTATCGCTTTTATGTGGATACTTGGGGGGTAATATCCAGTACTATCAGCATTGAAGCTCCTATCAAGTTAACCCCGCAGTTAAGCATTTATCCTTTCTATCGATTTTATACCCAAACTGCGGCAAACTACTTTGCCCCTTACGCAGCGCATGACCCAACCGACGAATTCTACACATCTGATTTCGACCTTTCAGGTTTTAATAGCCATAAAGTGGGTGGAGGAATAAAGTACAGTCCGCTATGGAAATTAGGTAAGCGATACGGTATGTTAAAGAGCATAGCCATCCGCTATGCCCACTACCGACGAACCAATGGATTAGTGGCTAATATGGTTACAGGAAGCATCACTTTTAGAATGTAAGTTGGGGTAAGTATAAGTAGGTAGTTACTGTTTCTCCATGCTCATTTTCTCCAATAAGTTGAATGCTATTTGCCAGTTCATTCGCCTGTTTATAAAGGGCAATTTTATCTTTTCCTTCTGCTTGAATTTCAATGTATCTGTCATACCAATCTGATGGCCCATTCCAATAGTTAGCACTCATTAATGCAGCTCGATCTATCTTTGCTTTTCCTCTTTCATCTACCACTTTGGTGATCTTGTAAATAGACTCTTTTGGCGAAGCCCAAAGTACAGCTTGTAGGTTTTCTCCTTTCGTAAATGCTGTTCTTCTTTCCGCAAGAATTTGGTAGGGAGAAGTTCCCAAACTAGCAGTTATCAAGTCCATCAACCTATCGCCAGATGGGCGTAGCTGAAATTCAATTAAGCCTAACTTATTTTTAGGAGTAATGATAAACTCCCAATTGGAAATACAGTTTTGCACCTTCATTTCTAGCAGTAGGTCGACACAACATTTTTCTATTTTCCTTTGCCAACTTTCTTCTAGATGAGGACTAGGGAAAACATGGCCTAACTCCACATAACTATTAGGATGAAGCCATTTTTCAGAAATACCTAGTAGTTGATGCTCGCCATTTACGGACAGTACGTGTGCTGAAAACTCGCTACTTAGGCCCATTTTCTGCCTAGGTATTGCTAGCTCGGCTATCACCCTTTTAGAGAAGGGAATACCCTTCATCATAGGCACAGAAGCCTCTGCTTCAAGGGTGCTAGTAATAGATCTTGATAAGGCAGGTATAGGCTCTTTATCCTTCTGCTTGCTTACCCCTATTGACCCAGAATAGCTATTGGGTTTAATAAAGTAAGGGTCGTCATTTTCAAAGAAACTAGCATCCTGCTCCAGAATTTTTTCTCCTTCTAAAAGAACATAAGGTGTTTGGTATAGCTTGGTGTTTTTCTTGGCATATTCATTCCACAGTTTTCGTCCCAAGTGTTTATGAGTTGATGCCTTGGCAGCTTGTTGTGGTAGGTAGTTATTCCCAAACTTTTCAGAAAGATTAGCTGCTATTTCAAGGCACATATCATCCAATGCCAAAATACTTACTTCTTCATTCGCAAATAACTTGAAGAACTGATCGGCCAGGTCAGTTTCATTACTATAAAGCAGATACGAAAAGGGCAGTTGGCTTATTTCTTCTTTAGTTGAACAAGCCAACCAAACCTCATTTCCAAGTTCTTGAAATTGCTTTGCTACTTCTTCTCTACCCCAGCGGTGTGCGCCGAACAATACTACCTTCATCACTGGAAAGAAAAGCTATATTTTTAAGCCTATGAAATATCGTTTTCCCCTTTTTCTATTCTTGTTGCTTTTATCTGCTGTAGTCTGGTCGCAACCTCGTACTATTGAATTCAGTAGGGTGGTTGTTTTCTACAATTATAATGGCGTTACCAAGGCCCTAACAGTATCGCCAAACGAAACGATGGAGGAACCTGAATTGGAGGTAACCTACGGCAAAAATGCTGAAGGTATCCATATGGTAAAGCTAAGAGCTAGGGAAGAGGTGACCTTAGAGCGTGCAGAGCTTATCGGCTCATTCGACCCTATGTTCGTTAAAAAGATATTCTGCAATGGTTACCAATGCTGGACCAATAGCCGTGAATTTACTTTTACGGAGCAACAAAAGCCTATTAGAGGTATGTTGAAAGGTGCGGCTAAGTATTACAGTGATTATACCTTTTACGATTACCCTAGTGAGCCTGGCAGGCTACATGGGTGGACTTATACTTACATGCGAAGAAGTGAGGGTAGAATTGAGTTGCTCGGTTCGCTGAATGAGCATGATGGATTTACGCGCATTAGTTTCAATATGGAAACCCAGCGGGTGAATATTCATAAAGATTGCGAAGGCGTTGTTATAGAAGCAGGAGGAGAGTATGATGCACTTCATTTATTCCACACTGTGAATGCAGACACAACCGCATTCAGCGATTACGCTAAGGAAATGAACTATGCCGAGCCATTTCATGTAAGCACAGCAAAACCATCTCAAGGCTGGACGAGCTGGTACCACTATTTCACCAAAATTGATGAAGAGATAATTCTAAATAATCTTGCAGCTTTTGAGGAACGTAAGGTACCCATCGACCTATTTCAGATAGACGACGGCTGGCAGGAAAGCGTTGGCGTTTGGACGAAGACGAACGATAAATTCCCCAACGGAATGCGGCCCATAGCTGATAAAATTCATGCGGCGGGTTACAAAGCAGGAATTTGGTTAGCCCCCTTTATCTGTGAAAAGAAGTCGGCCATTGCTAAAGAACACCCAGACTGGCTATTAAAAACAGAGAAAGACAAACCCTTAGTAGTTGGCTTTAATCCAGGTTGGAGTGGTAAATACTATGCCCTAGATATTTATAACCCAGAGGTACAAGCCCATGTAAAAGCATCGCTAGATACCATCTACAATGCCTGGGACTTTGATATGATAAAGGTCGACTTCTTGTTTGGTTCGTGTATAGTTCCTCAAAAGGGGCGGTCTCGCGGTCAAGTTATGGCCGATGCTATTGCCATGCTTAGGCGGTGGAGTGGCGATAAGTGGATATTAGGCTGCGGTGTGCCGCTTGGTTCTACTATGGGGCAAACTGATTTTTGCCGCATCGGTAGCGATATTCACATGAAATGGGAATATGGGTTCCTAAAGCGGATGAATATGAATGAACGCCTTTCTACCTGGAATAGCCTAACAAGTACCATTGGGCGCAGGCAACTTGGCGAGCATTTCTTTTATAACGATCCTGATGCTTTTGTGCTGCGAAGCGAAGCCAACAAGTTGAACGAAGAAGAAAAGCACAGTACTTTTTTAATCAACAATCTTTTCGGGCAGTTAATACTTACCAGCGATAACATTGGAGAATATACTCCCGAACAGCTGGAACTCTATTTATCAGGGTTTCCTGCTACGGAGAAGAAAAATGTGATAGTAAAAAAGGAGGGAGAGTTCTATCGTATCCGGTTTATGGTAGGCGATAGAGAATACTTAGCACTAATAAACTTAGGCGATAAGGAACAAGTAGTGGCCCTAGACGATAGAGATGCCTTTGATAATCAACGTTTGGTAATGCACCAAGCCAATAGCTTCATAGAAATACCTGCCCATGGTTCGCGGTGCTACTATTTGCCTAAGTATCCTAATAAAATGCCAGAGTTACTTGGTGGTAAGGGTCACCTATTCTCAGGAAGCGAGATGGAAAGCATGGATGCACGCGCTAATGTTATCACCTTGAATTACCACCCAGAAGCTCAAAACCGCCCACCAGTATATATACTTATCCCAAGCCAATTTCCATATGCACTGGTAAATGGCGAGAATTTAGAACCTGAGACTATTAGTGGAAAAAGGTGTGTAGTCTATCGGCCAAAGTAATGCGCTAAATTAGCGCCACACTTTACCTTTTTGAGTGGTGTTCTCAAAATAAAAGAAAGAGTTAAACTGCTTTCTTACAATGTTCCAATCCACTTTTCCGGGATTAAGAACTCTGAAATAATTATTCACTACTGCCATGATATATGGTTTTAGTTAACCGAACTAGCAAATGCAAAGTAAGGGCAAATAGTTCTAGTAATCCAGTTAATTTTTCCACATCAACCCTAAAATAGGCATGTAACCTATTGATATTCAGTTGCTATAGGTGAAATCACGTAGGTCTAAATATTATTAAACATATTGGGTTTGTATACTATGCTATACAGCTAGATCTTCTAGTACATTTGGACTAAATTGCGGTCGTTTTCGAAGAATATGAAGCTAAATAGAACACTTTTCATTGTTTTAGCCCTGCTTTTGGCCAATTCTGCTGTTTTTGGGCAGCTAAGAGTTCCTGCCTGCGATGAAGGCGATGAGCTTTATCAAAAGGGTGAATTTGCCCTAGCTATTAAGGCTTTTTCTACTTGCTTAGAGTTCGATAAGTTCAATGGGTTTAATTATTACAATCGTGGGATGGCCTATCTGCAATTAGATATTAACGGCCGGGCCATAGTAGATCTTGAAAAAGCGATAGAGCTAGATGAGAAATTCATGCCGTCGTATTATGCCCTGGCCGAACACTACATGGATAAAGGGGAGGAGGAAAAAGCGATCAATTGGATGAACAGGGCCATTCGAATATATCCCCTTCTAGCATATAATTTTAACCTGAGGGGCTGGATACATTTTCAATTCCATAATTACCCAGCAGCTTACAAAAGCTTTGATAAGGCCATACAGCTTGATTCTACTTACGCCAGTGCTTATAACAATAGGGGGTCGGCAACCTATCTATCTCAGAATATTGCTGATGCGCATAGAAATGACCTTTTGGCAGCTAAGCAAGACTACCTTACCGCTTTATTTTTCGACCCAGATCTGTCAGAAGTATATCGTAACCTGGGTTACATCCATATTTACTTGAATGAGTTGGATACCGCATTATACTATTTGGCTATTGCGGCAAAGCGAAATCCTAATGACCCCATGGTTCCTTATTATAAGGGCTTAGTTTATAAACGGGAAGGAAAAATATCAAAAGCTCTAGAAGGATATAACCGAGCTATTTCAATTTATAACAGACTGGCTGGTGCTTACTTTGAACGGGCTGAGATATATGTGAGAAGAAGAAATTGGGAAGAGGCCAAATTCAATTATCAGAAAGCACTAGACTTCGGTCGTGATACTGAAAAGGGGAGGTGTTATTATGGTTTTGCCTTAATTTCGGCCATCAAAAAGAAAGAAGGGGAGATGTTCAAGCAGCTTGAAAAAGCAAGAAAAGAAGGCTATTTCGATAGTAGAATAAATACCTTGGCCTTTAAAAAGGATAGCTTCTTTGACTCTTTTAGGGGTAAGAAAGAATACAAAGAATTTGTAAAAAGTATTCTGTATTAGAATAGCTTGAATCTAAGCGTTAAACTTATGGGGACATTTATCTTCAAGCAATCATAACTTGCTTAAAGTTGCATGTGCTGTATCTTGTCTATGATGTGAGCTTTGAGTTCTGGGTCGGCATTTGAGGTTTCTATCACCTTTATTTCCTTCTCTTCGCTCAGGGTAAATCTAACATCAACACTTACTCCGCTTTCAGCAGCTTCCATTCTGGGAAATTTCATTCCCTCGGCTATTTGTTGTTTAAGATCGACCGAGCTTTTTTCAAAGCTTAATTCTTCGGCCATGGCCTTTTCTCTCTTAGATCCTGGGTCGGCTGCAAATAGTGTTTGCACAGATACCACCAATAACATCAAAACTACACGTATCATTCAACTCTTGTTAGGTAGACACAAGTATACGTGCTAGAAAGATAAAAGTTACGCTATCAGCTACTTACGGGTATTCCAGATACGCGTCATCAGTATTTCGCGCGAAACAGTAGTACTATCATTGGTCAAAGTAAGGATATTCTTGACCATGCCAACTGAGTTATTGAAGTAAATAGTACCCATTATGTTGCCACTTTCAGTAGACTGAGAGAAGACATTACACTCAAATTTTCCTGCAGGCACTTCCACATTCTCTACTGTACCAAGACTAGTAACGGTAAGCTCTTCTCTAAAGCGGAAAGGCCCGAAATAGCTATACGACTGATAGTAATCGTAACTAGGGTATTTATCAATTGGAGTAGAGTCGGCTTCAATGATCCAGCTCATCATGGCAGGTGGATTCAGCTTTATAAGGGTATCTATTTTTCTGTAGTTATCCTTTCCTACTAGAACGTGATCTACATTTTTGATGTGAAACAACTCTTCGTATACCTTTTTGGGGTCTTTCTCATCCAACTCTCTATTGTAGCGCAAGTTCCTCATCTTCCTAATAGAGTAGTACTGCTTCATGTTGAACAAGTACATGTTCAAAGAGTCGGATGTCTTCAGCATTCCGTCATCAATGGTTTGATAATTCCAGTGATTACCCACCCGTAAAAATCTAAATGAATCGCCAACAGGTAAGTACTCTGGTTTTTCTGGCTCTTCTATAACAATAGGAGCTTCTTCTTGGAATAGATCACAAGAACTAATGGTGAACACCATCATAACAGCTAGAAAAAAGAGGGAATAGTTGGCTTTCATATACAGGGCCTAAACTAACAAATTTAGGTGATGAACGGCAAGCTAAACTAATATCATTATGTTATATGAGGTCATCTACAGTAAGAATTACCGAAAACTCGTTATTACCACTGGTATCCATTTCGCTAAAAGCAATGTTCATATTCATCAATCGCTCTTTCAACAGAGCATCCATAAATGGTATTTCCGATCGCACACTTATTACTTCCACATCACTGTTTTCTGATCTGCGCAAAAAAACCTCCACCGTAGCTGATACTGGAGCCAGTTGCTTATTCATAGTATTACTTATAGAGCAAGAGTTATGCTGTAACGACCTAGGGCTTTCTGCATTAGAAACTGCGCTGGGACTAATGGAAATGATCAATCCCTGAACTATACTGAATATAAGAGTGAACATAGGCAAGTGGTTTTCTTGTCTTGAATTTACAGAACTACTGTCATATCCTTCTTCTTTTTCTACAAACGCACAAATATTGTCGCTAAGCTATATGTTAGTGATAGACTAACTTATGTAGTTGTTGGCATTCCATTGGTCTAAGCTAAGCCTCATTCTATCCATAATAGTAGACTTAGCATAGCAGATGAGTTACTTTTATCGTTATAAACAGTGTTCTGAAAGCAGCATTACATAACTACCGCCCGCTATTTCATGTGGGTTTTTGGATAGCCTTTATCCTAGCCTTTACTATTCTTTTGGGTAGTAAGTTCGGTTATTTGGAAAGCTTGAAGGATGTAAGCTTAGAGGCTTTGGTATATGCTGCTATGGTGTATACCAATCTATACCTATTGATACCAGCTACATTGGCTAAGCGTAAGTACCAATCCTACTTTACCTTGTTGTTGCTATTAGTACTCTTCTTTATTCCTATTCATGCTGGGGTAGAGTATTTCAATTATTATAGCGACGTTGGTTTTAAGGAGTCAGGAGAATGGTTGCGCTTATTCGGCTTATCGTTCATTAATTTGTTGTTTATGCTGGGTATGACCACTGGCTTGCATTTAGGCACCGAATGGTATAAGCAGCAGCAGGAAAAGCAAGAGTTGGAGCAAGAGAATCTTCGATCGGAATTACAATTTCTTCGTTCGCAGATCAACCCGCATTTCTTATTTAACACGCTCAATAATCTCTATTCGCTCACGCTAAAAAAATCCGATCATGCGCCAGAAATGGTCTTGAAGATCTCGGAAATAATGCGCTATATGCTTTATGATAGTAATGAGCGTTTAGTTCCCCTTCAGAAAGAATTGACCTACATAGAGAATTACATAGCCCTACAAGAAATACGTCAAGGAGCTAATACCAAAATAGAGATGAACATTAATGGACATGCCAATGGCCATTTGATAGCGCCTCTATTATTCATTCCTTTTTTGGAGAACAGCTTTAAGCACGGGGTAGATAAAAGTGCAGATGAAAGCTGGGTGAAAATAGATTTGAACATTGAGGGCGATGAACTAGATCTGATTGTTGCCAATAACAAACCCCTAAAGAACGGACAGCCAAAGTCTACTTCAGGAGGAATTGGACTGACCAACGTAAAGCGTCGATTGGAATTATTATACCCCGAACGCTACGACTTGTTCATCGATGAACAAGAGAACACATACACCACCTCGCTTAAATTATTACTGAAATGAGTACACATACCTGTATTATAGTAGATGATGAGCCATTGGCTCAAGATGTATTAACCAGCTTTGTTGAGAAAACACCTGGTCTTCAGCTTGTAGCTACTTGTAGCAATGCATTGGAGGCTATGCAAGCCTTGCAAGAACAGAAGGTAGACTTGATGTTCTTAGACATTCAAATGCCAGAAATAACGGGTTTAGAATTCTTACGATCATTATCACATCCGCCAGCAGTAGTCTTCACCACGGCCTATTCAGAACATGCTATAGAAGGATTTGAGCTAGATGCTGTAGACTATCTTCTTAAGCCTATCGCTTTTGATAGGTATTTGAAAGCAGTGAACAAAGCCATGCATCAAATTGATCTAGAGCAAAGGGGAGATGCTGCAGGTAGTGAGATGGAACACATTTTCGTTAAGGCCGATAAAAAGATCGTTAAGATCAGGTTGAAAGACATACTATACATCGAAGGCTTGAAAGATTATGTGATGATATACACCAGCGAGGAACGTATCATTACCTTACAGACCATGAAGAATTTGGAAGAATTTCTACCATCGTCAGCATTTATCAGGGTGCATCGTTCTTTCATTGTAGCTATTGATAAGATAAAAGCCGTTTCGGGTAATTCCGTTGAAATAGCAGATAAATTTATCCCTATTGGCAAGCACTATAAAGATCCATTTATGGCGCTTATTGAAAAAGACAACCTTATAAAGTAGTTAGCTATTTAGCTTCTGTTGGGTATTGGCTAATTTTGCAAGGAATATGAAGAAGCGATCGCTATTATTGGTCTTGTTTTGTGTGGCCTTGTCCCAACTAGTATTGGCGCAGAATGATGACCCTAGCTATAAGCAAGGGATATTTTTATATCAACAAGGAGAGTTCAAAGAATCTATAGCTCACTTTAGTAGTGTGCTGAAAACCTACCCTGAATTTGCTCCCGCCCACTTTTTTCGTGGATTCGCACAAATGAATTCTGGAGAGTACGCTATGGCAGAAGCTGACTTTAAGCTAGCCTTAAAACACGGCTATCCTAAAGCCGATGCTTATAGCGCTTTAGGGAACTTGTATAATCGGGTAGAGATGTATGAAAAGGCCATAACGAGCTTGAACAAGGCTATCTCTTTAAAACCCAATATGGCCGATGCCTTTAATAACTTAGGCGTAAGCTATCAAAAGCAGGGCGATTATCGCTTAGCTATGGAATACTTTAATAAAGCTATTGCCTTAGACAGTACGTTTGCTCAAGCATATTGTAATAGAGGTGCGGTAAGGTTTTACAATCAAAATGTAGCAGGCGCTCACAAAAACGACGTGCTATTGGCTATTAGCGACTTTGACAAGGCCTTACAGTTTCAGCCGAATTTGGCACTTGCCATGCGCAACCGTGCAGCAGCAAATAGAAAACTGGAGAAGTATGAAGAAGCCATTGCTGACATTAACTCCGCACTAAAGATACAGGCAGATGACCCGCGTTCGTTCATTGAGCGGGCAAGAGTAAAAACGGATATGGGGAATTACAATTCTGCTATAGATGATTACTTAAAAGCGCTACAGATATACCCATATAACGATAAGGCCTACATTGAAATGGCCGATGTAAAAACGAAGCTGAAGTACTATGATGACGCTATAAAAGATCACTTTAAGGCTATAGAATTAAGCTACCGTAATGAGGGACTCTCTTACTACAATATTGCTCGCAACTATGCTTTAATGGAAGATAAAGATGCTATGCTATTCTATTTGGGTAAGGCTAGAAAGAAAAAATTCTTTAACCGACGGGAGAATTTTCAGCACTTTATGGCCAGCGAAGAGTTCAAAGAGTATCGTGCTGATAAAGAATTTCAAAAACTAGCTAAGAAAATTCGAAAGTCAGTAAAATAGCTACCGATAGAAAATCTTGCTAATTTGTTTTCCCTTTTGTAGCTTTAGAATCCCATTGATATCAATACCATCTATCTGCCTATGGATAGAGCTATCAGATAGCGAATAAACGCTATTGGAATTTTAGACTTATCGGCCACCATGAAAAACCACCCGCTATTAGCATTGCTAATGCTATTTACTTTAGTAGTGCCTTCACTACAAGCTCAAGATAATGTTGGAATCGGCACTTTAACACCCGACCCCTCAGCTGTTCTTGAATTAGAAAGCACAGATAAGGGTATACTAATACCTAGAGTAACAACCTCACAAAGACAAGCCATACCTACACCCGCAGAGGGTTTAATGGTTTACGATACTGACTTTCAACAGTTCTGGTATTTTGATGGCACACAATGGGTGCAGGCAATTGGCCCACAAGGCCCTGCTGGGCCAGCAGGAGCTAATGGAGTAGCAGGTGCAACTGGTGCCCAAGGCATTACTGGCCCACAAGGTTTGATTGGCCCAACAGGTGCTCAAGGTATTGCTGGCCCTGCGGGCGTACAAGGGCTTATTGGTCCTACAGGTGTGCAGGGTGCTGCTGGCCCAGCAGGAGCTAATGGAGCAGCGGGAGCACCTGGTGTTCAAGGCCCAGTAGGTCCGCAAGGCCCAGCTGGTTCTAACGGGGCGCAAGGTTCACAAGGTCCAGCTGGACCACAGGGAGCGCAAGGTCCACAAGGTCCAGCGGGTTTCGCCAATTCCAATTCATTCGTTTATACTACTACTGCACCTTTAACACAAGCGTACCCTTCAGGCAGTACTATTAGTTATCTATCCCTTCCAAATCTATCACACAATTTTACCGTGCCTTCTGGGGCTAACTATAAAGTATTCGTAACTGCAATGGGGTCGGCCAGTAAAACTAATTCTGATGGCTCTCGCTCATTTATTCAATATGAGATATTTCTAGATGGTGTGGGTACTGGTGCTTATCAGCGGGTTTCTATGGACGATGAAGAGAACAGTCAGTTTGCCGAAGTGCCGTGGAGTATCAGTTACATCGTAAGTGTTCCGCCAGGTAACCATACCATTCAGATAAGAGGTGCACATGCAGGAGGTGATTGTAGCAGCGGAGGAATATTTGGTGGTAGCGATTGCCCAGGAGTTGTGCTGTGTTGGACGAATGGTTTCGTTGGTCAAGCCAACATGAATGTATTTGTTCTAGAATGAGAGGGTTTACTATCATAGCAGGGCTGATACTTTCGCTATTGGCTACCAGTTCTTTGCAGGCCCAGAATTCGGGTGGAGATGATACTAAAAAAGTAGTAAGTCATCTTCGAGTAGAGAAAGGAACTACAGCTGCACCAGTTGCTAATGAGCCACAACTTCAAAAACAACCGCTGGATCGCTTGCAAGTAGTTCCTGATGATGGGATTCCTGATAAGGAAAAACAAGAACGCATTACTAACCCTAAGCTTTTAGGAGAAACTCAACAACACCTGCGGGTGGTGAAGCCCAACGACAAATAATTGCATTAAAGTCTTTGTTCATATACCTTGAGAATGGAACAACCAGCTGAATTCAGCTTTATTTTATGAGATCTAACGTACTTAAATTTATTGGTGTTGCTTTATTGGTTGCTATAATTGCAACTTCTGGTTATGCGCAAAGTAATGTTGGTATAGGTACATTATCACCTGACCCATCTTCTATTCTAGAATTAGAAAGCACAGACAAAGGGGTACTTATTCCAAGGGTTGACTCTACTCAAAGGAATGGCATAATTACACCCGCCACAGGTCTTTTAGTATACGATACAGACTATTCTGAATTCTGGTATTTCGACGGAACTAAGTGGACACCCATAACCAGTGCAGCAGGCTCAGGACCTATCGGCCCAACGGGCTCACAAGGTCCAATTGGCCCGACAGGAACACAAGGAATTGCCGGTCCAACAGGTTCACAAGGTCCAGTTGGTCCTACGGGTGCACAGGGAGCTACTGGCCCGACAGGGGCTGATGGTGTTGGAGAGTTGACTTACGATCAATCTACCTTTTTTGTAAACGATCCTGATCTAGCAACCCTTTCTTCTCAAACCATTACTACTGATGCTGGTGCCAAAGTGTTAATATTTGGACAGCTGAATGCTTTGGTAGATGCAAATTCCTTTATCGGTATTCGTGTTTATCGCGATGGAGTGAAACTACAAGAGGTATCACAGTCAGTTGGTGCCAATGCTGATAATCAGATAATGTTGAATTGGGTAGATGAGCCTACCGCTGGCTCGCATACTTACGACTTGACCATCTATTGGGGTACGGGCAATGTTTTTTTCTATGGTTATTCATTAGATCTATTAGAAGCACGCTAATGAAGGGGTTCATCATCATATCATTATTGTTTTGCTCAATGAGTCTATTTGCACAAAACGACCCTGTGACTAGCCGAAAAGCAAGTTCAACCAGTACAGTTAAGAAGGGACAACTATACCCAGCAAAGCAATTCGCAGAGCTGAATTCGCAAATGGACGAAATGCCTAATACCCGTCTTTCGGCAAAGGATAATAGTTCGGATAAAAAACTATTTCACGTTACTAAAGAACAAGCGATGGCGCTTATGAGGGCAAATGGAAAAGATAATTATGCTACCACTAGACAACGGATAATCACGGAAGGTGAGCAAATAGAAACGACGAATAGAAAGCTTCAGAAAATAGATAATTAGCCTGTTTCAGGTATAAGTAAAATGCGCATTTTGTTTAATTTTAAGACATCCCAAATCTCATTACCATGAACAGCAGTTCACGCACATCATATTGCCCTACTTTATCGCTAGCATTGTTGTTCGCCTGCTTGATAGTCATCCCATCTATTGGGAATGCTCAATTGGTCAATAATAATGGTGCCCTTATTTCCATTACCGACGGTGCTACGATGATAGTAAAGAACGGCTCGGTATTGAACGGAGTTAATAATAGTGGCTACATCAGCAATGCTGGAGAACTGATAGTGGAAGAAGACATGATCAATAACGACACCTCCACCAGTGGCATGGATAAAGGAGTTTATCGTGTTCAGCGCGATTGGATCAACAACGGAGTTTTCATTGCTGACTCTGGTTTAGTGGAATTATACGGTGCTGATCAATTTATTACTGGTGATTCAGTTACTGAGTACCACGTATTGGAATTGACAGGCACAGGAATTAAGACTCAAACCCTTGATGCGATAACCAATAACGAGTTGCGACTGAACGACCGTGAGCTAGCAACAGACGACAACAAACACTTTATGACCAACACGGCAACTGCTGCCATTACTAGAACAACTGGTTTTGTAAGTAGTGAAGATGTTGGTCGCTTGGTACGTTTAATGGAAGATAATAGCGATTACTTATTTCCCGTAGGTTCTTCAAACGGCACATTGCGTTATCGCCCAATTGAGATACGTCCTACTACGGTAGCTCCACATACAATGGAAGTTCGCATGGCTAATACTGATGCTACTACCGAAGGATTTAACCGCTTAATAACTGGGCCCGACATCTGTCAAGTAAATGAATTCTACTATCACCAGATAGATAGAACGAATGGTGTTGACCCTGGACGAATTAACTTCTTTTTCGACCCAACTTTAGACGGTCAATTCGTTAGTGTTGCTCACTGGCAGAATCAGCCGCGTTGGGAAGATGTAGGTCCTCCACAGCAAGGTACGAATGGAGCGTTCACTACTTTCGCCATTAATGGCTGGAGCTTTGATCCGCTGGAAGCATACGGCTTAGCGCTTACAAATCCTGATGTAGTAGGTGTAGTAACTGACGGTTTATGTTTTGGTGATAGTACCGGCTCAGTAGATATTACTGTTACAGGTGGTTCACCAGCGTTTACTTATACTTGGAGCAACGGCACTACCTTAGAAGATCTAATAAATGCACCAGCAGGAACATATACCCTTGATGTAAATGATATTAACAGTTGTGGTAGAAGCGATCTTAGTTTTACGATAACTGAACCAACTGAAGTGGAAGTCCTTTCTGACCCTACTAGCCCACCTTGTCATCCAAATAATGGCGGCGGTTTAGGGTCTATTGATGTTACTGTTTCAGGAGGAACACCAGGATATGTTTTTACTTGGAGCGACAACTCCACCAATGAAGACCTGATAGATGTGCTTTCGGGTACTTATACCTTAACCATAACTGATAATAATGGCTGCGCAAGCACCATTACTGAAGATATTGAAGTGCCTGATGAGCTTATTGCCAGTTTAGATTACTCGGATATAAGTTGTTTTGGCGCAGGCGATGGTGGTATTGCCACTACAGTTTCAGGAGGAACGCCAGTATATACTTATTTATGGTCTAGCGGAGATTTTACCCAGGATCTTATAGATCTTGGTCCAGGCGACTATAACTTACAATTGATAGATGGAAATGGATGTGTGCTGAAAACTTCTGACCTAGAGATAACCATAATCGAGCCTGACCCATTAGACCTTACCGTATTTGAAGATCAAACCATCTACATTGGTCAAACTGCCGATCTAGAGGCCTCTAGCATTGGTGGTACAGGAGCTTATACCTATGTATGGGATGATGCTACCACCTTGAGCGATAGTGTTGGTTCATTTGTTTCGGCTATGCCAGAAGAAACGACCACTTATACCGCAACGGTATTTGATGACAATGGTTGTACTGATGACACATTAGTTACCATAATTGTAAACACCAATGCCTTCCAATTCCCTAATGCATTTACCCCAAATGGTAGCGAGGATAATGTTTATGAGCCAATATTGGAGATAAACCACACCTTGAGGATGATGAAGGTCTTCAACCGCTGGGGGCAATTAGTCTATGAAGGTAATACAGGCTGGGATGGTACCATGGATGGAACCCTACAGCCTACCGATACTTACATTATACAAGCGCAAGTGTTAGATCCTTTTGGGAAGACCATTGACGTGCAGCAAGAAGTGATCTTGCTAAGATAAACCGACCACCATGAGAGCCATCAAATACATACTTACTCTAGTTGCTATCGTATGCTTTACGGATGTGGTAGCGCAAGACATTCATTATTCCCAATTCTATAACGCTCCGCTAACTGTCAATCCAGCATTAACGGGTCGTATAGCTGGTAGTTTCCGAATTGGAATTAATTATAGAAATCAATGGCCTTATTCGGTTAATGGAGCTACTTCATTCTCTACGCCAGCTATTTCGTTCGATATGCCTATCCGCTTTAACAGTAAGAACAACATCTTAGGTGTTGGTGCTTATATTGTTAACGACCGTTCAGCCTCGGGTTTGCTAACTAACCTTACAGCCATGGCTTCTGTAGCCTTTCATAAGGGGCTTGGAGCTAATGGGAATCATGCCATATCTATTGGGGTGCAAGGGGGATACATTCAACGTCAAGTTGACCAGAGCGGTCTAATATTTGGTAGTAAGATCCAAGAAGTTGGGCTTCAGAACCTTGACCCTAGCTCACAACTGTTTAAAGAACTGACGGAAACTTCGATCAATAATGTTGACTTGGCGGCAGGTTTTATGTGGAATTCTCGTCTCGGCAAAAAGATCAACATCTATGCGGGAGCATCTGTTTTCCATATCCTTCAACCAGAACATAGTTTTTCAGGAGGAACTGGCGAATCGGCTTCTTTGCCCCGTAGGTATGGGGTAAATGCAGGGCTAGACTGGAAAGTGGGGAATAAAGTATCGCTACTTCCATCCTTTATTTACATGAGGCAAACCACCGCTCAACAATTTAACTTTGGATTATCTACAGCTATTGATTTCAATAGTAAAACCACCTTATTCTTGGGAGCTTATTATCGCCTTCAAGATGCTGTTATTCCTTATGTGGGTCTTGATTTTTCGCGCTTTCGCCTAGGGGTTAGTTACGATGCGAATGCGTCAGACCTTACCAGTACCAATGGTGCTTTCGAGGTTTCCTTGTCTTACATGGGCAAGTATGTGGAAGTACCTTCTGCAAATCCATCCTTGTACTGTCCACGTTTCTAACCCTACCCAAACCCATCTAAACCATGAAGAACATTCTTTTTCTACTACTTGGTACGTTGCTCTTTGGGACGGCATTTGCTAGCCCCGTCGACAGTAGTGACACTGCCTTTCCTGTAAAGCTCCCTTTCAAAAAGAAGGTGAAATATGCCGATAATCATTTTGAAGTAGGTAACTATTTCGAAGCATTGGAGCTTTACCAAGAACTTTACGAAGACAAAAAGGAAGATGTATATATAGAACACCAAATGGCGGAATGCTATCGCCTAGCTCGTGATTATAAAAATGGGGTGAAGTATTACAAAAAAGTAGCTTCAGCAGACGCTGACGATTATCCCAGCTCTCGGTTCTATTATGGAGAATGTTTACAGAAAACAGGAGAGCCTGAACAAGCGAAAAGTCAATATTCAAAATTTGTAAAAGCAGATCACAAAGGACTAGATGACTTAAGTAGAATAGCGAAAAGCAGAATTAAAGCCTGTGAATATGCCATGTCGTATCAAGCTCCTGCTGACCCCTCTCACGAGATCATTCACTTAGATGAACCATTGAACCAGCCTTGGACAGACTATGCACCACAAGTGTTAGATCAGAAATACTTGTACTACTCCTCTTTAAATAACGATACAGCTACCAACCGTAGATTCATGAAGTACGGGATGTTCCTATCACATATCTACCGTTCAGAATTGCAGACGGATGGTACTTGGGGCAAAGGCGAAATAATTGACCGCCCTGCTAATAGTGACTTGCTTCATAGTGGGAATACAGCATTTACTCCTGATGGACAAAAAATGTATTTCACGCACTGTGAAGACAATGGCAATAACTCCGTAACCTGCAAGATCCTTTTTTCGAAACGCCGTGGAGATGAGTGGAGCACTCCCAAAGAGCTTAGCGAAATAGTGAACAAACCTGAAACAGATAACACCCACCCAGCAGTGGCACAAGGTCCAGGAAGAAAAGACTTGCTCTACTTCGTCTCAGACCGTGAAGGTGGAAAGGGTGGTTATGATATATGGCATGTAGAGGTAGATGCTAACGGCCGCGCTAGCAACCTTACTAATCTGGATGCTGCCAATACCGAGGACAATGAGTATACCCCTTATTACCATACTAAGCGTAAGCTATTATACTTCAGTAGTGCTGGTTTACCAGGGTTTGGTGGTTACGATGTATTCAAACTACGTGGAAATTCAGAAGACGGTTGGGATACGCCAATAAACATGGGACAACCCGTTAATTCAACTGTAGACGATATTTACTTTACAGCTGGGGAGAGCAAAAAGCTGTTCTATATGGTATCGAACAGGCCTGGTATTATTGGCCTTAAAAGTGAGACCTGTTGTGATGACATCTTTAAAGTAAAAGACCTTTACAAGCCGTTTTTTGCAGTATCAGGTCTGGCATATGAAAAAGAAGACTCTATAACGCTCTCAGATACCAAGTTGGATGCTTATACTATTGAGTTGTATGATATTACAAGCGGTACACCTAAGCTAATAAAGAAAGCTTCTTCAGATGCTAGTGGAGTCTTTTTTGCAGATGCATTATCTGTAGATAGAAAGTATAGTGTGAAGTTTCAGCAGGAAGGTTATTTCTCTGACACCCGAACGTTCAATACGATGGGCTTGGAAGAACCAGATACCTTTAGCATAACAGGAGGCTTAGAGCGTATTCGTAAAGACAAAGCTTATACACTGAGCAATATCTACTATGCATATAAAAGTACCAAGCTGACCAAAGATTCAGAACAAGCCTTAGATGAATTGTACAGCTTAATGATGGAGAATCCACTGATCATTATTGAGCTAAGTTCGCATACTGATAGTATTGGTTCCGATGGTTATAACGAACGCCTTTCTCAGAAAAGGGCACAAAGTTGTGTAGATTATCTCACCCTTGTTAAGAAGGTGCCACTAGACCGCATATTAGCTAAGGGCTATGGAGAAACGCTTCCTGTAGCGCCTAACAGCCTACCTAATGGGAAAGACAATCCCGACGGGCGTGCGAAGAACAGACGTACCGAATACCGAATTGTTGGTGAATTGGAATTTGGAGGTGATAAGGTGATCATGAAGCCCTAGTGGCATTTATGTACAGCACACTACCAACATCATGTCACTATCCTAAGTCCATTAGCACCAGCCGAATTATTTATATTTGGTTCAACCCCACAAACCAATGATCACAATGAGACCATCGATCCTATCCACTCTTTGGGTGTTTATATTTTGCCTGCTTTTCACCCCCGCTTTTGCACAGCAGAATGTAGGTATTGGAACATTAACACCTAATGGCAAGGCCATACTAGATATGGAATCAACCACCATGGGTTTATTGATACCAAGAATGACCTCCCCTGAACGTGTGGCCATATTTCCTAGCGGCCTTACCGATGAAGGGTTAATGGTGTATGATAACACCCTTAACCAATTCTACTATTGGGATGGTACCCAATGGCTTCCATTTGGCGGTGGTGGTGCCGATGGCGATTGGACCGTTACAGGAACTGATATGTTTTCCGCTGTTTCAGGAAATGTAGGTATTGGGGTATCGCTACCAGCGGCCAAGTTCCATACTAATGGCTCTTTAAAATTTGAGAATGTAGTTCCTGGTGTATCAAATTTCATTTTAGTGGTTGACGGAGCTGGCGATGTTGGTCAGCGCTTTTTACCTGCCAATGTTTGGGATGGTGATGATGTGAACGATGCTGATGCGAGTACAACAAACGAGTTGAACACAGCATTTAGCTACAACCCAGGTACCCAGCAATTAAGCATTACTGATGCAGGAGGTACTTTAACAGCCACTATTAATGTAACAGCTACTGCTGACCTTGATAGTGACACTACAAATGAATTACAAACACTTACTTCACTTTATGATGGAACTGCTGAGGAGGTAACGGTAAGTATTAGCAACGGTAATAGCACCACCTTCTCTATAGAAGATGGTGATAGTGATGATAGTAATGAGCTACAGACCTTAACCCTAGTACAAACTGGAGATTCTGTAAATTGGAACTTGAGCGATGGCGGTGGAAACGGCTCTTTCAGTTTAACAGATGCAGACTGGGCAGGAGCAGGTACAGGGGTGATGTACCCTGTTACCTTGACGGATAATATCGGTATTTCAAGAAATACTGCTTTTTACGACCTTGATGTGAACGGCGATATTCGTGTGGTCGATCAGTTGATCTTTGACACTACAGGTTACTTTATTGAGCGAAATGCAAATAATCTTTACTTCTCTTCTACTAACGATTTCCGTTTTGTTTCTGGCCAAGGGCATAATATCCGCTACTATGCACAAGCTGGAGAGGCTATTGTAAATTATCGACTAGATAATGAAGACGTGATGACCCTTAGGGGCGATGATGGTGGCGGCGCTAACCAATTCAATGTAGGTATTGGTAATACAGCCCCTGTAAGTAAGCTACACGTAGCTGGCGATATTCGTCTTGGGGCTATAAATCCACCTGGGTTCACCAACGGAGGTAGCAATTATGGCGACCTACTGTACCTTTCTGGCGCACCTGGTTATAATGCACCAGCTAACCTTGATAGTGAAAACTCTGACCCATTATTTATCAGTAGATATAATTCTGGGCCAGACTTATCAGAGATCCGCATAAATATTGGAGACAATACTTCTGGCGATAACACGCTTCGTGACCGTTTGAGCATAGGCGCACTAGCTACTGGATCTACTAATTTGAATGATTACCAGAGTTTATTCCAATTCGAGATAAACAACTCAAGTACAGATTCTGATGAGCCAATGCTATCTATTAGCCCAGTTGGGGTTTTGCATTCTACTAATTATCATGGCGCACTATCATT
This sequence comes from uncultured Chitinophagaceae bacterium, assembly GCA_964352775.1. Taxonomy (GTDB): domain Bacteria; phylum Bacteroidota; class Bacteroidia; order Chitinophagales; family CAIOSU01; genus CAYGTK01. Next base: position 26,938 of record CAYGTK010000006.1, read on the forward strand.
AACCAAACCTGATACATCGAATGGTCAATACATTAACCTTGTTCGTGAAGGTGCAGGTGCAGATTGGTCAATAGGTTATCAATACACAAGTAATAACTTCGCTATCGGTCAGTCAACCACAAATAACAGCGCATTTACAAACCCTGAGTTCACCATTTTAGCTTCAACTGGTTATGTGGGTTTAGGAGTTAACAATCCATCCTATAGGGTTACCTTACCAAATTCACCTTCAACAGCGGGGCGAGGTATTGCCGAAATGTGGGTTACCTATTCTGATGGCCGATTTAAAACCGATAGAACGGAATTACCTCCCGTATTGGATAAAGTAATGCAACTATTGCCATTGAATTATCATTGGGAGGATTTTGACCATGATGAAAATGGTCAGCTAGTTGGTCTGGGTACAGTAAACCCATATACCGACTTAGGTTTTATTGCACAGGATGTGTATGAGCTTTTCCCTGAGGTAGTAAGCAAGCCTGAGAATGAAGCAACAGCCACTTGGGGTATTGACTATGCTCGCCTATCGGTTGTGTTAACTAAAGCCTTGCAAGAGCAGCAAATGATGTTGACCGCTGAAAAGCAACAGCATCAGCAAACCCAAATGGAAGTAGCAGCACTTCAAACTCAAATGCAGCGGGTTTTAGACAGATTAGCTAGTTTGGAAGGAAAAACAGGCACTACTACAGCCAGTAAATAGTCATTCTTCTTAGTAAATTTGTGGTATTGGAATACGTAAGAGGAAATTCGAACGTTCATTCTGCAAATCTTTATTCATATATCTTACACCATGAAGACTTACTTGATACTTCCTCTTTTAGCAATTGCCCTACTATTCGGTTTTAACTCTTGCGAAGAAACAGACGATAGACCGCAGTCGGTGCAAGACGAAGAGGCGATCACCAATTTTTTGGAAGCCAATAATTTCACTGATAGGGCAACCCGTACTGAAGACGGCTTATATTTTGTGATAGATACCCCAGGAACGGGAGCAAGCCCTAACCTTAGTTCTACGGTGATAATTCATTACACAGGTACATTGGTGAGCGATGGTACTATTTTCGATAGCTCGTATGATAACGGACAACCTGCTACTTTGGCTTTGGGCAATACGATTCAGGGTTGGCAAAAGGGAATTCCATTCTTTAAAAGAGGTGCAAAAGGCTTTTTGGTAATACCATCAGCACTAGCTTACGGCACTAGTGGAAATGGAAGTATTCCTCCAAACGCAGTCCTTTTATTCGAGATACACCTCATCGATTTCGTATAGCTTTCTCCTCTTAGTTAGCATATTGGTAGCTAAGGTTCTATTTTTGCGCCATGGCAGAAGTAAAACGCACAGAAATTGGCGCCTTGGGCGAGTTTGGATTGATCAAAGTATTGACCGCAGGATTTCCTATTCAACATGATAGTACGATAAAAGGCATAGGCGACGATGCCGCTATTCTAGACCTTAGTGAAGGTAAAACAGTAGTATCTACCGATATGCTGGTAGAAGGTATACACTTTGATATGATGTATGTTCCTTTAAAGCACTTGGGCTATAAAGCAGTAGTGGTAAATCTTTCAGACATCTACGCCATGAACGCTACTCCTAAGCAGATCACCGTTTCATTAGCTATCTCCAATCGCTTTTCAGTAGAAGCTTTAGAAGAAATATATGAAGGCATAAAGCATGCTTGCGATGTGTACAATGTAGACCTTGTTGGTGGCGATACTACCTCCTCTACTTCTGGTTTGATAATTAGTGTAACTGCAATTGGAGTGGGTGATAGTAAAAAGATCACTTGTAGAGATACAGCTAAACCTGGCGATCTAATTTGTGTGAGTGGCGACCTAGGCGCTGCTTATTTGGGTTTACAACTATTGGAGCGCGAAAAGCAGATCTTTTTAGAGAACCCAGATGTAAAACCAGACCTAGATGACCAGACACACTTAGTAGGTCGTCAATTGAAACCAGAGGCGCGAAAAGACATTATTCAGATATTGGATGACTTGAAAGTTATTCCTACCAGTATGATAGATGTATCAGATGGACTTTCATCAGAGTTATTGCATATCTGTATGGATTCTGGTGTAGGCGCTAGAATATATGAAGATGCTGTGCCTATTCAGGAAGACACCTACAACCAAGCCCTAAAGTTTAACCTAGACCCTATTACTTGTGCATTAAGTGGTGGTGAAGATTATGAGCTGCTTTTTACCATCGACCCTAAGGATAAAATTAAACTACAAGGCATTCTTGAATTAAGTCACATTGGCGAAATATTAGAGAAAGACAAAGGCATTAAGCTGCATACCAAAGGCGGCAACGTTCACGATATTACAGCCCAAGGTTGGGACCCCTTGTTGAAGGCCGCTAAGCAGGGTTAATTTCCAGTACTTTTTTATACTAAACACGTTCTCGCGATGATAGACTTTATAGATGCCAATGTAGTAGCTGCATCCGTTCATAGGGTAGGAAATAAAGGATTAGAAGAAGCCCTAACCACAAGTGAAAATGCTCTTGATATTGAAGACGCGCACTTAAGAGGCTTGCTGTTAAATTGCTTTAAGGCTCAATTTAAAGAGCCTGAATTATTCGAATTTCATCATTCTAGCAATAATACGGGGCTTAATCCACTTTTCAATTATTCAGTATCAGCTTTTGATATGCCCGATGAATTCCAGAAGTGTTCCGTACATATGGCTAGGCATTTGTATGAGGTGTCAATGCATCCACAAATAAAAGCAGGTGATCTATTTGTAGTCCGCTTATCCCATGTTCGTGTACATGGTGAAAGTACGGAGGCTATCGGGCTGTTCAAGTCAGAAGTAAAAGTGCCTTTCCTGAAATTATTGACCGAATCAAAAGACCAATCGCTTACCTACGAGGAAGGGATAGCAATAGATAAAGTAGATAAAGCTTGTTTGATATTGGATGAAGACCGCGACACGGGATTGAAAGTATGCGTAAAAGACAATACCAATAAAGGAAGCGACGCTCAGTTTTGGCGTGATAACTTCTTACATGTGCAGCCTTGTAACGATGAATTCCACCAAACAAAGGAATTCATGGGTATGGCGAAAAGCTTTATTACCGACAAGCTGCCTGAGCAATATGAAGTGGAACGAACAGACCAAATGGATCTGCTAAATAAGTCGTTGGCTTTCTTTAAAGAGAATGACCACTTTGAGCGGGAAGCTTTCGACCAACAGGTATTGCAGAACCCAGCTGTGATAGAATCCTTTAAAGAGTTTGACAAGGAGATGAATGCTGAGCGCGAAGCGCCCATGGAAGAGGCCTTCTCCATTTCTAACCTAGCGGTAAAAAAAGAATCGAAAACATTTAAGAGCGTTCTGAAGTTGGATAAGAACTTCCACATTTACGTACATGGAGATCGCGACTTAATAGAACGAGGTTTTGATGATGATAAAGGAATGAAGTACTACAAGGTGTTTTACGACGAGGAACGCTAGTTTACACCTGTTCTTCGCCTTCTTGTTCCTCTTCCTCGGCTACGCGCTTTACATCCCATGTATGGTCGTACAGTAACTCTGCAGATGCTACGAAGTGCGAATACGGAAATGATCTACCCCATTCTTCAGGGCTTAATAAAGAAAGTGTATCGGTACCATCTTTCTTTTGATACAAGTAATAGGTGTGGCCCATTATAGGGTCAAAACGCAAACCCACTTTATATATCTGTTCAGATACTTCTACTCGCTTTTGTAATCCTTTAGCTTGATTAGCTAGTGTTCGCATTTGGTCATACAACTGCTCCATTTGGCGCTCGGTCTGCTGACGCATGGCTCCCATAGCGCGGCCTTTTATCTTTCCTTGATCCTCTGGCTTAATAGCCACCCCACCTACCGTGTGAGCATAAGGTAACAGACCAGGGTTCTCCGTTATCTTATCTGGATCGATCGGATTAACGAACTCTTCTTTCGACTCTGTATTTTTCTTGTCTTCGGCCATAAGGCAAAATTATGCATTTGCGTACGGCAATAGTAACGGGAGAGCTTAAAAAAGGTTGTCTATTCGCTGTATTCGTCAATAATACCCCCAGTTAGCCGAAGTAGTTCGATTTCTGCCTCTTTCACGTCGAACAGGGCTTGTAATTGGCCTAAAGCTGCATTTAGGTACTGTAATTGAATGTTACGATAGTCTAGCGAGTTCAATATCCCCACTTTAAATCTTTCTTCCGCCAACTGTAAACTCAGTTCTGCGCTTTGTAAGTTAAGTGATGATATGCCTATCAATTGCTTACGGGTTTGATAGGTTTTGTATTGCAAGCTCAATTCTTGGTTAAGTTGCAATTTCAACTCATCCACTTGAAGGTTGCCAATACGTTCTTGCACCTTCGCATTCTGTATGTTTCGCCGTACTTGCAAGCCACCGAATACATTCCAATTCAAAGTGAAATTAGCGTAGTAGCTCTGATTAGTAGTGGTTTGGTTGGTTTCCACCGTCCCTTGACTTGGGTCAAAAAAGCTCACGGGAAAGTCTTGCGCATAGAAGTAATTCCTGCTGAAATTGATACCAGTGATCAAGGATAAGGTAGGTGACTGGGAACGCTTAGCCAATTGCAATTCCTTTTTAAAAATAGAAGCATTTACAAACTGGTTTCGCAAAGTGGCATTGCTACCGCTCATTTGCTGCTGCAGTTCCAAAAGATCAAAGTCACGAGTGTTTATGGCAATGCTATCCGTAAGGGTATATACGTCCTTACTTTCATCAGCCATTATTAGCTTAAGGTTATTTAGCGACTGTTCTAAAGCTATTTCTTGTAGCAAATAGTTCGTAGAATCGGTCAAATAGGCCGTACGGAATTGTAGGGCTTCAAAAGTAGTGCTTACTCCAAGCTCACGTCGTTCCTCTTCATAGGCATATCGGTCTGAGGAAAGGCGCATCAGCTTGGTCAATACATCCAAGCGTTCTTGCTGTAACCGTGCGCCATAGTATGCTAATATAGTGGCCTGCACGGTGTTTTCTACTATTATAGTTGCATTGCCCTCGCTCTGTGCTTGAAGCAGTTCTAGTCGGTCTTTATTGACATACATCTGCAGGCCGTTGAACAGTACCCAATTGGCCTCTACCACTCCACCTAAAGGAATATTTCTGCTGGGGAAATTCTGAATAGGGTTCAATGGATTATTCGGCACGGAATAATTCACATTGGCTGAACCTCGCGTGGCAATGCTAGGGGCAATACCTGTGGCCAACCAAGTATTGTTTCGTCCAGCAATATCTACTCGCTCTTGTGCTATTTGTACTTGGTAGTTATTCTGCAAAGCCATTTCTACCGACTCCATTAGCGATAATGGGGTTTGCGCAGTTAGTACACTGCACAACAGTACTAGTATTGCTATTAAACTATTCGTTCTCACCTGCCTGTAGTTCTTTTAGTTTACGCATAGTAGGTTCCACTTCTTCAGGTGTAGGCCATTCGCCCTTCATTACCCACCAATTGAATCGACGCAGATAATTTACACCGATGATGAAAGCAGGGTAATAAGTTAAGATCAAGAACGTGCCTATCAACACTCCATATGCTACCGAAATAGCCATTGGCACTAGGAATTGTGCCTGTGTGCTTTTCTCTAGTATCAATGGATAAAGCCCAGCAACGGTAGTCACCGAAGTCAAAATAATAGGCCTAAATCTTGAAATACCCGTGTGATATAAGGCATCGCGGAAACCCATACCCTCTTTAAGAGAGGTGTTGAATTTATCAGTAAACACCACAGCATCGTTCACAATAACACCAGCCAAGGCTATAATACCATAGGTACTCAAAATTGACATTGGCTTGCCTTCGATAAAGTGCCCGAATGCGGCACAGAAATAACCCAAGATGACCAAGTGAATGATCATATAAGATTGCGTAAAGGAATTGAACACCAATGCGATCAATAAGACGATAAGTATCAAGATGATAGGTCCCGCAGTGGCTATGGAGGCTGCCATTTTATTACTCTCTTGCTGCTGACCCTTAAAAGCGAAGCGCACATTGGGGTAATTGGCAAGAATTCCCGGTAAAATTTCTGTTTCTATCTTATTTAAAAGATCTGGAACGGGTTCGTTAGGGTCTTTTACATCTGCCTCAATGGTGATCTCTTTCGCAGCATCACGGTGACTGATGGAAACCAGACCCCGCTCAATTTGATAATCGACCAATTGGCTCAGTGGATACTCTTGTCCCTGTATGGTGCGGATTTTCATATCCTCTAATTGGCCCAGGCTCTTTCTATCTTCTGCAGCATAGCGGGTCCAAACACGAACCTCGTCATCTCCTTTTTGCAGACGCTGTATTTCTTGACCAAAGAAACCTTGCCGTATCTGGCGTGCAATATCGTTATGCGTTAAGCCAAGTAGGTAGGCTTCGTTTTTAAGTTGTATCAGTATTTCCCGTCTACCTACTACGTAGTTATCCGTAATGTTGGTTAGCGCAGTGAAATTCTGAAGATCAGCTTTAAGAGAGTCTCTTACGGCTAATAGGTCGTCTAAATTTTTGCTGGTAAGTGAGACGTTCACTGCTTTACCAAATATCTGGCGAGTACCTACCACCAATTTATCAGCTTCTGGTATAAGCCCAATGGCTTCCCGTAGCGCTTGCGAAACGGTAGAGCTTTTCAGCTCACCACGCTGCTCTCCAGTTAATATTTTTACTGTTAACACTCCAGTATGGCTACCAGATTCGCCCAAAGCACTACCTATATCTCGTTTAATACTTTCAATGACTGACTTATCGGAATTTTCCGATAGTTTCTCATTGGTAGACCAGATTTTGTTTTCTAAATCTATCAAAAGGTCTTCCGTAACATTCTCACGAACACCTGGTGGAAGCACCAGCGAAACAGAAATTTCATCACGATCAATATCTGGGAATATCACTTGTGTAATCACCCCGCCACTTATCATACCCACTGTAGTTAATACGAATAAGAAGGTAACCGCAATAGTTATCGGCCAATTATTGATACAAAGCTTTAAGAACGGCCCAAAAATATTGTCGCGCAAGAAGTTCTGCCATTTCTCAATGAATGCCCTTATGCGTCCAGGTTTTTCTCTTGAAAGCCCTTTGGAATAAGCTAAGTGACTTGGAAGTACTATTAACGCATCAACTAAGGAGAAGGCCAAACAAGCTATAACCACAATAGCCATTTCACGAACGAATTCCCCTAACCTACCATCTAAAAAAAATATGAGCGAGAAGGCAAGAATGGTCGTCATTACTGAAGCTACTACCGGTGCAATTACCTCTACGGTTCCGTCTACCGCTGCCTGAAATCTTGACTTACCTCGTTCGTAGTGGGCGAAAACGTTCTCTGCTACTACAATTCCATCATCCACCAAAATACCTATCACTAGTATCATCCCGAAAAGGGAAATCATATTGATGGTAACCCCCATTAAGGAGGCCACAAAAAACATTCCGAAGAAACTTAGCGGAATGGAAAAAGCGACCCAAAAAGAAAGGCGAACACTCAAAAACAGCCCTAAGGTGATAAGCACCATCAAAAGGCCAATAGAGCCATTTTCAATCAACAAGTTCAAGCGCTGCTTCAAAAAGTCTGACTGATCCTTTTGTACTATTATCTCCATGCTGCTATTTCTAGCATTGAATGTGCGTACATAATCTTTTACGTAATCAGTAATTTGAACGACGTCTTCTTCAGGTAGCTTCTGAACATTTATGCCCACGGCATTTTCGCCATCGTACATTGTTTTGTTGGGTGTTTCAGAAAAGCGTTCTTCTACTTTAGCTACGTCTTTAATACGGATTACGCTACCATCGGTATTGGTGCGAAGTATGATGTTGGCAATCTCCTCGGGAGCATAGCGCTTGGCATTAGAGCGAATAATCACTTCTTCCGATTCGGAGCGAATAGTTCCTCCTGATATGTCTTGGTTATTTCTACTTACTGCGTTTGAAATATCATCGAAGGTCAGGTTGAAGCGCTTTAACGTGGTTTCATTAACATCTATCGAAATTTCAAGCTCTGGATAACCCGTTAAGGCTATCTGAGAGATAAAACCAGTACTTAAAAAGTCGTCCTCGGTATTTTCTGCTGTTCGTTTTAATTCTTGTAAATCGACATCACCTTTTAGTATAAGGCTAATTGCATCCCCAGGTATATCTTGTATGAAGATAACAGGCTTTTCCGCATCTACTGGGAAAGAATTTATCTTGTCTACTGCGTTTTTTACGTCGGTTAGTTTGGAGTCAACGTCATAATCCTTCTTTACCTCAATGGTAATAATCGCCAAGTTTTCAGTCGATATGGAGGTTATCTCTTCAATGCCTTCTTCACCAGCTAAGGCGTCTTCCACCTTTAGGGTTACCCCTTCCTCCATCTCTTCTGGCGAAGCACCAGGGTACACTACTTGAACTTGTATTATACGAGATGTTAACTCCGGAAAAAAAGACTTTTTTAAGCCTGGCAGCTGAATGCTGGGCACCATATACACCTCTTTACCAAACAGGCTGGCTACAGGTTCTTCTAGCCCGTAGCGTTCTTTCTCGGCAAAGTCGGCATCTACTATTTTGGGTAATGAAATATTGAAGCCCGAACTGAATAAGCCGAACACCAAAATGATAATAATGACCACATTAGACCAAATGGGATTGCGGACGAAAAATGTCATTAAGCCCCTCATTACTCTGCTGAAGCATTTATAGGTTCTACAGTCATATCTTCTTTGGCATTCACCAGCGGTTCAACCACTACGGAGGTTCCTTTCGGTAGGCCTTTTATAATAGCGGCATCGGGGTTTAGCTTTACCACATTTACTTTCATAGCTGCTAATGTGGTGTCTTTTACTGTCCAAACTCGTTCGTTAGTGAGTAGGGCCTTTCGCGGTATTTCATAAGCATCTTCTACGTCTGGTCCAGAGATGTTTACATCTAAGTACATACCTTCATAGAGAGGCACATCGTTACTCTTCAACTCCACGAAAACCGAGATGGATTGGGTAGCGGCATCTAATCTATCGCCTATTCTTATTACCCTGCCTGTCCATTTTTGTCCTTCTCCATTTTCAGCCGTGGCTACTGCATACCTGCTCAACCATTTCGCATCGCTGGCTGGTAAGGGCACTTCTATTTCTAATCCACCTCCTGTTTGTATAATGGTGGCTATGGCTACTCCAGGGTTAGCGGTTGCTCCTACTTCAAATTGAACCATGGAAAAAGTACCGCTGAATGGCGCATAAAAAGAGTGTTTACTCAATCGCTCTTCCGCACTCTTAATGGTATAGTATTGGTTTAGAATACTACGACTGGCTATAAAGGTTTTCAGCTTGGGGTCGCTTAGGTCAGGTAGTTCGGCAAAGTTCTTTGTTACATCTAATGCATTAAAAAATTGCTGCCATTGGGGATATACGCTAGCGTAGTCAATTTTAATATCAGGCAAAGCACCTGCAACAAGGTTCAAGAACTGGCTTTTTTGGGCAGAAAGAGAAAACTTAGCTTCTGTATTATCGATACGGAAAAGTAATTGCCCCTTTTTGAACGACCGACCTTTTTTAAGAGGTACTTGACCTTCTAATAGTTTACCCTGTACTTCTGATAATAATGCTACCGAGCGTCCCGAAACTACTCGGCCACTTCCAAATATCTCTACGGCTACAGTACTAAGTTTCACCTCATCTACTTTAACATACTGTTTTGCCGCCTTAAATTCCTTTACTGGCGGGTCCGTTTTTAGGCTGGTAAGCCCTTTCATCACGAAAACACCAATAACGATTATAATGACCGCAACAACGGCTCTAACGATGGATATGGGTTTCATAGATTACCGTATCTATTTGTTTATACATGGAAAGTTAGGCTAAGAGCAAAAGTAAAGATTTAGTTCACTTCACAGGCCTATTAAACTGGCAGTTGGCTGATATGTTCGTACAGTTGGTCGATGTTTTACAAGCAAAGCGTTTACTTTTGATAAATGCGGTACGATGTAGTGATAGTTGGTGCAGGAGCAGTAGGGTTGGCTACAGCCTATTCTTTATTGAAGAACAGACCGAATACCAAGCTAGCTATTATTGAAAAGGAAGATAGAGTTGCTGCCCACCAAACGGGTAAAAATAGTGGGGTTATCCATTCAGGCATTTACTACCGACCAGGGAGTTTGAAAGCCAAGAATTGTGTGGAAGGTTATGGCATGTTACTTCATTTTTGTGAAGAGTATGGAATAGACTACGATCTCTGTGGGAAGATCATTCTAGCGACGGATAAATGGGAACTACCAATACTGAATGACATATTAGATAAGGGAATAAAGAATGGCCTGACCGATCTTGAAATAATAGGCCCTGAACAGATAGCTGAAATAGAACCCCACGCTAAAGGTATTAGGGCTATAAAAGTACCGCAAACAGGTATTATTGACTATAAAGCTGTATGCAGAAAGCTGCATGAATTAGTAGCGGAAATGGGTGGTGAATTCCACTTTGGAGAAAAAGTGAAGGATATTCAGAAAGACAGTGAGGGCAATAAGGTGGTTACAGATAATAATACATTCTATTGCCAACTGCTTATTAATTGTGCGGGACTGTATTCTGATCACCTAGCCAAAATGAGCGGGCAGAAGATCGATTTTCAGATCATTCCATTTCGGGGAGAATATTATAAGTTTAAGGAAGAGCGAAAGCATTTAGTTAAGCATTTAATATATCCCGTACCTGACCCGAATTTCCCATGGTTAGGTGTGCACTTTACAAGAATGATGGATGGTGCTATGGAGGCTGGCCCCAATGCTGTGCTAGCTTTTAAAAGAGAGGGTTATGAGAAGAGTGATATAGACCTGAAAGAGTTAAGCGAAATATTCGGTTGGGGGGGGTTTAGAAAAATGGCCTTTAAGTATTGGAAAGCAGGATTGTCAGAAATGTACCGAAGTTATAGTAAGGGGGCTTTTGTAAAAGCATTGCAACGATTGGTTCCTGAGGTAACAGCAAATGACTTAGAGCCAGCCCCTGCTGGTGTGCGTGCCCTAGCATGTGGAAGGAACGGTGAATTATTGGATGACTTTTTAATACTAGAAGGTAAAGGAATAATCGATGTGGGAAACGCTCCATCGCCGGCTGCTACGTCTTGCCTGGCTATTGGTAAAAGCATTATGGAAAAAGCCGTTCGTCAACTCCAATAAAAATAAAACAGGCGCAGTGATGATGAGTCCTGCGCCTGTTTTCGACGAGAGTGCTATGACTATAGCAAGAAATGATGAGTATTCTTTTTTTTAGAAATGGAAACGCATTAATGCTGTGTTAGCTGAAATGGTTGGCCTATCTGGGTTAAAGAACCCAAGCAGATCTCCCGTTCCGATGCCAATTTCAAATGCGGTGTTCTTACCCAATACAAAGTTTATCTGCATAGGAACTGATACCTTTTCTGGCGTTCTTCCATCGTTAATAGTAACTCCAGTACGAACCAGAACCCAGTCAAATAGAGATAATTGAGTTCCAACACCTACCATGGCTTTATCCAAGTTTCTAGGTGAGTCGTTTAATGGTGCTATAAAGTCAGCATAAAAGTCAATATACTTGTGCGGAGAGTAAGTTATACCCGTTATCATTTTTGCTGGTAACATCTCCGTTGCATTATTGTCACCTTCGTAGTAGAAGATGCCTTCATGCTCTAAATTGTTCAGGTCAACTAGATCTTGGTAGCTGCTAGCATCAGTTATTCTATCATTCAAGGTGAAGGGAGTTACTGGCCAATTCATTTTTCCAAGGTCAACGGCCGACATGCTTATTCTTATCTTATCATTATAGTCTATTGTGAAACCAACGTCGAAACCATAGCCTGTTCCCAGTTTGCTACCGCCATTATCAGCTGGCAGATTCACTATTTCATTAATGGCATCTTCTGGAATGTACTTTATATCGGTCATGTACCCCGCTACTTCCCCATTGTTGATACTAAAGCCCATATCGTATTGGGTTAGTATCATTTTGAAACCAACACCACCATATAGCTTCCACTTCTTCTTTTCTAATAGCTTTTTAGAATAATTCAAGTTGAACTCGTGGGTCACGCTCATTTTTATGCGTGTGTTGTTCAGTAATTGTAACACTTCCTCTGAGGTGAACTTATTGTCGTCATCAAGTTGCTCACGTATTAAGCCTACTACAGTATCAATGGCATATATACGTTGCCATTCGTCTACTACCACGTCCGACCCGAGTTCATTTAAAACAGCACCCCCGCTAATGTTAGACTTCGCGTTGAAAGCAAATGATCCTGCTTTTTTGGTCTTCAAGCTAAAACCGAAGTAGGTAATGTCTAGATTAACTTTCACATCGTCGCGAAATACATCTAATCCTGAAATGTTGTCTTTGGTTATAGGCTCTATATTTTCTCGTTGCGAGAATTCAAGCACCTGCCCGTGAAGGTGAGTACGCTTAATAATGCTAGATTGAAGTGTACCAGTAATGTCCATCAAACCGAAAGTGGCTCGTTGGTCTTCTCTGTTGTACAAACCAATGTTAGCGGGATTTATCCCAATAGCTTGGTATCCAAAACTTTTTGCTGAAAAGGTCAAGTCTCTATTGACCGGTATAAAATTCTGGGCGGCGGTTGGCATACCGATACCGATAATGAGACCCACGTAAACGAGGGCTTTGAATTTGCCTATCATCATCACTACACTTTAAACGAATTATCGTTTCTGTTCCTTCTACACTTTATTCTCAAGAAGACAGGCAGGGATATATACGCAACTACGGGAAAAAGGTTACTATCTCGCCATAAAAACTAAGTAAAAAAGCGTAACTCCTCTTCTGCCGTGTAATATTCCCCCCTTATCCACACCAAATAAGGTAAAACCTCTGAATTGTATGTTGCCACAGTCTTAAGCCTTTTTAGTAATTTAAAGCTTTGGTTATGAACTGGGGGAAAACACACGTATTATTACTTCTGTTAATGGGATTTTGCACATACGCAAATGCCCAACAGATACAATTATTCATTGAAGATTTTGAAGGAGGCAATCAGTTTTCTTTAAACAGTGATACCAATAGTGTGAACACAGGGGATAATCGCTGGATAGTGAATAGAGAATTTGACGGGCAAAATATTTATCCCAATACTACTAGGCAAGACTCCGTTACCAGTGGAACCATTAATAATGCTCCTTTCAGCCGTTATCTGCATATTCGTGATAGTAGTTCTTTAGCGCAGAATGCAAGTTATAATCCAAGTAACGCCTCCGATAATTTTGCGGCCATGTCTAACGGGTTCTGTACACTTGGTTTACGAAATGTATCGCTCTCCTTTTTCTATTTGGCAGAAGGAGATGCTGACGCTTATGGAGAAGTATACTATAGCGCCAATAATGGGCCTTGGGTTAAAACAGGAGCTGCAAAATATAACAATCAAGATATTTGGCGATTTGTACCAAGCATCTCAGATACTGCATTTCAAGATGTAGAGGATTTGAGGTTTGGGTTTCGGTGGGTGAACGATGCATCTACTGATACGGCAAGTATTTCATTCTCGTTAGATGAGATACAAGTAGTAGCCAGCTATGATTCATCTGATGCTAATATTGGTATTTCAATCCCTTTGGTGCTAGGTACACCAGTTTGTCAAGGCGAAACGTTCTTCTTTCAGTATGCTATAAACCAACCATTATGTAATGGTGTTTATCGCTTAGAAATATCCAATAGAAATGGTGGTTTTGTAAACCCAACAAACCTAGGAACGGTATCCTTGGGGCCTTTGGATACGCTAGGATTTTTCAGTGTTCCATTGCCGAATGCTATTGTTCCTGATACTTGCTACCGAATACGACTAATACGAACAGCCCCCTTTTATCAAGTTATTGGTGAGCAAAGTGCGTGCTTTCAGATATTGGACTGCCCAGTATCCGTAGAAACACTTGCTGACCCTGTAGTGTTAACCGACCCTGATACAGCCTGTATTTACAGTGCAATTGATGTGCAGTTTTTATCCTTTGGGGTATTCAATCCGGGCAACTTATATATAGCCGAGTTGATTGATTCTACCCCAGATTCAAATGGCATGTATCCCCCGCCTCAGCTTTTAGGCCAGCTGCCAAGTGCTGAAACTTTTGATAATCCATTTATGCCAGGCAGCGTTTCGGGCTTGATACCATTAGTGCCACCTGGTTGTAACTATTATGTTCGTGTAAATTCTACTAACCCCCCAGCCTTTGGTACTATTGTTGGCCCTTATTGCTTAACGGAGTGCGATGTATCTACCAATAATTATTTAGACCTAAGCCTTTGTATTAGCCAAACAGTTGGTATAGATACCGCTATAGCGGTAGACATCAATACTTTCGATACTACCTGCTATTTCAATGGCAACTCCTTTCAAGCTCAAGTGCTTGATAGAATGACTTTAGCTGTTATAAATACAGGAGAGTTAGGTGTGAAATTTGACACTACTTCAGGTCAGTTGATATTGAGTGTGCCGGGTCGTGATAGCCTTCCTTTCATTGGGATGAAGCCTGGTTCATTCTATTTAAGGATAGTAACAGATAGCACTTGCGAAGATTGGGATGAAACGGGTACTATAATTCGATTAACCATTGGTGCACCAAATGATGTAGCCTCTTTAGCTATTCCGAGCGATACTTTCTATTGTAATACAGAAATAGCATCATTCTTAATTCAACCCTATAACCAAGAATCGGATTATGAATGGCTTGCTTCATGGATAAATAATGGAGTTGCTTTCGAGTGGCCGAATAACCCATTAAATGTGAATTTGACAGGAAGCCCCCCAGGGTTTTATGGTATTCGAGTGAGAGAGAATAACTATGGTTGTTATGGTCCTTTCTCTCCTTTAACGGAGATAGCTATCGGAACAATACCTAGTATTGACATTACTGGCCCCACGGAAGTGTGTCAAGGAGATAGTGTGACTTACGATGTTCTATTTATTCCTGAAACATTCTATGGCTGGGGGTTGACTTGGGGAACAATAACGGACACATCGAATAACGAAATAACCATAGTTTGGGATTCGGTTGGTACAGTAGACTTAAGTCTTACATCTTTAAACCAATGTGGTAATGGTCAAGGTGCCTATACGGTGAATATCAGTAAATTGGTTGACGTAGAGGCCTTTCAAGATACGGCAGTTTGTGAAGGGGAGCCCGTTAGTCTTACAGCAACAACTTCAGGGTTCCGTTCAGGCTTGACCACTACTTTTGCTGGAGGGCCATCCAACAGATCAGGTGCAATGTTCGATGTGAAAGCACTTGATGATGTAGTTATTAGGAATTTCTCCGCAAATATCCGAAAGCTTAACGCAGCTATCAATACGGCTGACTTTGAGATTTACTACAAAACGGGTTCTTATGCTGGCTCAGAAAATGACCCTAGCGATTGGTCATTGTTAGACACGGCCAATAATGTGCTGCTCGCCAATGTTAATAGCCCAACCAATATTCCTGGCGACCTTAACTTACCGTTAACACCTAATCGCACCTATGCTTTTTACATAACTACAAGTACTACTAATGTGGTATTTGCTATGACAAATAACACCACAGGTAATAGCGTAATTGCCACCGATGGTATTATCGAAGTAACGGATGGTGATGGGTTGAATCACTCCTTTATTGACGATGTGAGTAATAGGATATTTAATGGAATAGTGAATTACGACACAGAGGCAGGTTTGCTTTTTGAATGGAGAGCCAGTAACGATAGTATATTTAATGGTCGTACCATTACCGTTGAGCCATTTGATACAACAGCATATACCGTTAGTGTATTTGACACCTCTGGCTGTTCTACTCGCGATAAAGTAGAAGTGGTGACCTTCAAATACCCAGTGCCGGTAGTAGAAGCTAGTGATACACTTGTTTGTCCTGGTGATGTGGTGAGCTTAGTAGCACAAGGTGGGGATATTTACGATTGGAGCACTAGCGAGCAATTATCAGACCCTTCTATTTTCAATCCTACGGTAGCGCCAATAGAAAGTGCTACCTATAATGTGGCTATTACGAACAGCGAAACTAAATGCACATCTACAGCTGATATTATAATAACTGTAGACGATTGTCAGCTAATAATACAAGTTGCAGAAGCATTTACACCTAACCAAGATGGCCGTAACGACTACTTTACCGTTTTTGGTGATGATATAGTTGATTACGAGATAAAGATATTTAACCGTTGGGGAGAGTTAGTTTACTACTCTGATGATCCAGGCGAGCTGAATGACTTTAATGATGGTTGGGACGGTACTTACAAAGGCGAACCTCAAAAAATGGATACTTATGTGTATTTCATTGTTGCAAATGGCATCGGTGCGCAACAAACAGAACTTAAAGGTAACTTGACCCTGATAAGATAATTGTGCAACGGCAAATAGTACTGATTTTTGGAGTTATGATGTATTCTATATTTGCTCAAGGGCAAATAGTGGGTGGAAGCGAGAATTTTACATCATTCCCAAACGACCGCGTTGAGATAACCCAACAACTAATTGATCTTACTCCCGCTGAATTATTTGATCATCCTGAATTCGGTACAAAACCTTATCGTACAGCCTGTGATGATTGTGTTGAGCTATTAAATAGAAGAACTTCAAACTCCCGTTACTACATTGAGCCAGATGACAGTACTCATTTCTATGCCATGCAGTCATATAGCACGATTCACTATCAAGAAAATGGACGTTGGATAACCATTGACCCGAGATTAAAACCTACCTCTACAGCAGGTGTATATACTACTGCCGGACAACGAGTACAGAAACGATTTGATACAAATACAGGTGCATCTG
The DNA here is from genome assembly GCA_964352775.1 of uncultured Chitinophagaceae bacterium. Classification (GTDB taxonomy): domain Bacteria; phylum Bacteroidota; class Bacteroidia; order Chitinophagales; family CAIOSU01; genus CAYGTK01. The sequence goes on from CAYGTK010000006.1 coordinate 43,686, forward strand.
AAATGGTGTTTCAAGATGCTTCTTTTAAGATGAATGAGAATTTGAGTTTGTATTTTACTGATGGACAAGGTAATGAAACGTGCATACCAAAAGCTGATAGCGACTACTTAACCGTTGGTTCCGCTGGAGCTCTACATCGGAACAAATGGAATAACATTGACCTTCAAGTGATCTACAAGGAAAACGCCGTCAAAACGAATATTATACTTAACGAAAAGCCTGATATTCCCAATACCGCGAAATGGTTTGTTTTAGAAGATATTATTGAAATGCCTGGTGGTGCAAGGTTAGAATTAGGAGATGGTGAGATGACTTTTTCTGGCGGATTCCAAGGTGAACTTGCAATAGTTAACGAACATGGAGAAAGAGCTATCATTTATGCCGAACCAATAGCCTTTGACAATAATGGAAATAGCTATTCTGCGTCTTATTCTTTTATAAAACTCGAAGATGGTAGATACGCTATAAGGACTAAGTTTTCAGTAGACCACCTACAAGATATAGGAACCACCTACCCCGTAACTCTAGACCCTTTGGTATATGAGCGAGACAGTATAGGCTTCTTCAGCTTCACTGTTCCAGGTAGTGGTATGCCTGTACAAAGCAATGCTGACCTAAAATACACTCAATTTACATTAGGTAGCTGTGATTATACGGTTGTTGTTAATGTTCCTGCTGAAAGTACTCCCTTAAGAACACTAATAGACTTGGAATTTAATAATCCATCTACCGCGTGTAGAAATGGGAATGCTACTTGTGAGCGAACAGATATTCGAGTTCAGGTAGAAGGCCCTTGCGGTTCTACTCCTTTTTTAGCCTGTCAACCCGCTACCGTAGCACCTTTTGTAGGTACCTGCACTACCGACCCCAACAAAGTTCCAGGAGCTTCAGCTATTCCATTTTCTGGAATAGCCGATTGTCTTACCCCGCAGTGTCCGCTTAATCCTGTAACTTTTACCCTTAAGAATCAGTCTTTACAATGCATGGAGACTTGCGACAACAACTGTGCGGTAGGCCGTTTTTGGGCAATAACACAAGAGGGAAGAACCCTTGAAGGGTTTACTACACTAGATAATATTACGACCATAGCTGTAGATGACGATACCACTTGCGCCGCTGGGCCAGTTCGCTTAACAGCTTTCCCTTCCTTTGGTGTACCGCCTTATTCTTATGAATGGTTTCCTACGGGAAATACAGATTCCAGCTTTTTGGTATTCCCCGAAACGAATACTACTTATAAATGTATTATTTACGATCAGTGTGACTCAGTGCTTTCAGCTCAGGTTAATGTAATTGTAGTACCTACTCCACCTGCAGTTACAGGAGACTCTACGGCTATTTGTGTAGATGAGACTTTGGAACTGGGAGGTAACCCTACCAGCACGCCAGGCGCCACACTAACCTGGACGGCGGTAGCTCCTGCAAATGTGGGACAACTCTCTTCTACTACAGATCCTAATCCGACGTTTACTCCACCTGTGGGAGTTACAGGAAGCTTCAGTTTTCAATTAGAAGCTCGTGATAGTAATTGTGTTCGGATAAATACGATCGAAATACAAGTGGTTAACCCTCCAAACCCCGCAATTGTATCTTCTGATTCTACCTTTTGTGCTGGTACTGCGGTTACACTCTCTGTACCACAATCTTATACGGACTACTTATGGCCCGATGGATCAACGGATAGTACGTTTGTTGTCATGCAAGGTGGTTCTTATCAAGCTACTGTTACCGATGGAGCTTGTGAGGGCGTTACAGGAAACCTCACTCTAACGGAGATACCTCCTTTTGAGGTAGATGCACTACCGAACGATACCAGTATAGAGCAAGGCAATTCTGTTAGGCTATATACTTCTGTACCATTAACCTCTTCTAGGGTCGATTCTTTTGCATGGGCACCTTTCGATTCGTTGACCTGTACCGATTGCCCTAATCCAATTACAACTCCGCAAGTAACTCAGAGCTATACGCTATATGTAGAGACTCCCGAAGGCTGTATAACTATTGATTCTGCGCTTGTACAAGTGGTTTTGCCAGATGCCTATTTCATCTATTCTGCATTCAGCCCTAATGGCGATGGTATGAACGATGAGTTCTGGTTATTCTCTGCTAGTGGGGTCGAGGTGCTCGAGTTTCAAGTATATAATCGTTGGGGAGAGCGGGTTCACGAAGGCGCTACCCCTTGGGATGGCAACTACGATGGTGTGCCAATGCCACTAGAAACGTATACCTTCTATTTCCGCTTGGCCTTACCTGGCGATAAAGAGGTAGTGGAGAAAGGAACGGTGGTTCTATTGCGTTAAATTCCGTTAAAGCTTGCTTAATTAGATACCAATGCTTTGAACCAACACGTTCAACTTGCGTTATCGCATAGCTTATGGATAGTACAAAAGACCTAACTTTGCTAGCTGAAACCAGCATGATGAACGAAGATCAGGAATCGGCAAGAAAGAAGGACCATATAGACCTGGCCTTCCGCTCACAGATATTAAAGGGACAATTAGACGACCGCTTTAACTACGAGCCTATGCTGGCTGGTTTCCCCAATTCAGCCTTACAGCCTGTAAATTTTGCAGGTAAAGAAATGAAAGCCCCCATCTGGATCTCCAGCATGACGGGTGGAACGGAATTAGCAGGAAAGATCAATAAAAATCTAGCCCAAGCTTGTGCCGAATATGGTTTAGGCATGGGCCTCGGCTCTTGCCGCATCATATTAGAGGATGACACCTATTTTGAAGACTTCAACCTGCGACCTATAATTGGAAGAGATAATCCATTCTACGCTAACCTAGGTATAGCCCAAGTAGAGCAATTATTGGCGAAAGGAGAGGGAGATAAGATAGCCTCCTTAGTTTATAAGTTAAAGGCAGATGGACTATTCATTCACGTTAACCCACTACAAGAGTGGCTACAACCAGAGGGAGACATCATCAAGCGCTCGCCATTAGATACTGTTCAACAATTTTTGGAAGACTATAACATTCCAGTTATTGTAAAGGAAGTAGGTCAAGGGATGGGCCCTGCTAGTTTGAAAGCTTTGTTACAAATGCCATTAGCAGCAATTGACTTCGCTGCACACGGAGGCACCAACTTCTCAAAAGTAGAATTACTAAGAAGCGAACCCGAAAAGCAGGAACTGTATGAGTCGGTGGCCAACCTAGGGCATGGTGCAGAAGAGATGGTGAACTTGGTGAATAGCTTGGTACATGAATTAGGCGATAAGGTACAATGCAAGCAATTGCTCATTTCTGGCGGTGTAAAAGACTTTTTAGATGGCTATTACCTCACTAGTAAGTCGAGCCTACCAGCTATATATGGTCAAGGTTCTGCCTTTTTGAAAAGGGCGCAAATTAGTTACGAAGCCGTACAGGCTTATGTTGAAATGCAAATACGAGGATTACAATTGGCCCAAGCCTACCTAACGGTGAAATAGGGCTAAATTTGTTATCGGATAAAACGACATCATGAAGGTAATTGAAGGATTTTCCAAACTATCAAAACAAGGCAAGCTAGAGTGGTTGGCGCATGAGTTCTATGAACAGCCAGAAGACATAGTAGAGCAGTTTCAGTCGTATTGGCACGATGACCCCAAGCAACAGAAATTGTTTGATGAATTCAGCGAGAATACTATTACTAATTTCTATATGCCTTTTGGTATTGCCCCTAACTTCTTGATAAACGATAAGCTGTATGCTCTCCCAATGGTTATTGAGGAAAGTTCAGTAGTAGCAGCTGCTTCAAAGGCAGCCAAATACTGGAAAGAACGCGGTGGATTTCATGCGGAGATAGTAGGTACGGAGAAGATCGGACAAGTACACTTTACTTGGAAAGGCACAAAGCAGAGTTTAGAGAAGTTCTTTTCTGCCATTAAGCCCACCTTGATCAGTAATGCTAAGTCCATCACAGCCAATATGGAGTCTCGCGGTGGTGGTATATCTAATATTGAGCTGGTAGACATGACGGAGCACGAAGCTGACTATTACCAGCTAAAATGCACTTTTGAAACAGTAGATGCGATGGGGGCCAACTTCATCAATTCCCTATTAGAAAGTTTTGCAGGCTCTCTACAAGAAGAAGCCATCAATTTTGAAGGGTTAACAGAAGATGAACGTGATGTGAAGATCATCATGTCCATCCTATCTAATTACACTCCTAACTGCAGGGTTAAAACTTGGGTGACTTGCCCAATAGCTGACCTTGGTACTTTCGACGGTGGTAGCGTTGGCCCAGAAGAATTTGCGAAGAAATTTGCCCTAGGTGCTAGAATTGCCGAAGTAGACCCGCACCGAGCAACCACACATAACAAAGGCATCTTTAATGGCGTGGATTCAGTAGTGCTTGCCACAGGAAACGACTTTAGAGCCGTAGAAGCATGTGGGCATACCTATGCTGCCCGCAACGGACAGTACAGTAGCTTGACCTATTTAGATCTAAGCAACGATACCTTTACCTACACCCTTGAAATTCCATTGGCAGTAGGAACGGTTGGTGGACTCACTACCCTCCACCCCGTATCTAAACGCTCGCTTGAAATGTTAGGTCATCCATCTGCATCTGAGTTGATGATGATAGCTGCAGTGGCTGGACTAGCTAACAACTTCTCAGCCATCAAATCTTTGGTAACCGTAGGTATTCAAAAAGGGCATATGAAAATGCACCTCTTGAACATCTTAAAGAATTTTGAAGCTACCGAGCCAGAAGTTGAAGAAGCAAAGGAATACTTCAAAACACATGTGGTTTCCTACACCGAAGTACGCAAGTTCATCGAACTAGTTCGTGACAATAAGCCTGAATTTAACTAGCCCTTTTGGAAACCCTCACATCCTTTTACGCCCACGGTAAATTACTCTTGAGCGGGGAGTATTTTGTACTTGATGGAGCTAAGGCATTAGCTATTCCCACACGCTATGGTCAGCAACTGGAAGTAGCTAAAGGAGATAAAACGGGTATCCTTTCTTGGAATAGTATCGACCATACAGGAAATATTTGGTTGACAATAGAAATTTCTTTAGATACTCTTCAACCTATTGAAAATAAAGGGGAGTCGGAATTACTCATCAAACTACTTCAAACAGCGAAAAGCTTAAATAGCAGCTTCTTAAAAGGAGAAAATGCAATAGAGGCGACCACTAAACTAGAGTTTCCTAATGATTGGGGCTTGGGCAGTAGTTCTACCTTAATATCACTTATAGCGCAATGGGCAGCCGTAGATGCTTTTGAATTGCAAAAAGCCTGTTTAGCAGGTTCAGGCTACGACATTGCTTGTGCCACATCTAAAAAATCCATCCTCTATCATTTGGAAGAACAGCAACCCAAATGGGAAGAAAAGGAATTCAAACCACCCTTTCTCGACCAACTCTATTTTATCCATTTAGGTAAAAAGCAGAACAGTCGTGAGGGTATTGAGCACTACCGTAAATGGGAGGGCGATAAGCCAAAGTTCACCAAGTGGATCAGCAGTATATCAGAGGAGTTCCTGTTTACAGAGAACCTGGCTGTTTTTGAAGACCTATTAGTAGAGCATGAAGAACTGGTTTCAGGAATACTTGACCTGAAAATGGCGAAGCAATTACACTTTGCCGACTACTGGGGAGCAATCAAGTCGCTTGGTGCATGGGGTGGCGATTTTGTGCTGGCTACCAGTGCCGAAAGTGAGCAGAAAACAAAACACTACTTTGAACAAAAGGGTTACAGTACCATTATCCCTTTTCGTGAAATGATCGTATAATTGAATAAGCAGGGTAAAAGAACTACTTTGAACTATGCAAATGGCTGAAAAACAGATGAAAACGAGCTTAACAACTGAACAAGGAAGGTTAGCATGGCGGTCGCCCTCAAACATAGCATTGGTAAAGTATTGGGGTAAGGTAGGCCATCAAATACCAGCCAACCCATCTATTAGTTTTACCCTAAAAAATGCACATACCAATACCGAGTTCATTTATAAGAAAAAGGAAACTCCTAACGAAAGCATAAATATCGATTTCTACTTTGAAGGAGAACACAAACCCGATTTTGCTGCCAAGATAGAGAAGTTCTTGACTTCTCTCTCAAAGGTAGAAATGCCCTTTTTAACTGACTACAACTTCGAAATACGCTCTGATAATTCCTTTCCACACTCTTCAGGTATAGCCTCTTCAGCCTCTAGTATGAGTGCTTTGGCACTTTGCTTATGTGACATGGAACTGGCTATTCAAGAAAAAGAGAAGGATGAACTAAGCTATAGAAAAAGAGCATCGCACATAGCTCGCTTGGGCTCTGGTAGCGCTGCACGTTCGGTTTATGGTGGATTAGCCGCTTGGGGCGAAACGAAAGCCATTGAAGGAACTGATAATACTTTCGCCTTACCTTTTGAGGAAGCCGATGAGGTGTTCCACTCCTTTTACGACGCTATTTTAATAATAAGCGAAGGCGAGAAAGCCGTATCGAGCCGAGCAGGCCATGGGTTAATGAATAACAACCCATTTGCTGCTCCACGTTATGCTCAGGCCAATGAAAATATGCTTTTGCTAACCGAAGCATTAAAAAAAGGTGACCTAGCTACCTTCGGGGAGATAGTAGAGCAGGAAGCCTTGGCACTGCACGCTTTGATGATGGTGTCGAAACCATCATACGTGCTTTTTAAGGCCGAAACATGGCACATTATTGAGGCCATCAGAACTTTTAGGGCCGAAACTGGTTATCACCTGTACTTTACATTGGATGCGGGGCCAAATGTACATATGCTGTACCCTGCAGCCATTAAGGCGGAGGTGGAAACCTTCATTAACGAAAAATTGGTCGTATTTTTGCAAAACGGTCGGTGGATTGCCGATCAAGTTGGAGAAGGGCCAGAACGAATGCTATGAAAACCAGCATGTTAAACGATAACGAAGCTACTTTCCGTTCAAAAATACTTTTGTTCGGGGAATACGCTATCATCCAAGATTCTATGGGACTATCAGTACCATATGATTCTTATGAGGGTAAACTCACCTTCGAGAAAGAGGTGGATGATGAGGTTATCAAAGAATCCAACAAAGAACTTCGCAAGTATTACAACTTTCTAAAAAAGCTTCAAGACAACGGGGAACTGCTCGCCGAGCTAGATCTTAAACGCTTGAACGCTGATATGAAAAAAGGCTTGTTCTTCGACTCTAGCATACCGCAAGGTTACGGAGTAGGAAGTTCAGGAGCTATCGTGGCAGCTATTTATGATAAGTATGCTGTTAGCCGTATTTCTTCTGACAACATCACTTCTAAGAAGCTAATAGAGCTCAAGAAGATATTCGGTCAAATGGAATCTTACCATCACGGTAAGAGTTCGGGCATGGACCCATTGATTTGTTACTTGAACCTCCCTGTTCTTATTCAGTCAAAAGGAAGTATCGGTACGGTTGATCTTCCCAAGTTGAAGAAACAAGGGCCAGGTGCTATTTTCTTATTGAATACAGGTGCTCCTGGAAAAACTCAGCCTTTGGTAGAGCTTTTCATGGACAAGTGCACACAGCACGAGTTTTTGGACTTAATGCGAGAGAACTTCATTCCTTACAACGACAACTCTATCAAGGCCTTCCTCAAAGGCGAGACTAAGACTTTGTTCCATAACTTATACTTCTTGTCTAAATTCTTGTTAGACAACTTATCACCAATGATCCCTCAGTTCGTCCATGATATTTGGAAGAAGGGATTAGATAGCGGCACCTACTACCTTAAGCTTTGTGGCTCAGGTGGTGGTGGTTTCATACTAGGCTTCACCGAAGATTTCGAGAAGACTCAAAAGTTGTTGAAAGACCACGATCTGCAGGTTATTCGCCGCTTCTAAGCAATTCCATTTATATTAGCTTTCACTATGAAAGCACAAGTACTGGTTAAAAACGGCCCTTCTGATAAGGCATTTGAGTTGCAAGAACTCCCTACGCCATCTCCAAAACCAAATGAGGTACTAGTAAAGTCCGAAGCTTTTGGGCTTAACTTTGCTGATGTAATGGCTCGTTTGGGTCACTATCAAGACTGCCCGCCATTACCAGCCGTAATAGGTTATGAGAATGTTGGGCGAGTGGTAGAGTTCGGTAGCGAAGTAAAGCACGTTAACGTAGGCGACCGGGTAGTAGCATTTACCCGATTTGGGGGCTATGCTGACCATGTAGTTGCAGAAGGGGCAGGAGTTGCTAAAATACCAGAAGACATGCCTACGGGCGTAGCAGCAGCCTTAGCCACGCAATATGTAACCGCTTGGCATGCAGCGGAAGAAGTAGTTCGTTTGCATTCCTTCGATAACATACTGATACATGCAGCAGCAGGTGGAGTAGGTACTGCATTAATACAACTGGCTAAGCGACACGGCTGTACCATATTCGGAACAGCAGGCTCACCTGAAAAATTGGAGTACTTACGCGAGCAAGGCGTACATCACCCCATCAACTACCGAAAAGAGAATTACGAGGATGCCATCAAGAAATTAGGCTACGCTGGAAAAATAGATGTAACCTTCAACCCGATCGGTGGTGACTACGTTAAAAAAGACCACTCCGTATTAGCAAAAGGCGGACGAATGGTGCTTTACGGCGCATCTAAAATGACGGAGACCAATAAAAACCCACTAAAAATGCTAAGCGTAGCATGGGGATTTGGTATCTGGAGCCCAATACAGTTAGTCACTAATTCGCAGTCCATTATCGGCATAAACATGTTGCGGATAGCCGACAACAAGAAAGAACACCTAAAGCACGATTTAGAAAGCGTAATTGCCCTAGCCGAAAAAGGAGAAATAGCACCACACGTTGGTAAGGTATTCAAAGCAGAACAGCTAGCCGAAGCCCACGACTACATGGAATCCAGAAAGTCAGTAGGGAAGATAGTAGTTGAGTGGTAGAACCTACGGTCAGTTCACTAAGTAAGGTTTAAACGCATTTCACATAAAACCAGAAGCGCTAGCCCGCTAAAAAGCGCAGCCAAAGCCATTGCGGCCTAGCGCATTTTTTTAGCTTGATTTTTTGGCTTCGTTTTTCATCAAGGAAAAAGGAAGAGGTAATCGAATGTTCCAACGTAAAGCGCAACTTAACTAAGGATAATGATCTCTCCCTTTGAGAAAGCCTTTTGATCACTACAAGCCATCCTTAACCTACTTTCCTTAGCTTTGCGCCAACAAACCAAGGCAATGCCTGTTTTATGGACATGACTCCAAATTACGATCGACAACTTTCCACACATCATCGTGCCGAGTTACTCCAAAGTTTTGAAACAGAAGAATATGACCTACTGGTTATTGGTGGGGGTATTACGGGTGCAGGTATAGCGTTAGATGCTGCTTCGCGAGGACTGAAAGTGGCCTTGGTAGAAAAGAAAGATTTCGGCTGGGGAACCAGTAGTAGAAGCACCAAACTCATTCACGGAGGGCTTCGTTACCTTAAGCAATTAGAGATAAAACTAGTCCGTGAAGTTGGGCAAGAACGAGCTACTCTTCATAAGAATGCACCCCACTTAGTTATTCCAGAAAACATGCTGCTTCCTCTAGTAGAGGGTGGTTCATTAGGTAAATACTCTTCCTCTCTTGGCTTGTATGTATACGACTGGCTAGCTGGCGTTAAGCGGGACGAACGTAGACGTATGTTGTCAAAAGACGAAACCACGGCTATGGAACCGCTACTGCGCGATGATATTCTAGTGGGTGGCGGTTTATACAAAGAATACCGTACAGATGATGCTCGGCTAGTAGCAGAGGTAATGAAATCGGCCACTTGGTATGGGGCTGATTGTTTGAATTATGTGGAAGTTACAGGCTTTGAATACCAAGATGGAAAAGTGAATAAAACGCTCTTGAAAGACAACCTCAGCGGAAAGGAACTTACCATTAAAAGTAAAAAGATAATTAACGCCGCAGGGCCTTGGGTAGATGCGGTAAGGAAGCTAGACGGCGAGCAACTAAAAGGCAAACGACTACACCTCACTAAAGGGGTTCACTTGGTGGTAGATAGAGAGAAATTCCCACTAAAGCAGGCGGTGTATTTTGATGTGCATGATGGTAGAATGATGTTCTGCATACCGCGTGGAAAGGTGACCTACATTGGCACTACCGATACCAATTACCAAAAGGATATTGACGACCCACAAACCTCTAAAGCAGACCTAGATTATTTGCTGAAGGCGGTGAGCTATATGTTCCCCGATGTGCAGTTGAATCAAGAGGATGTAACCTCCAGCTGGTCGGGCCTTCGCCCATTGATACACGAAGAGGGTAAAGACCCGTCAGAGCTGTCCCGTAAGGATGAGATATTCTTCGGAAAGTCGGGCATTGTGTCCATAGCAGGAGGTAAGCTAACGGGGTTCCGTATGATGGCTAAGCGGGTGGTAGATATTATTACCAAGCAATTAGAGAAAGAAGAAGACTTAGATATTCCTGATAGCAAAACAGAAGATATAGTCCTTTCAGGAGGAAACTTTACCGAGACCCTTCCAGAATTAAAAGAGCGACTTTTCGGCGAAGCCAGACAAATAGAAGCATCATCGGCCACTATTAACGACTTGGTAAACAAGTATGGCAAGAATGCAGAAACCATTATTGAGTATGCCTACGAGCTGCACAAAACATTTACCGACCCACACGAACGACTACTAGCTGCCGAAGTGAAATATACCATCGAGCACGAGATGGTAGCATCGCTTCCCGACTTCTTGATACGTAGAACAGGCAGACTTTACTTCGACCGACCAAATATTGAACAAGACCTTCCTATACTTGATAAACTCTTCACTCATTTCTTACCAAACTTAGCCGCTAAACAAGCTGAGCTGAAAAAGGAATTTGAAGAAGAATATCAGGAAGTAATAACCTTTGAATAACCCCCCACCATGAACGTTTACTTAGCAGGAGAAATACACAGCAACTGGCGCGAAGAGATAATTAAAGGCGCAGAGGAAAAAGGACTAGACATCAACTTCTTCACCCCAGAAACTACGCACGCGCTAAGCGACGATGCAGGGGATGTATTGGGCGCAGAGGAAAATCCATTTTGGAAAGACCACAAATCAGCCAAAATAAACAGTATCCGTATTCACAATGGTCTTAAGCAGTCTGACTTAGTAATAGTGAAATTTGGAGAGAAGTACCGCCAATGGAATGCCGCTTTTGATGCTGGCTATGCTGCTGCCTTGGATATACCGTATATCGTTATCCACCCCGAAGAATTCCGCCATGCCTTGAAGGAAGTGGATGCAGGTGCAAAAGCCATCGCCGAGAATCAAGAACAGGTTATAGAAATACTAGCCTACTTAGATCGCCCTTAAGCCGAAGCCCGTTCCAATCTATCATTTATAGCTCTGCCGATACCTTTATTGGGTACGCGCTCTGCTAAAATGTAGTCTATCTTCAACTTGTCAAATTCGTGTAGGTAAGCGAACACATTGTGGGCAGCCTCCACCAAGTCGCCAGTTGGGGAAAGGATACGATGTGGCAC
>CAYGTK010000007.1:0-11403 GCA_964352775.1 uncultured Chitinophagaceae bacterium
TTGATATAAAAGGTGATGATGCTGGTGCATTGGCTTTGTACAAGCAAATTAAGCGTGTTTACCCACTTTCTACCCAAGGTCAGCAAATTGAGACGTACATCGCAAGAGTGAACGGCTAATGGCAACCGCCTTAAAAAGCCTTTCCGATCACGATCCTAATGAAATTCCTGATATTTCAGGTAACTCATTTGCACTAGTTGTAGCTGATTATCATACGGATATTACTTTCCCTTTGCGAGATGCTGCAGTAGAAACTCTACTAAAGTATGGCGCTAAAGAAGAGGACATCAGTATACATTACGTTCCAGGTGCATTCGAATTAACAGCAGGTGCTCACTTTGTAGCTACTAGCTTAGATGTGAATGCGATTATCTGTCTAGGTTGCGTTATTAAAGGCGATACTGATCATGATAAGTACATTGATCACGCTGTGGCTCAAGGAATAACAGACCTTATCATTCGCCATAGTCTTCCAATTTCTTTTGGCCTACTTACGCCAAATACACATCAACAAGCAGTAGACCGTTCAGGCGGAAAGCATGGCAATAAAGGGGTAGAGGCTGCCATAGCTGCTATTAAGATGGCTCAGTTACATAACAGCTTAAGATAATTTGTATTATATCCACTAGAACTGTAGTTTTGTTGCAAACTAGTGGCAATGAAATTACATGTAATCAACACCGGCTTATTTAAGCTGGATGGGGGCGCAATGTTCGGCGTCGTCCCTAAAAAACTCTGGAATAAGGAGTACAAAGCCGACAAGAATAATTTAGTAACGTGGGCACTTAGATGTCTATTGGTAGAAGATGGCGATCGCCGTATTCTTATCGACTGTGGTTTAGGCAATAAGCAGGATGATAAGTTCTTCAGCCATTACGAACCACATGGTAAGGATACCTTGGAGAGTTCGTTGGCTGATGCGGGTTTCACCACTGATGATATTACCGATGTACTACTAACACACCTACACTTCGACCATTGTGGCGGAGCGGTTACCAAAAAAGGTAACGGGCAGTTAGTACCAACGTTTAAGAATGCTACCTACTGGTCGCACTCACTACATTGGAAATGGGCAGCAGACCCTAATGATCGCGAGAAAGCCTCTTTCTTGGAGGAGAACATAGCACCGATAGAAAAGAGCGGGCAGTTGAAATTTGTAGACAAGACGTTCTTCGCCTTCGATAATATCGACTACGTTTTTGCTCATGGGCATACTGAAGCACAGATCATTCCATTAATACGTTACAAGAACAAAACAATAGCCTATTGTGCTGATCTTCTTCCATCGGTAGGTCATATTCCATTGCCTTGGGTAATGGGTTACGACATCCGCCCAATGGTGACTTTGGAAGAAAAAGCAGAGTTCTTGAAAGATGCATTGAAAGAGAAGTACGTATTGTTCTTTGAGCACGATGCCCTCCACGAATGCTGTACTTTAGAGAAAACACCAAAAGGTATTAGAGCTAAAAAGACGTTCCCGCTAGCGGATATTCTATAAGCAATAAGAATTTTGAAAGATAGAAAGCCCTACTGCGTTCAGCGTTGTAGGGTTTTTTAGTTTGGTATAGCTGAGAGAAAGAAGAACTTCTTAGGCTGCTATCGTGTCTCTTAATATTCTCAAAAAATTTAGTGTTCCTTCGTTGTTTTCTTTCTTTGCTCTATCCCACAAAGATGAAGTTGCCTTGGACATGGATAACAGTATTGCAAGATATGTGACTAGCCATTTAATTAATTTATGAATTAAGGGACTCTCGAAATAATTGAGTAGAATTAAAAAGCCTAAGCTGCAATTGAAGATTACCAAGCACCAAAATGTTAGCTCAGAAATAAATTTAACTATGCTCATCTTAACTGCTAATCTAAAGCAGTATAATAATAACAGGATTGCCAAAAAAGTTTTAGAGTTAAATGCCTTATCACTAAAACTATATTCCATTTCTAGATACAACAAAAGGGGCGTAACTGTAAAGCTGAATGCTTTAAACACTATTTGCATAAGATTGGAGGGTTGGGGATTTTTCTCTTTGATCAATTGAAAAATCAGGGATCCTCCAAAATTTATTAATCTACCACATGTAAAAGTGCTTACTAAGGCTGTAAGGGAAAGGAATGCTATTATCAAGTAGTTGAAACCAAAGAGAAATGCCCCGATTAGGGTTAAGACAAAGTTTGCGTAGCTCCAATTCCGAGAATATTCATTGAATTTTTCTACTTCTATTCCAAGAAGAGGTGTTGAAATAGTCTTCATAATAAATATTTTCACCTGCCAATAAATATAATACATTTCGAAAGTCGAATTCGAGTTATAGCTAATTCACTTGAGTTTCATTTAATAGTAGTAGGGCAGAATAGTCTTACTACTTGTTTAACTTTTTCTGTTCCACCCTATCCCAAACAAATCCCAACACACAAAGCAAGGCTATCAAGCCCACTCCTTCCATAGGTGTAAGCACATGATACATCCGCTGGGTGAACGGGTGTGTTTGCCAAAGGATAAAAGGCTCATCCAGTTTATTCATTACGAACAAGGTGTTCTCGCAGGTTTGAAAGGGGTAAAAGGCAATAATGCAGGCCTTGCTCAGCAGCCTAAAACCTACTAGTAGAACAAACAATATGGTAGTCTCGGGCCGTTTGAATATTGGTGGTAAGTACGTAACATTTCTTGGTAGGCTCAACCACATAAGACATAGCATTACAGAACTGCCCAATAGGTCTAGCACAATATCATTCAGCTCAAAATACATTACGTATTCAGGATAAAGGATGCGGTATTGCACCCACTCATCTAATAGCATAAAGGGTAGAGTGAATACCAAAGCCCCACCAAACCTACCTACCAGCGGATAGATGAAGAATGTAAGAATACCGAACTGCGCAGCATGGATGATCTCAATATTCATCTCTAGCATAGTGAGGGCGTGACTGACGAGCAACAGTCCATATAAGCCCATTGCCAACAGAGGCATCTTAACTGCTGCTGAGTCGCTTGTATATCGCTTGTAGATGAATACTAGTAGCCCCAGACACACCAGTAAAGCCACCACCGCAACTACCATGTTGTATATAGGCAGTGTTAGGGCGGTCATCACCACTATAGATAGGTTAACGAACACATCGTGTAAAAACAAGATGCTTATACCATAGGCCAATACCAAAATCACGTTTAGGACTGGCCTATCTTGAAGCCAGTAAATAGCCCTAGCAACTATATTGGTAGCAGAGGCATTTGTCATGCCCTAGCGATTTCCTCTAAGTGCAATAAGAACTTGTCTAACTCCGCAGTAGTGGTGTATATGTGTGGACTGATGCGTATTCCCGCCTTGTTTGACCACCTAACCACACCTGTGCTGATATTCTCTTTCAGCAATGCTGTATGTATTTCTTCAGGTTCTTTACCAGGAATATAGAACGATGCCAACGCAGTACTATTCTTCTCATCAAGAGTGGTCATTAGCTCTACACCATCAATATTATTAGCTCTGGTAGCCCAGTATTGTTTTAATTCTACAAGTCTGTTGCTGATGTTCGTTGTACCTATCTTATTGTGTATTTCTAGCGCATCGGCAATACAGATGAAGGCAGGGAAACCATGATTACTGGTAAACTCAAATTTCCGCATATAGGCCTCCCGTGGGTCGTATGCTCCATGTAGTGGCCATACTTGTGCCTGTTTATCCTTAGCCACATACAGCAGCCCAGTACCATAGGGTGCACCTAACCATTTATGACAGCAAGCAGTAAAGTAATCAGCACCTAAGGCCGCTAGGTCAACGGGAAACTGACAGAAGCTATGTGCTCCATCTAACATCACCTCACAGCCCTTGGCATGTGCTCCGTCTATTATCTGTTTGGCAGGCAGCAGCTGCCCCGTCCAGTTGATAACATGGGTTAGTTGTACCAGTTTGGTTTTAGGGCCAATGGCCTCCATAAATTTCGATACCAGTACCTCTTCATCGTCCTCTGGCAAGTTCAGTTCTATCCACTTCAATACAATGCCCTCCCGCTGCTCACGTTGTTTCCATGAGTTGATAGCCAGTATATAATCATCCGTGCTTAGTACTACCTCATCGCCCCGTTGTAGGGGGATACCGAATATGATGTGATTCATTGCCTCTGTAGTGTTCTTGCAAAAGGCTAGCGTATCGGCCCCAATATTCAAGTGTGCAGCCAATTGCTTGCGTGCATGCTCGCGCTTGGGTTGCAGTAGCTCCCACATATTATAGCTGGGTGCAAGGTTGCAATAGCGGTATAGTTCTTCATAAGCCTGCTGTACAGCCAAGGGCATGGGCGCAATAGCTCCATTGTGTAAATTGATAAAGCCCTCCTGTTGAGGATATAGGCATTTCACATCATCCCAAAATTTATCATCCATAGGCACTCCTGCGGGTAAGTTAGGCGGAGCAGCATTGGCCGTAGAAGCACTACCAAGCGCAACACCCGTAGCCGCCAGCCCCATCCGTTGTAAAAAGGTCTTTCTGTCCACACTTTGAAGGTAAGCAATACTCTGCAGTCAGTAGGTAGTACTATGCTAGTAGAGGCTTGCAAAATATATAGTTGATAAAGGGTCAGCTGAATAGTTTTCCTATTAAGTTATTCCTTAACGCTTACCAGTAAAAAAGGAAGCCCTAAAGAAATATCAGAAAACATTGGAGAAGACGAATGTTTGTACTAATTGATATTATGGAGTGCTGCCGCTTAAGTAGATCGTATCAAAAGAGGTAAACGTCAAAGTATAGCGCAGCTATTCTTATTACCCTTCTTTATCAGTGGTTTGTCACCAGTTTGTGATAGACTTATGAGCATTTTGGAAGAATGCTTTATTAACTAGAATGTCTTTCTTTCTCTCTTGATCTGGGGCGCTATGGATGTCTGAATGACCACCACCTATCGATTCTACCTCTAGATTCTGTTCCACCATAAGCGACATTGCTCCATATATGGATGCTATTACACTTCTACTCATTAGTAGGTCAATATTGTAGCGTTTGGGTTTTAGTGGTAACCACCAAGCATTGCTAATGCTAAAATGTGCAAAGCGAAACAGCAAGCCTGCTGTTCTTGGAGTAAGTAAATAAGCCCCTGCCAAACTAGCCCAAGGATAAACCAAAGAACACTTTTTAATGGGTCTGCCATTAAAATTGCCTACTACTTTATAGCTGTTCTCAAAACGAGACTTCTCGTATTTGAACTTCACACTTTTATCTAAAGTGCAATGTAACATTTGTACTGAACTGGGCAGGTCGGCGAGCGTTTTGTTCAAGTCTTGCTCAAATTGGGGTGGGTTGTCCTCGTTGAAAAACCCCAGATCGTCTTCCATAACAAAATAGCTTCCACTACTCTTTTGCGATATGTGATACCACAAACTCATATGCGAAAGTAAAGCTCCATTATGCCCAAGATGATGGTTTTTTGGTCTTGGGTTTTTTAGTCTATTACCTGGAATACCTTCAAACCGAAAAATGGGAGCAGAAAATTTCCCCTGTTGGAAAAATTGGTCCATATGCTTCTTTCTTATATCCGAGCCTTTAAGGTTGATACAGTATATAGCTTCTAGTTTCTGGATAAGTAAGGGTATAGCATTGTTTACTCTATCTCTGTGCCCAAATTCAAAGATATGAACTCTTTCTTGCTAAATAGTAATGGTGTGCAATAGGTCATCTAGAACATTGATAATGTTTAA
Organism: uncultured Chitinophagaceae bacterium; assembly: GCA_964352775.1. Lineage (GTDB taxonomy): Bacteria > Bacteroidota > Bacteroidia > Chitinophagales > CAIOSU01 > CAYGTK01. Next base: position 5,681 of record CAYGTK010000007.1, read on the forward strand.
TGTAAATGGCAATACCTAGTTCACCCTACTAACCGCATCCAAACTCCAAGCCGCTGGCTTATCATCAAAATGGACTTTGGTTCTGCTCCAAGTGTCTGCAAAAAAATCAGAATGGTGATAAGTATTCAGGGCATCTTCGCTATCCCAAATGCTATATGTAAAGTACACTCGCGGGTCTGCTTTGTCGCGGAAAAGAGTGAGTGACTTGCAGCCTTCAAAGTTGGCTATCTTCTCGCGGATCTCTTCAAATACCTCTAGGAATTGAGGGATGCTTTCTTCCTTAAAGGTGAGTTTTACTATGCGGGTTATCATTCAAAATCTATTTGTACGGTATCGCCTACTTTAAGGCCTAGTAGGCTTCCTGCTTTGCCTTTGTTGATGGCTATTTCCAGATTACCCGCAGCGTTGAAGGTGCAAAGCTTTTCGCCTTCGGGGGCATCGTAATAGCTATTACTTATTTCGCTTAGGCGTTCATTTCGTTTGAAGTAGAGTACAAATCGGCGGTCTTTTCGAGTCTGATCGAACAGTTCACGTTTGATATTGGTCACGGCGTTCTCAAAAGCATCTAAATAAATGACAGTTCCACGCAGGTGGGCATCTTGTATAGTGGGCTGTATGGCAGTTCGCTGGCGGATGTGGTGCACCTGTCGGCCAAGGTCGGTAAGGGTTTTACCATCATTAAGAGAAGCAATGGTATGGCTAATGGTCTCGTTAAAGTTGCTATAGACAGCTTTCTTATCTTCCTGTCCCTTACTGAGTTCCACAGCTAAGATGGGGTCTTCGCCAAAGGCCATTTGAAACAATCCGTTATCGTAACCAATGAAATAGTGCCCCTTGTAGAGCATACCCAATAATCTATTTTCGGGAGATAGGTCATCGTTAACGGCCACTACATGAATGGTAGTTTTGGGAAAGTGGTGATAACTGTTTTTCAAACAGTAGGCCGCTTGGATAATATCGAACGGAGCAATGTGGTGCGATAGGTCAATTATTCTTGCGCTGTCGCAGTGTTTCAAGATGTTTCCCTTGAGTACTCCGGCGTACATATCTTTCGCGCCAAAGTCTGTAATAAGGGTGATAATTGGCATATCTTAGTGCTGTATTGAGCTTTAAGAACAAAAATAGCAGAAAATTTGGGTGAAATAATTATCCAACTAGATAGGGTAGACCCCGTAGAATTTTTCGGGAGTAACAATTCGCGACTACAGTTACTGAAAAAGGCCTTTCCACGCCTGAAACTGGTTGCCCGTGGCAGCAAAATAAAAGTTAACGGCAACGAAGAAGACATCAGTCTTTTTAAAGATAAGCTAGATCAGATGATGCTGATGCTGGAAAAGTATGGGCATTTAGAAGATAGCCAGGCCGAAGGTATGTTGCTTGACAGCGATACTTTTGAAAATGAGTTCAGGAAGGAAACGGAGGATGTACTAGTATTTGGAAAAAACGGTAACAGAGTAAAAGCCAAAACAGCTAACCAGCAAAAGTTGGTAGAGCTTTCAGACAAGAACGATATTGTTTTTGCCATTGGCCCAGCAGGAACTGGAAAGACCTACACCGCTGTAGCCTTGGCCGTTAGGGCCTTAAAGAATAAAGAGGTGCGCCGTATAATTTTAACCCGACCAGCTGTGGAAGCGGGAGAGAACCTAGGCTTTTTGCCAGGCGATATGCGAGACAAAATAGACCCCTATTTACGCCCGCTTTACGATGCATTGGATGATATGTTTCCGGCGGAGAAGCTGAACTACTATATGGAGAATCGTGTGATAGAAGTAGCTCCCTTAGCTTTTATGCGGGGGCGGACCTTAGACAATGCCTTCATTATTTTAGATGAAGCACAGAATGCTACCAATGCACAAATGAAGATGTTTCTAACCCGAATAGGACCTACGGCTAAGTGCATTATTACAGGAGATAGAACACAAGTAGATCTTCCAAGAAGTATGCAGTCGGGCTTACCAACTGCGGTGCGATTATTAGAGAACGTGCAGGGCATTGGTGTAATGTACATGGATGAGAAGGATGTGATACGCCACCGATTGGTGAAGCAAATTATTAAAGCCTATACCAAGCACAGCGAAGAAGAAGAATTAGAACGCGAGAATAAAAAGAAAGAAAACAGAGCTAGATCATGAGCGCAATAGTAGAGACTAACTTTACATTTCCAGGACAGACCAAAGTATACCATGGTAAAGTGCGTGATGTGTACACCATTGGCGAAAACTATCTAGTGATGGTAGCCAGTGACCGTATTTCAGCATTTGATCATATATTGCCAAAACCTATACCGTACAAAGGGCAGGTGCTTAATCAAATAGCGGCTAAGAACTTGCACGAGGCTCGCGACATTTGCCCTAACTGGCTCATCAGTTCACCCGACCCTAATGTGACTATTGGTAAAATATGTGACCCTATTCGTATAGAGATGGTGATACGTGCTTACCTAACAGGTCATGCTTGGCGAACTTATAAAAGCGGCTTGCGCGAATTGTGTGGTGTTGCCCTTCCCGAAGGATTAAAAGAACACGACCGACTGCCTGAGCCTATCATAACGCCTGCTACCAAAGCTGATGAAGGGCATGATGAAGATATTTCCCGCGAAGATATTTTAAAGCAAAAAATAGTGCCGCTTAAGGACTATGAGGAGATGGAACGCCATACTCGCGCCTTATTTAAACGAGGTACGGAAATGGCTGCTAAGAGAGGGTTGATATTGGTAGATACTAAGTACGAATTCGGTTATCACAAAGGTTTGGTTACTTTGATGGATGAGATACATACGCCCGATAGCTCGCGCTATTTTTATACTGAAGGTTATGAGGAACGCCAAGCGGCAGGAGAGGAGCAGAAGCAATTGAGCAAGGAGTTTGTTCGTGAATGGTTAATAGAAAATGGATTTCAAGGATTGGAAGGGCAGCAGATGCCTCACATTCCCGATGAGTTTGTGGATCTTACCACCGATCGTTACATTGAACTATATGAATTGCTGATGGGTAAAGGCTTTAAAAAAGCTGAAAGTGGTGGTGTATTAGATAGGATAGAAACCAACGTAATAGCAGCGCTTGAAGATCTTAGATAACTTAGAAAAACTTATAGGCACACCCGCAATGCATTATACGTTGCTGGTAGTGATAACCGTAGTGGTATCGCTTGTACTCATTAGGGTAGTACGCTTTTTTATGCAACGCTACATCCGCAAGTCGTCGGAGCATTTGCGGGTTGATCCTACTAATTATCAGTTCTTCTCTAATGCCGTTTCCTTTCTCATTTTCTTAGGGGCTATCATCTATATTTTCAACTCCATTCCTGCCTTAAAAGACATTGGCGTTTCGTTATTTGCAGGTGCAGGTATATTAGCTGCTATTATTGGTTTTGCTTCACAGAAGGCCTTCTCCAATATCATCAGCGGTATTTTCATTGTCATCTTCAAACCCTTCCGCGTTGGCGACCTAATAACTGTTGGTTCTGACGAGGGATTTGTAGAAGACATTACCCTTCGGCATACTATAATCAAGAATTTTCAGAATCGCCGTATCATTATTCCCAACGCGAATATGAGCGAGCAAACGATCATCAACTCTACCATTAGCGATCCTAAGATCAGAAACCACTTTGAAATCGGGATAAGCTATGATTCGGATATTGACCTAGCGATGAAGATAATCAGGGAGGAAGCGGAGAAGCACCCGGCTACCTTAGACTTACGCACGGCAGAAGAAAAAGCAGATGGGGAACCTATTGTTGACGTTCGAGTAATTGGAACTAACGATTTTTCAATTGATCTTAAAGCTTGGATATGGACATCCGAGCACGTAGGAGGTTTCTTAATGTGTGCGGATATTCGGAAAAGCATAAAAGAGCGATTTGATAGGGAAGGTGTAGAAATACCATTCCCGTACCGCACCATCGTTTACAAAAGCGACTTACCCGCCAATGCAAAAAAGGCATGAGCAAGCAAAAACACGAAAAATTTCGGCTAAGTAGTAAGGCAGGTAAACCGCCGGGTACGCTTGTATATACGGGTATTCACGATACCGAGGCAGCTGAAATGAGCCTGATAAGCTTTCGTGATGATAAATTGGAAAGTGCTAGGATAGAAGACATAGCCTATGTATTCAATCATTTAAAGAACGAGTACACCAACTGGATAAACGTTAACTCGCTTAATGATGTAAAACTGATAGAGCAAATTGGCCAGTTGTGTCAGTTTCACCCCTTGATATTGGAAGATATATTGAATGTTCAACAGCTGCCTAAAACAGAGGTGTTCGACAATTACATTTACTGCGCCGTGCAAACGTTAAAGGTGAATGAAACTAATGGCAAGATAGAAAGCGAGTACATCAGCTTGATACTTGGGCAACATTTCCTAATCTCCTTCCAAGAGCGGAAAGGAGACGTTTTTGATGCCGTGCGTAATAGAATAGAATTATCAAGCGGTCGCATTCGTACAAGGGGAGATGACTATTTGCTTTATGCGCTAATTGATGTAATAGTTGATCACTATTACGGGATAATTGAGTACATAGGTGATGAGCTAACAGAAATGGAAGACCGCCTTTTGGCTAGTGATGAAGAACTGGAAGTACAAGAAATAGTGCATGTAAAACGACAATTGATGTCTTTAAAAAAGGCACTCTTCCCTATGCGTGATAGTGTTCGGAATTTAATGCGAGAAGATGTGCCTTTTATTGATGAAACTACTCGGATCTTCTTCAATGATGTGTATGATCATGTGAACCAATTGGTAAGCGAAATGGAATCACAGCGTGAAATTGCTACCAGCTTGATGGATCTTTACAACTCAGAAATGAGCAACAAGATGAACCAAGTGATGAAGATATTAACCATTGTAGGTGCAATCTTCATTCCCTTGACTTTCATCGCAGGTATCTACGGAATGAACTTTCAGTACATGCCAGAACTACAGACCGAGAATGGTTATTTTATTGCTTTAGCCGTAATGGCGGTTATGGGTGTGAGCATGTTCATGTTCATGCGGAGTAAACGTTGGTTTTAGCCTTTTACGTTTTTTGTCGATAAATTGGTCTTGCTGGTCGGTTTACCTTGCTTTCTTAACAATAGCTTCTTACCTTTTTAATATATGTGGACGTGCTATGTACGTATATCCTACTACATTAGGGTCAACATTAACTCATTAACCCAAAAAACGAAGACAGATGAGCTACAAACAAAAAGCCACGGAATTATACGATCGTATGGCCCGTGGAGAAGGTATGCAAGCCTTTGACGAAATGTATCACAACGATGTGGTAGTTATCGAAAATCCATCGGGCGAAACCCGTAACGGAAAGGAAGCACAGCGCAAAGCCATTGAAGGATGGTTCAGTGCACTGCAAGAGAATCACGGCGGCGGCGTTAACCGTATTACCAGCGATGAAGACAATGGTGTGACCATGGTTGAAAGCTGGATGGACGTTACCTTTAAAGACGGTAACCGTATGCAAATGACCGAAGTAGCCGTACAGGATTGGCAAGACGGACAGATCATACGAGAGGAGTTCTTCTATAACGACCCAACTCAAGGTGCTCAACAAGCACAAGGTCAAGAAGCCAACGCGCAGCAAGCGTAATTGGTCGAAAACTTTACTGGGAAGCCCTCCGCATAACGGGGGGCTTTCTTATTTTTAGGGCATTCAGAAAATAAAAAACCAACAAGATGAATTCACATGAAATAGATTACGAGATATTTGGCGACGATATGC
>CAYGTK010000007.1:11413-26863 GCA_964352775.1 uncultured Chitinophagaceae bacterium
TTATGCAAGTGGTGGAGGTAGAGCTAGATCCAGGTGAGGTGGTAATTGCCGAGGCTGGTGCTATGAACTGGATGAATGAAGGAATCACCTTTGAAGCAAAAATGGGCGATGGCTCACAGGCCGATACAGGATTTTTTGGAAAGGTGTTAAATGTAGGTAAGCGCGTACTAACGGGCGAAAGCATATTTATGACCCATTTTGGCAATAGCGGTCAAGGAAAAAGCAGAGTAGCCTTTGCCGCTCCCTATCCTGGTAAGATCATTCCTATCGACCTCGCTGATATTGGCGGGCAAATACTCTGTCAGAAAGATGCATTCCTATGTGCTGCTAAGGGTACTCAAGTAACTATTGCCTTTAATAAAAAACTAGGCGCAGGCTTTTTTGGTGGCGAGGGTTTCATTCTTCAAAAGCTTGTGGGCGATGGTAAGGCATTTGTGCATGCAGGTGGAACTATTGTTAAAAAGGAATTACGTGGTGAAACGCTACGAGTAGATACGGGTTGTATCGTGGCTTTCTCACCAGGTATTGATTATGATATTGAACGTGCAGGTGGATTAAAGTCAATGTTTTTTGGTGGTGAGGGTATGTTCCTTGCAACGCTTAAAGGCACGGGTACGGTTTATTTGCAGAGTTTACCATTCTCAAGATTAGCCGATCGTATAATTGCTCGGGCTCCATCTGTAGGTGGGAAAAGTAAAGGCGAAGGTTCGGTATTAGGTCAATTGGGCGGTTTGTTGGACGGTGATAATGGCTAGTTAGTCACTCTTTATAAAAATATAAATGCTTGATTTTCAAGTCGTTTAAATATTTTCGCTCCATTATTAATGGCTTAGGCCAAAAACACACCAATAATGAAACGTTTATTTCTATTTCTAACGGTCGCAGCGCTATTCACCTCATGTAGTAAAGATGCTGATGAAGTACTTCCAGGAACTTGGGATACCTCTGACGGCGGTACAGTAACCTTTAACGACGACGGAACAGGTTCTACTATGGGGTCAGAGTTTTTCAGCGTTGATTTTGATGACAATGACCTAGACACTTTCACATGGTCACTTAGTGGTGACAATTTAACTTGGGAATATTCTGATAGCACCAGTTCTTTCAGTGCGGAATTTCCAGTTGATGTAAAAAATGATGACAAAGTAGAGGTAGGTGCTAGTGTACTAGGTTTAGGTATTAAGGTAACCTTAACCCGCTAGTAAATAGCTAAGCTAAAAACGAGAAAGCCCATTCCGATACGGAATGGGCTTTCTTATTTCTGCGCCGTCTAAAACTCAGAAATTATCGTAGCGGGCTCACTTCTTTAAGTGCTCGTTCTCCTAATGCTATTACTTGGTCGCGCTCTAAGCTAGTACGAAGGTTTTCGAAATTACTCGTTATCATACATAAGTATGCTTTGAACACGCGCTCCCCGTCATTTCTTAAAATGCTACAGAAGCGCTGGTATACATCTTCTTTGCTCATATCGGGTGTTATATTATGTGGCATAAGTTATTAATAGTCCTAATGTACATTGGTAGTACCGTAATTGCGAACAAGTATCGTTCGCTTTTTTCATTTCTGTAAGTGCTTAAATTTCTAGTGCACGTTTTCTTAATGCCTCATTTATCTCTATAAATGCTTTACGTATTACACCTTTAAAAGGTTGCAACATTGCACCAGCAAATAGCCCTTTAAATGTCTCTCCTTGTATAAATTCCACACTACCATCCTCTTGTGGGTTCAATTTAAAATAATGATGACCCCGAATAAGCCCAGCAGCAGGCGATCGTCCTTTCCAAGCTAGTTCTTCCAAATGTTTTAGCGTTACGATCTTTACGGGTAACTCCGCTCTTTTCATCAAGGGGTGTTGTAAAAACACTTTTACTTTTCCATCCAATTCCAATTCTCCAGCTATAGCACGTATATAGGGGTTCCAGTCTTCATAATGTTCTACATCTGTAAGCACCTGCCACACTTTTTCTACACTTACAGGAATATTGATCGCTGTTTTCACTTCCACCATATCTTTATAACTTGCCAGAAGCGATTTTGCTCAAGTTAAAGTGATATTTTTTATAGATGAAGAGTGTATGTGTGTTTTGTGGATCTACAATGGGGAAAGATGCAGATGCGATAGAAGCTGCCAAAGTATTAGGAAAGTTAGTAGCTAAACAAGGAATGACATTGGTATACGGTGGAGCCAAAGTGGGTTTGATGGGTACAATTGCCGATGCTGCCTTACAAGCAGGGGGTAAGGTAATAGGGGTGATCCCCTTCTTTTTGGCTGGCAGAGAAATAGCTCATGAAGGATTAACCGAATTAATACGCGTACAAAGTATGCACGAGCGGAAAACCAAAATGGCAGAGCTATCCGACGGGTTCATAGCTATGCCAGGTGGCTTTGGTACTTTGGAGGAGCTATTTGAGATAGTGACCTGGGCACAATTGGATTTGCACAGTAACCCGATAGGGGTGTTAAATGTAAATGGCTATTACGACCTACTCTTTAAGCAGTTGAAGGTGATGGTAGACCAAGAATTACTTCGTCAAGCTAATTATGACTTGTTATTGAACGACCATGACCCTGAAAGTCTATTAAATTCAATGCTTAAGAAGCATCAAGTTGAGGGAGGGCCAATGTTATCTACAGAAGATACTTGATCACTAATTGAGTTGTCTGCTTTAATATCTACTAAACCCAGGTAGATGAGCTGCTGTCGGTATAGCTTACCCTTAAAAGGGGTAATTCCATCAGGCACAAAGAAAAGTCCTACTTGAACAGGCTCTTTATTATAGATAGCCTCTAATTCACCTCGTATATGTATTAGAGCACTATAGGCTTTGTTATCTGCAATATTTAGTGGTTGTTCAAGGGCTACTTTATACCAGTCTGGTTCTCCTGATACAGTTATATTTTCGGTTATAGTAGCTAGATATATAGCATCATCCTTAAAAACTAATGTTACTTTTCGTTCTACCAAAGAGCTAAGTGGTAGTTCTGCTTTGCTAAGTGAAATTCGATAGTGCATCCATTTCCCTCTATCTAATCTAAACTGGCCCAAAATTCCAATTAATAAAATAAGTAAGTAGGAACTGCTTAAGGCCATGCTGAAAAAGGCTATGTTACCTGCTTTTATTCCAAAGGAGACACTTACAGCAAAGTATTCGAACAGGATAACAAAGCCCAAAGAGTAAATAAGATAAGTACTCAACTTTCGTGAATGGAGGAATTTATTGCGATCGAAAAAATCAGAATGGTTGAGTGAATTGTTCTTAAAGAGGTTCCAAAGCGAAAAGCTAAAAACTAGAAAAATGATGGTAACTATAGCCAAATGGTTTACTGCTGGGCTTAGTAACCAAAAGTCGTAAAAGCCATGTGCAAGGCTAGCTAACATAAAGAATACCATGAAATAAAGAGCTGTATACCCCCCTGTTTTGTATCTAGCCAAAACTAGTCCGTATGCAATAATGGAAGAGTCGAACATATGTGCCACCGCAGCCGTGAGTAGTCTAGCATGAATGATATTCAGTTGCGACTCATTCAGGTAAAGCAGGTTTTCGGCAAAGGCGAAACCCAAGGCTGATAACGATGCATATTGAATGTAGTCGTAAGGTTCATTAACCACATTAGTAAAGCGAAGTAGCAGTAGTAGGGGTATTATTTTCACCAGTTCTTCAGGTACACCAATGGCAAATACACAGTATATGAAGTCATTCCAAATATCACCGGTTATTCGCATTCCGAAACCAATGTCGAGCACATCGGTAAAGAAAAAAGTACCTACAGAGAAAAACGCACCCAGGGCAAGAGTAAGTAAGGTGTAGAACCAACTTTCGTGCTCAAAAATATCGAGTCTACGCAGATACATCATCCAACTTCCTGTAATAAGTAAAGCACCTAAAAACCCCCAGATGTTGAAGTAGTGATAAAAGTTAAGCAGTAAAGCTTTAATGTACCCTAAGGGATTCCTCAAATGAAAGTAGCCTGTTCTTAAAATATTCGGCCTTATATTTTCCAGGGCTTCCTTTTTACTAAGTAGGGTCTCTAACTTATCAAGTCTTTCAAGCCCTAAGTAAAGCCTTGCTAGGTTGGTATAGGCACTATTTTTAGTGCCACCAATATCGATCTCCCTTTTGTAATGAAATTCTGCTTTATCTAGTTCACCAATTGCTCCATAGGCATTGGCTATAGAATTATTCCAATAGGGTAGGGAGGTGTTTCTAACCTTCTTGTAGTAAGTTAGGGCTTGTTGGAATCGGCTTTGGTCAGTTGCTATGTAGCCTTGTCCATAGTAACCCATATTGCGAATATTCTCATCACTACTCTTTGTGAGTTGACGAAAAAGGAGTTTTAATTTTTCATCGTTACGGTATATCGGCTCGCTTCTAGTTCCTGAAATTTCAGGCGCTCGAAAATGAGCCTTTAGGTACCAGTAGTAGAATGCAATGTTTGTACTATCGTTATCTATAGCATCGGCAAGTAATTGCTTGGCTTCATTGGGTAAGCCCCCATTCAAATAATTCTCAGCCCCCTCAATAGGGTCATCAAAAGTAGGTTCGGGAAGCAGATAGTTCAACCCAAGCGCCAATGCAATAGCTAATAGTAAAAGGTGCAGCCAGGCTTTGGCTCTTTCCATATTAGGAAGATAGCGTGTTTAGCTTACTATTGTGTCATCACCTTTTCTACAGTAGCTAAAACATCAGCTTCAATAGCATTTGCTTTCGCTACCATAGCATCTGCATCGGCCAATGTGGCAGCTACATAGTCTTTATCCTTCAAGTCGCCTGAATTGATCTTCACGTTCAGGTATGCGCCCATTACCGCAGTTCTAGCACATAGCGCCCCAACTCCAGCATCTGATACTGAATTAGGATTACCTATCTCTGCCATGCTTTTCATTACTTCCATACTGGCCAATGCCGTTTTCATTACCTGCATTGGTATATCGATAGCATATTTGGTAGCTGCCTGTATCGCTTTGCTTTTTGCTGCTTTTTCTTCGTCACTCCCTTTAGGAAGTTGAAAAGCCGCTATAATTCCGTTGAAAGCTGCGGTATCTTCATCAACTAGTTTTAGGAGCTTGTCTTTTAACTGCTGACCTTCTTCGGCGTAGTTGCTGAATTCTTCCCAACGATCATCCCAGCCACGTTTGTGTGACGAAAGGTTAGCTACCATAGTTCCTAGGGAGATACCCAATGCACCCACATAGGCTGCAATTGAACCACCACCTGGAGCTGGTGATTCGCTTGCAGTTTCATCAGCAAAGTCGGCTAAGGTCATACCTATTAGCGGCGAGCTGTCTTCATCCAGCATGTACTCTATAATACGTTTCTTAGGGTCGAATGGAGTTAATTCGTCCAATCCCATTGTTTTAATGGCGATCTTTATCAACTCGCTTTCACTTACTCCAATACTACGCTGTTGTTTTAGTAGGAAATATTTTCCTGCATCTAGCATCGCCTGCAAAGGCACCAATCCAACTAATTCTGAACCCGTTACCCTTATGCCGCGACTATCGGCACTTTTACATACTTCATCAAAAGCTACGTGTAGTGGGGTGATGGAGATATTGGTCAGGTTCATAGAGATCTGTGCAACGCCATATTCCTCAATGTACCAACCAATGCCTTTCACAGCTTTACATGTTCCTGGCTCTCTTACTGTTTCGCCATTTTCATCGGTCACTATCGTTCCAGTAACTGGATCACCTTCCCGTTTCACTCTTCCTGCTTCGCGTACGTCAAATGCAACGGAGTTTGCTCGGCGAACGGAAGTAGTATTCAAATTGACGTTATAGGCTATCAAGAAATCGCGCGCACTAATAGCTACGTTACCACTTTTGGGTTGGAACTGTGCAGGCCCTTCATCTGGTTTCCATTCTGGCTTCACTATCTTTTCTGCAATGCCCTCATATTCTCCAGCGCGCACACTTGCCAAATTCTTACGCTTAGGTTCTGAAGCAGCATTCTCATAAAAATAGACTGGGATATTAAGCCCCTCGCCCACACGATTACCTAGCTTATGAGCATAAGTAGCCACCTCTTCCATGCTAATGTTGGCAATAGGTATTAACGGGCAAACATCGGTAGCGCCAAATCGTGGATGCTCTCCGCTATGTTGGCTCATGTCTATTAATTCTTGTGCTTTTTTAATGGCGCGGTAGGCAGCTTCTATTACTGGTTCGGGTTCTCCTACAAAGGTCACTACTGTTCGGTTGGTTGCCTTTCCAGGGTCAACGTTTAATAGCATTACACCTTCTACCGCTTCAATTTCGCGGGTTATTTGGTCAATGACCTCCATGTTTCTGCCTTCGCTAAAATTGGGAACACATTCTATCAGTTGCCTTGCCATACTTGCTTCATTTATTGGGCCTAAAGATAGAAATAGTGATCACTCCGCCTACTGCTAGATATTAAAATATAGAGCGTAAAATGTGGATAGAAAACTAAAAATCCCTAACTGCAAAATTCAGATTGCCATCGGTAATATGCAGCATTATCCCTCGGAACCGTTTGGTTACCCCATCGGCCCCTGTTAGCATAATGTGGTTGATGTAGAATAAATCGCCCCCTTTACAATTTCGAATCCATTGCAGCATGGTTCTGGTAAAGCGTTTGCCCTTGGTTACTTCGGCAACTACGCTGTCGCCATCGTTGGTTACGTAGGTCATTTCAATTTCGGCTACTTCGTATTCTGCACTTTGCCCATCACGTTCTATAAAGGCTTCAAGCCCTACTGCGGCCATTAACATTTCTTTACCCATTGGTCCGCTTTTATCGGTAAGGGCATTAATGAAATAGCCTTGGGGCAAGCGTTTTACTTTAATGGTGCCTTGTTTGTTCTGGCCAAAGGCTTTGGTGCCCATTAATAGAAATAATAGAAGTGGTAAGTGGCGGTACATATTATAATAACGAAATAATGGGTGTTCAAATTTTAGATTAACGAGAAAAATAGCCAAGCATTATTGCTGATAAGAGGCTAGTTTACGCTGATATATTTCCAATGCTTTTTGGTAGTCGGCCTGTCCTAGAACGGGCTGAACAGCAATTCTAACTTCTTCATTATCTCTTACCAGTACAACGGCATGTTGCTTTCCGGTTTGACTTCGCTCTACTTTCACGTCATCCCATAACACATCAAAGTAATCGCTACTAAATTCGTTGTTAGAAGGCAATACCTCAAAGTAAGTACCCTTATAGGCGGCTACTTCTGGAAATTCCTTTGCCTCTACCTCTATATCAAATCGGAATCGGTTCTTATTGGCTAGAATTGGTTTTGTAGGGGCTTTCTTTCTATTACGATTTGATGAGGGAGTTGTAGGAGCTACACTGGCTATTTCCTCTATATCTTTTTCTACTATTACCTCCACCTTACAAGGGCTTACATCCGTGGTGCAGTTTAATAATTCAGCAGTATATATTTCATTGTGAGTGTGTTCCATTCCATTTGGCATAGTAGCTACACTTAGCTTGGTAAAGGCAGATGTAGGTGCTGATGCTGTGGTCAGTTCTTTTGAAGATAATGTACCAAACTGCAGGTAGCCAATAACCATTAGGGTAATACCAGTAATGGCAGCCACACCACCCATAAACCACTTGGTGGTGTAAAAGGCGGCTGTTTTGGCGGCGGTTGCTTGTTGTAGTAAGCTGCTGAAATCTTTTCCCGCTGCTATTTCAGAGTAGTCAGGTTCAGGTCTATCTATGTTTACTTTTCTATTCATGGTCAGGTAGGTTTTTTAGCATTCTGGTTTTCAACTTATCGAGCAATCGGTAGGTGCGTACCTTGGCGTTGTTCTCGGTTATCTCCAAAATATCTGCTATTTCTTTAAAGGCGCGTTTTTCAAAAAAGCGCATATCTATCAGGTTCAATTCCTCATCGATTAAGTCGGCAATGGTGCTTAATAATAGTTTAACTCGTTCGTCGCGCTCGTGGTCGTAGGCCATTTCATCAAGCATACCTTCAATGCCATCGGTGGTAGCGTTTACGGTGCGTTTGTTTTTATTGGCGCGAAAAAAGTCATTTAACTCATTAGCAGCTATGCGGTACAACCAAGCGCTGAACGGTAACCCACGATCTTCGTAGCGATGCAAATTTTGCATGGCTTTTAAAAAGGTTTGTTGCACGATGTCAAAGGCATCGTCTTTACTGTTAAGGCGCTGATAGATGTACCGAAATATCGGTTCATGGTATCGCTCGTACAGCGGACCAAAAGCTTGTGAATTTCGCTTTGCCGCTGCTATTAGTTCCGATTCTGATTTGCCGGGTGTGCTATCCCGGCTGCTCGGTCGTACCCGCATAGCCGCTGAGTTTTGGGTGAAATAGTTGTTTATATAACGGCGGCTATTTCAAAAGATACATGTGGAGACCAAAATTAATTTTGGTGCTAAAGATTACTGCTGGTGCAAAAAGCAGCGTTTTACGTCGGAAAGGGCCATTTTAGGTGCAATGGTGGTGCAGTTAGTTTTAACGATGTAGTGATAGCAAGGCTTTCAGGGGTGGGTTTTGGCGGCTTAGAAGGTTGTTTAGAATCCACTGATAACAACAGCTCTAGACATATAATATATATTATAATGTGTTTGAGGCTAATTATCAAAATAAATTTCAGGGTGGTATAGTAGCTTCTAGTTAATCTACCATTACCTTTCTAATAACAACGCCTGTATCGTTTTGAACTTTCAAAAGGTAGATGCCGCTTTGTAAGTTGCCAAGATCTAAAGTAGTGTTCCCTGTTGTTTGATTATTCAAAACTAGCTTTCCACTTAAGTCGTGGAGAGCAAGTGTGTAGCCTTGTGCATCGTTCGGCAATTCTATCACAAGCATATCGCTAGTAGGTTGTGGATATAGTTTTAAGCTTTCAGCGAAAGTTGGTTCATCTACGCTAGTAGCAAAGCCTCGTTGCGTTACTTGGTAAGTGTTGTTACCAATGATAGCTGTACAACTACGATCAATTCCAGATGAGTTAGCTGCTGCAGTAATAGTTATGTTACCATCTCCGGCGCCATTAGTGGGTGTAATGTTCAACCAATTACAATCAGCTTCTGCCAACCAATCACAATCTGCTAGGCTGGTAGATAATCCCGTTGATAGTGTTTCCTCTCCTGGTCCAAACTCCAAGCTAGTATTGGTTATACTTGCTACGCAAGCTTCTTTAATGAATATTTCGAAGAATATTAGGTTATTGCTCTCGTCTGTTTCTGCATAATTATTCAGGTGATCGGCATTCAGCAGCAAATAAGATACTCCTGACTGCACTGTTACAGGGATAGTGTATATAGATGAGAATGTAGTTAGGGGCGCAAAGGTATCTAGCAAGCTAGTTTTGTTAGCCAACAATAAGTCACCGCCATCTACGGTATGATCGCTAGAAAGTAATATACCCATACTCACATCTTTCTGAAACGGCCCATCACTTACCAAGTTGTAATCGGCACTGATGGTAATGGCATCACCAGCAGTTACTGTATCAAAGCTTATTGAAGTATTGGTCAAAAAGTGATCATCATTTTGCGTGCCAGTGCAGATCAAGTAATCGCGTAGATCAGCATTATAAAATGATATTAGGTCGTATTGGCCTTGTGTAAAAGTGTTGCGGCATACCTTGCGAGAATAGCTCATAACATTACTTACATCAGGGTTATATGGGTCGCCATTATCATCTAAGTCGGTTCCGTCGTAGGTGCAAAAATTAGTTACCTCTCCAGATAAATTAGGGTCTGCCGGAGTATCGCATAATAAGTCACCAGCTAAGTCGCAGTTACTTCCGTCTGCTAATTCATCACCAAATGAGTGGGTGTGATACACGCCAAAATAATGACCTAACTCATGCGCCAAGGTACTTCCATTGGTACTACAGCTATTGTCCATTACTATCAAATCGTTATTCGACCATGGAAAATAAGCATAGCCACAGGCTGCATTTCCAGATCGAGAGAGTACTCTTTCGGTAAAGAAAATATTGATCACGTCATCTACTCTGGCATCAATAAATTGTTGTTCCTCGGTATCTGCTTGATAGTCATAAAGGCTATCATCGTACATGTATATGGGTGCAGAGCAAAAAGAGAACTGAATACCTGCATTAATATAAAAGCTATTTACTAGCTCCATCTCATCATTTAGTGCAGTTAGCGATAACCCGCCTGTACTGTCACTTCTAGTTACTATATGGGCTTGTATGGGTAGGTAAACTATGCCAGATCGTTTTTGACTAGCTACCTGCTGCTGAAATTGCTGAAAACGAGCGGGTGAAAAATTAGGATCGGCCACATCAATGGTTGCACAACCTTGTCCGTAGGCATAAAGGGAACCTAATAATAACAGGGGAAATAGTAGTATTGCTTTCAAAATGCTGTAGTTCTTGAACTGTAAATATAATTCATGACAGCTAGGCATGCTAGTATGTTCTGTTCGGTTCAAGTCATGGTTTTGTCAGCGGATAGCCGTTTGTCAGGTAGCTGACTATATTTTTTGAGGAGCTATTTAAGTAAATTAGTTTAAACCTCAAATTGGTAATTGCTCATTGACAATTGGTAATTGAACTTCCTTCCTTATTTTTGATAGCAAATAGAAAAGTATGAGAACGATAGATCAATGGCTAGATGAATATGGTGAAAGCCACAAGAATGCCACCAATAAGTTATTGCATTGGATCTTCATTCCGCTGATCGTCTTTAGTCTCATCGGTATATTATGGATCATTCCTGTGCCTTGGGACAGGGCTGCTTTGCCTTTCATAAATTGGGGTTCCATTTTTATGGTAGGTGCATTGGTATGGTATTTACGGTTGAGTATCCCTCTATTCGTAGGTTTTGCCATCTTCTCAGCTCTAGTATTGTTTGGAAATAATTTGATCTACCAAGCTGTTGATGGTTACTGGCTATATATGTTCGGTATCTCCGCTGCCATATTTGTTGGCTCATGGATCGGTCAATTCATAGGCCACGAGATTGAAGGTAAAAAGCCTTCTTTCTTTAAAGACTTACAATTCTTCTTAATTGGTCCAGCTTGGTTAATGCACTTTGTGCTGAAAAAAATGGGCTTACCCTATAAGAATGCCTAACTGGCACAGTTTTAGCTTATCACTCCACATCACTAACTAATATATATCATGTACAAACACCTTTTTGCTGTTCTATTACTAGCCATTGGCGGCTATGCATTTGTAAGCACACCACCTGAAACGCAGGCCACCTCTAAAGAGATATTAGATAAAATGCTTGCCGAGATACCTAAAACGAATACGTTAGAGTATGTATTTACTGGTGTGGAGCGCCACGATCAAGGTAAAAAAGAGATAAAGAACGTAATGCTTACAAAGTGGAACCGTAACCCATTAAGTATCTACATGAAAACCTATGAAGGACCTAACGGTAAGGTAGAGGTACTTTGGAAAAAGGGAGAGCGCGATGGTGATGCACATATCAATAAGATGTGGGGCTTAAATTTAGACCCTTACGGATCGCTAATGCGGAAAGGTCAGCATCATACTATGTTTAATGTAGGTTTCGATCTTTTAGGAGATATAGTAACGCATGCCATGAAGCGCGCTGAAGGCGAGCAGGGTAACTACAAAGACCTAACTTTTGACGATGTATTCACTTATTCAGGTGATGTAACCTTTGATGGTAGATCTTGCTACAAGATAGAGATAAACGACCCTAGCTTTAAGTATGAAACCTATACCGTTAAAGAAGGAGACAACCTTACCAAGTTTGCCTTAGACCGCCGTATTTGCGGATACCTGATAGTAGACAAGAACAGTAACGTTAAGAATTTTGACGATTTTGATGCAGGTGATGTAGTTAAGGTACCTAGCAGCTATGCTAAGAAAACCACCCTATACATCGATAAGCAAACCTACATGCCACTAGTGCAAATAATGGAAGACGAGATCGGTCAGTTTGAACGTTACGAGTTCAGAGACTTAAAGATCAATCCAACATTTGACGCTAAGACGTTTACAGAAGACTGTACTGGCTGCGACTTTTAATTAGCGGAAATTGTATTGACTGAATAACTGCTTGAACAGGCTTTATTTTAGTATGCCTGCGCTTACGGTTGATTTGGTTTCGTGTTTCCTTCCTTTTTCCATGATGAAAAACGAAGCCAAAAAATCAAGCTAAAAAAATGCGCTAGGCTGCAGTGGCCTCGGCTGCGCCTTTTAGCGGGCCAAGCTTCCCTGTAAGAAATTTATCAGCTGGAGCAATTAACGTAAGGTTTACTAGACCACACTTTTAAAAAACATGCGAGTGTTATTTCAATAGGTTAATTGGTTAGCGAATAGCTTTTTCGTCTGTAATTAAGAAGTTGGCTAATCCTGCAATTATTAAGCAGGTACCAGCTAATAGCATGGTGTTGATGGTAGCCTCTCCGAATAGATTCTTGTAGGCAAAGTTAATTCCACCTAGTGCTGCCACTATTTGTGGGATAACGATGAACATGTTGAACAGCCCCATAAATAGGCCCATCTTTTTGGCGTCTATTGCACTGCTGAGCATAGCATAAGGCATGCTCAATATGCTAGCCCAGCTGATACCCACAAGTACAAATGCTAGTATTAGCATATTAGGGTCGGGGTAGAAGTACATTACTAGAAAGCCTACACCACCAGCAATTAGGCTAAACATATGTACGAACTTTCTATTGATTCGTATTTTGAAAGTAATGAAAGTGAGCAGGAAGGCGAATACCATACTTGATAAGCCATAGTTACCCATAGCACTACCAACCTTATTTGCAGCATCTTCAAAAGCAGCTTTCTCTGTGTTGAACAGTTCAACTTGGGCAGATATATTCATGTCGAAATTAGCCTCTATAGGGTTTGGAGCATTGAATGTATGCTCCGTTAAGGCAGGCGTAGCCATACTCCACATAGTGAAAAAGGCAAACCAGCTGAAAAACTGAATTACACCAAGTTTTAACATTGTACTTGGCATTTTACCAATGTTTTGTCCTATCTCTTTAAACATATCGAATGGGCCTCTATTGGCCTGTTCGCGCTTAAACTCCTCCATATCCTCAGGTGGATATTCATCTGTTGTGAAGATGGTATAGAGGATGGATAATAAGAATACAAAACCGCCTACTGCAAAGGCTACTTTAACTTCTGGAGCTACACCAGTACCAGTAGACTCACCAGCAAAACCCATGGACTTTACAAAGGCTGGTAGGTTACTAGCTACCCAAGTACCGATACCTATGATCAATGTCTGGATTACGAAACCGTTGCTACGCTGCTCTTCTGGCAATTTATCAGCCACCAATGCACGAAACGGCTCCATACTGATATTAATAGAAGCATCTAATACCCACAAGCAACCTGCCGCCACCCAAAGCAATGGAGAGTGAGGAACGAAAATTAGTGTGATAGAACTCAATATTGCCCCGATCAAAAAGTAAGGTCTACGCCTACCCAGTTTAGGATGCCAAGTACGATCACTCAAATATCCAATTATCGGCTGCACCAATAATCCCGTAAGTGGTGCAGCTATCCATAATAATGGAATATCATCTTTAGCTGCACCCAACGATTGGAATATGCGCGACATAAAGCCCCCTTGCAGGGCAAAGCCGAACTGGATACCCAAAAAGCCGAAGCTCATGTTCCATATCTGCCAAAAACTTAGGCGTGGTTTATTGGTAGTGCTCATGATACTTAGTTTGAAGCTTCCTGTACTATATAAACCTGATAGCCCCATGGGCCTAATGATTTTCCGTGCTGCTCACCGCTAAATACATCATACAATACCCCCGATCTAAGCATGATTTGCGAAGGAGCGTTAAGCATATCCGTATCCGATAGATTGAGTACCACCCAAATCTCATTGTCGCTTGTTTTTCTACTGAAAAACAAAATATTTGGGGTTTGTGAGTCCATTAATTCAAATTCCCCACCAAACTCCCCATTCCATAGTGCAGGGTTATCGTGTTTTAGCTTAACCAACTTTTCATAAAAGGGAGTCATTTCTAAGTTGCTCCAATCGATAGAATCTTTACCAAAAAAACTTAGGCGTCTATCTAGTCCAGCTTCTTGCCCACTATAAATTAACGGCATTCCTGGTACGGTAAAGCTCAATACAGCTAAAGCTTCGTGAGCATCACCCATTCGCTCTGCTGTAGTTCCGTTCCAACTGTTCTCATCATGATTACTGGTGAAATACAAGCGGTAATCTTCTGTACGGAAAGTGGTGTCTTGCTTTTTGAAATAGTCAGTAATGTCTTGCGCTGACTTTTTGCCCTGTGCTACTTCGTTCATAATGTGGTGAAGCTCCCACCCGTAGGTGGCGTCAAAAGCGTTGGTATGTAGTTCAGCATCTTCCCATTCGGCGAGCATAAATACAGGTTTAACTTGGTCTAATTGCTTACGGGCTTCGTCCCAAAAATCGGTAGGTACAAATCCAGCTACATCACAACGGAAGCCATCAATATCGGCTTCTTGCACCCAAAATTTCATTGCCTCTATCATGTAGGCGCGCAATCCAGGCTGGTCGTAGTTCAGGTCGGCCACATCGCTCCAATCTTCCACTGGCGACTTTATGCGACCATTACTATCTACCGTATACCATTCGGGGTGTTGGCGTATCATATCATTATCCCAAGCGGAGTGGTTAGCTACCCAATCTAGTATCACTTTAAAACCCATATCGTGAGCTTTATCTACAAGCGCTTTGAATTCTTGTAACGTCCCGTGTTCTGGATTTACTTTTTTGTAATCTTTAATGGAGTAGTAGCTACCCAAATCGCCTTTACGCTTCTTTTCACCAATAGGCTGAATGGGCATTAACCAAAGTATGTCAACCCCCAGTTCTTTCAATCGTGGAAGGTGTGCCTCAAAAGCTTTGAAGTTGCCTTCAGGAGTATATTGGCGGATGTTCACCTCATACATTACATCATCTTTACTCCATTCGGGGGTAGTCTTTTTATAGTCTTCCGCTATGGGTGCTTTCGTTTCGGTAATGATGCCTTCGTCAGTAGTTATGTTAGTTTCAGTTTCGCCACCGCAGCCAATTAGGCCGATTAGTAGTAAGAGAAGAAAAGGGTATTTCATTGGTTGTTATTTGCTAGTAAAAATATCAAAACTGTAGGGAGGAATAACCACGCTGTAGTCGTCTGCACCTTTCCACTCGATGGTATTACCCATTAAGCTAGTTCTTTCTTTTAGGGGTCCGTATCCGCCCTCGTAACGAACTGGTTGGCCTGATTTGTTAAAAACAACTACTACGTTATCATTGTAGTATGATCGATGGTAAACCAAAAAGTCATTGCTCTTCTCAAGAAACTCAAAGTTTCCATACAATAAGGCCATATGATTTTTCCTTAGCTCTATCAGTTTTCTCACTACCCTGTAAGTAGAATCTTCAAGTTCATTCCAATCAAATCGCATCATTCTGCGGTTATCGGGGTCGTTAGCTCCTGGCATACCAAATTCGTCTCCAGAATAAATAATGGGTACACCTGGTATGGTC
>CAYGTK010000007.1:26873-51150 GCA_964352775.1 uncultured Chitinophagaceae bacterium
GGTATGGTCATGTTAAATGCGTGTAGCATCTGAAGTTTTTTGTAACCCACTGGGTTCTCTACTTTAATATCTCGTTCCCATCCCGCTGCTTTATCATCTTCTTGCCAAGTCATAGCTTCACCAGCGTAACTGATAAATCGGGGTAGGTCGTGGTTACCCGAAATGTTACCCATTAAGTGGTTGTAGCCATAATAGTCAAAAGTCTCTTGCAAGGAATTGGCTAGCTTTTTAAAGCTTTCGGAATCATCTGCGAATACGGCCCTAGCATCAAAATACAGGTTGAAATCAAACTGTGCATCCAACTGACCAGCATTGATATAGCTGCCAATCAATTCTCTACTTCCAAAGGTTTCACCGATTTGATACACGGGCTTTCCTGTTTTGGCTATGTATTGCTCCTTCACTTTTCGGGTCAACTCGCGCCAATAGCTTTCGGGAATATGCTTGGTAGCATCGTGGCGATAGCCATCAATATCGTATTTCAGTAACCAGTATAAAGCGGAATCAGATACAGATTGGATAACTTCTTCTTTCGAAAAATCGAGGCTGGGCAAAAAGGTATCAAACCAGGTGGTCAACCGCTGCTCGTCCCAAATTCGGATGTTTTTACGACCATCTTCCAGATTTAATTGTGTTTTCCAATCAGGATGCTGTTGCATCAATGGATGATCTTGATGCACGTGATTGCTCACAAAATCGAGCAATACATTGTAATCTTTATTATGGGCAGTCGTGACCAAACTTTCAAAGGCCGCATCGCCGCCAAAACGATGATCGACCTTGGTAGAAGAAATTGGCCAATAACCATGATAACCCGAATATTTGCGATGTGGAGCTGGAAATTCAACAAAAGCCTCTTCAGGATTTTGCACAATAGGAGAGAGCCAAATGGTATTGATTCCTAGATCTTCAAAGTAGCCATCCTCTATTTTCTGCTGCACACCAGCCAAGTCACCACCTTGGTAATTAGCTTTAAAGTGAACCTCGGGGTCATCAACAGGTTTATCGTTCAAGGTATCACCATTCACAAAACGATCGACCATCATGAAGTAGATGATGTTGTTGTGCTTGTCTTGGCGGGTTAGTTGAGTTGGGTCGGTTATTGGTTTTCCGTATTCTAGGGGGATATACAAGTTTCGAACAGCTCCCAAGTTATCACTATAAACCCTAACAATAGATCGTTCTAAAGCTTTTGCATTCTCGGGAAGATGAAGTGGTGTGAGGAATAGAGCAGTATCGCTTATGAGTTTATTCTCCCAAAGTATCTTAAATTGTGGTTTCTTTCTCTTATAGAATAAAGCGTATCTACGGTCAATCTTATTATAGATGTAATAATTTCCAGTACTGTCAATTGAAAAATTTGGATATGGCCCAAGGTTATTTGCGTTTTTATCAAACACTTTCATAACTGAATTAAAACCACCCATACCATTTCCCGTACTGTCATTGTTGGCAGGGTCTAACATCCAGCTATCATCTACTACTACTTGATAGGAGTATTTTCCTGGGTTAAGCGTTAAAGTGGTTGTCCATTTTCCATCGTTAAATGATAATGGAGTCTTATCAGGATTCCAATCATTAATATCGCCTGCTAATTGTACTTTTTCGTAGGTTTTTCCTTTGGGGTCGAAAACAAATTCAACCTCTTGCTTTCGCGTTTTTTTGAGGACTAGGGTAAACTTTTCACCTTTAATCCAGAGATTTAGTAAATAGTATAATTTTCTTCCCACTTTACCCTTAATGTGAATTTCATCACCCGAACTAGATAAGGAAGCCTCTAACCTGTCTGATACTTCAATCGAATCTAAATCACTTGGGTCTAGTAGATAGTCTTGAACATATAGCGTAGTAGAATCTGGGTTTAGCGTAATTGGAGGAACTAAACCGATTATTGGAGATGGCTTTACTTCTGCCGACGCATTTTCGTTACTGTCTGTTTGAGCGTCACAACCTGCCACTAGGCAGAATGCTATCACCAATGGCCAGAGTTGTTTTAATCCCATGTTACTAGGGTTTTATCATTGCTTAGGTTGAAGTTAACTGTTGGTACATCTTCTATTTTCAATACATCATCTGCTTGGTCTACTACGGGGTCAAATTTAGTGATAGGTTGTACAAATCGAACTTGCTCTTCGTGTACTTGAATATCTTCTCCATCTGCTTTCACGCCAGCGATATTGCTATATCCGTGGAAGTATACTTTCACCTCTTTGAAGTGGGTAGAATATTCGCCCGACTTAGTACCTAAAAGTAGACTGCCGTTATCTAGCTCTATCTCGCGTTTGTAGTAGCTGCCCGACTTGTGCTCATAAGTAGCCCCATCGTCTTCATAATAAGTATAGGTGCCAGAGCCTTTATAGATATGTAAGCTTAGAGTTGTTTCAGGAAGTTCACCTGTATGCTGCACTGTACTTTGCATTGGGATGATAGCCCCAGCTTTTACAAATAAAGGCAACTTCTCTTGCGGACAATCAATATAGTGTTCCACCCCTCCGCTATAGGGTTTGTCGGTATAAAATTCAAACCAATTGCCTTTAGGTAAGTACACTTTTGTTATCTGCTTAATGCTGTCAACTGGTGCTACTAATATACTTGGTCCAAATAGAAACTCATCTTGATAAGCTCCATTGTAAATATTAGCATCGTGTGTATGCTCTATCGCCAAAGAACGAACCACAGGCATAGCTGTTTCACTAGCTTCATAAAATGCACTGTACAAGTAAGGAAGAAGCTTGTAACGAAGGCTGATGTAGTTGCGCGAAATATCTTCCACCTCTTCACCAAAAGCCCACGGTTCGGCATCGCGAGTATTAATCATACTGTGGCAGCGGAACATGGGGGTAAATGCTCCCAAAGCAATCCAACGCGCAAATAGGGCAGGAGAGGGTTCGCCTTGAAACCCACCTACATCAAAACCAGTGAACGGCATCCCGGTAAGGCCCATACTTACTAGCAATCGCATACCTGCTAGCATATGCCCATCGCTGGCTACGTTATCACCCGTCCAAACCGCGGCATAGCGTTGTATACCGCTGAAACCAGCACGGGTTAAGGTGAACGGTCGCTTACCGTTTAATAGTTTGCGCGCACCTTCATTAGTACTGCGGGCCATGTTCATACCGTACACATTTCGTGCTTCGCGATGGGTAGTTAAATTGCCATCAAAATCAAACTCTATCAAGCTTGGGGGGCTTTGTCCCCAAGCCGCAGGTTCGTTCATATCATTCCAGTACCCTTCTATGCCTAGCTTTACATTTTCGGCAAACTGCTCGCCCCACCATTGGCGGGTTTCTGGTTTCGTAAAATCAGGGAAATGGCAAGTGCCTGGCCATACATCGGCCTTCCATTCTTTACCATCAGGGTACTTTACAAAAACATCTTTTTCTAGTCCATCTAGGTAGGGTTTGTAGCCTTCTTCTACCTTTATTCCTGGGTCAATTATCAGCACTACTTTAAAACCCAGTTCCTTCAACCTATCTATCAATTGTTTGGGGTTCGGGAAACGCTCGCTATGCCAAGTGAATACCTTATAATCTTGCATGTAATGGATGTCTAAATAAATGACATCCGCTGGTATGTTCTTACTACGAAAACGCTCGGCTACCTCCAATAATTCACTGTCAGGATAATAGCTGTAGCGGCATTGTTGCAAGCCTAAACTCCATTTTGGTGGCATTGGCATAGTACCAGTAAGCCAACTGTATTTCTGTATTATATCAGCTACGTTCTCTCCATAAATAAAGTAGTAGTTCATCTCGCCAGCATCAGCAGAAAAAGAACTGAAACGATGGTTAGAGGCTCCGAAATTGAAGGTGGTTTTATGGCTATTATCTAGAAATATACCGTAGCATAAACCGCTATGTACACCAATATAAAAGGGCGTGCTTAAATACAATGGGTCACCATCTTCGGGATAAGCAAAGTAATCAGTATTCCAATTTACATAGGCATTCCCTCTACGGTCTAGTCCGCCTGTTTTTTCACCAAGACCAATAAATCGTTCCCCTTCTTGTATGGTTTTGTAAGTGGTTACTTCAGTACCTATCCAGTTGGTGCCAAATGCTGGTTCATCTTCATTTATAAGCTGCCCATTTTCGGTGTAAAACGCTACTCTGAAAGGAGAAAGTTGTATTTCCACCCGCAGGCTTCCTGTATTAAGTGTAATGCTATCGTCTCGCTGATCCCAATGATAAAGGCGTTCTTCAGGTTGGCCTATAACGGCGTAAGAATGATAGCTTAGTTCATCTTTACTTAACTGAATTCTGACAAGGCCATCGGCGTATGGGGCTACCCTAATAGTTAAGCCGTTTTCAGTAGTCAGGTGACAGTTTTGGTCTATAAGTATATCTTTTACTGTATCTGCACTATTGCTAGTGTTATTCGATCTAGTACTAATTTTCATATGGCTTGGCTAATGGTGTTTTGGGTCGTATTTTTGCTACCCCTAAGGTAAAACAGGTCTAAACAACTATTTACTAGATTTTTTGGAGTTCAGTTTGTATCTTAAGGGTATGTTAAACCTTCCTTTGGTTCAACATTATCATATTTATAGTGTTAAAGTAACACTTTGGAAACAAAATTATGCGGATGAATTCGTTGAAACCAATTCTTACAGGCCTTTTTCTTTTCTTCCTCGTTTCGGTTGGAATGGCGCAAGACTTCATGCTACAAGGCTGGTTCTGGGACTATCCCCGTTTTTCTGGTAATGCACGTTGGTCGGAGCGATTAGATGCTCAAGCTGAAATGATAGATAGTAGTGGTTTTACCTATTTATGGGTACCGCCATTATCGCGCCCTGACAATGAGCAGATGGGAATCGGTTACGATGTAAAGGACTATTACGACCTAGGCGAAACCTTAGGTGGTGGGCCAACTCGTTTTGGTAAGTTGGAGAATGTAGAGGATGTGATCGCTAAGTTCAATTCACTTGGCATCAAAACGGTGGCCGATATGGTTTACAATCACCGCAGTGGTGGTGATTGGGAGGCCAATCCGAGTATAGAGGGTTGGATAGAGAATTTTAATGCTACTAAAGTAAATGCAGGCGATAATCCATATCCTTCTGATCGTTATCGATTGATACTGCCTTTGGGAGGAACTTCGGGTAATGGTGAGGGGTCTTATTTCTTCAAAATATCTTCTGCTTCAGGAAGTGCAAATTTCCATGGACGTGATTACCGAGTTTTGATGTGGACTCAAACAAAGTTCATCAATTCAAGTTTGGACGAGTGGCAAGAGCAAGAACCAAACGCTGGTGGTGACTGTGGAGAGGCTTATGATACCTTGCAACTAGGTAGAGCTACTCTTGCTAACATAGATGGACTAGGATGTGGAGTGGATGAGTTTAAGTTAGAAATAGCTGCTGGAGATTTTGACCCAGCAGGTGATACCTTATACATTACCTTAACGAATTACAATGCAGGTTCGCCAGATGGTTTTTCTGACCATTATATCTATGGCATTTACTATGCAGGAACTCAAACCGATATTCAAGACCAACTAGTTTACCAAACTCAAACGGACTTCACCAACATGCCTAGCGGACGTGGTGGAATGACTTGGCAAAACTTCCGCCCCAATGGCGAGCCAACAAACCTTAGTTCGGAAGAGGATAAGATGTATTGGTTTTACGACCTTGATCAGAATGTAGTTAACACTCAAGATGTAATGAATGAGTGGACCGATTGGATGTTTGATGAGCATAATATCGGTGGATTACGTATTGATGCGGTAAAACACTTTCCAGCGGCTTTCGTTGGTAATTTGCTTGACCATATCCACGATGAAGGGCATACCCCAGGCATGGTTGTGGGAGAATCTTTCGACTACAACACAGGAGTACTCAACGGATGGGTAAATGGTGTAAAAGCCAATATGGACCAAGATACCCGTGATGATATTGACGTTCGTATTTTCGATTTCTCACTTCGTTTGAACTTAGAACAAGCGCACGATGCTTTCGGATATGATGTTCGTAATCTATTTCAGAGTAGTATAGTAGATGTAGAAGGTGCTAGTGCAAATGATGTAGTTACCTTTGTGAATAATCATGATTTCCGTGATCCTGGCACATTGGTAGATAACGACCCGCAACTGGGTTATGCTTACATACTTACCAATACGCAGTTGGGAGTGCCTTGTGTATTCTACCCAGACTATTTCGGGCCAAACAATTACCGTGGCGAGATCAATGCTTTGATAGAGGCCAGTAAGCGTTACTTAACAGAGGCTAATACGCGTGACTATTTAAGTCGTATTGGTACTCCATATGCAGCTAACTACATCAGCGGGTTTGATAATACTTCATTGATCTATCAAATGGGCGGTGGCACTTCAGGTCGTGAGGTAGTTATGGCCATCAACTTTGCTGGAGATACCTTGAAGGTTGACCATGCTATTAATACTGGGAACTTTAATGCTGGGGATACATTAACGGATATATTCGGTGTTTCATCAAATGACTATGCCGTAGTAAATGGCAGCAACCAGATATACATGGAAGTGCCTCCGCGTAGTTTTGCTATGTGGGTGCAAGGAGACTTGGTAGCTGAGCAGATCCCTATTGAGAATTATGCTAACGATACGTTCTTTATTGACCGTAATATTGGTGTAGCTGTACATACTCGTGAAAGACAGCAAGAGGGTATTATGGTATATCCAAACCCTTTCCGAAATAGATTTACACTACATACTTCTTTGTATGACCCGCAGGTTATTACTGTAGAATTACTTGATTCGAAGGGTACGCCTAAGTATTCTGATGAACTGATGGTGACCTTTGGGGAGGAAGATTTTACTATTGACCTTAGTAGAATGGTAATGCCAAGAGGATTCTACACGCTAAGGGTAACCACAAATAATCAAGTGTTTACTGAAAAAGTTGTTAAGCTTTAAGACAGGATAGAAATGTAGAAAGCCAATACTACATATAAGCCCGCTAGCTTTTAGTTAGCGGGCTTTTTATTTGCTAAGCGCTAACAGCTTTAAGCATGAGCACTTTATATAGCTTCGTAAGAGAAAGGAGGTAAGGAATATTTAAGGTGAGCTACTACTTGCTAGCACCGTTATGGCTGAGGTGATATTCAGCTAAGTTATATACAGGTTGGTGTAATACCTTACCCATTGTAAGTCCTTTTGCATCGAGGTTACGCTTTAATGCATCTTTAAAATAATAAGCTATAGAGCCTACAAAGTGAATAGGAACGTCTTTACGTTCAGCATAAGGCTCTACCATGTATTCTACGAACTTACCGAAAGATTCATCCAATATTTCCTTGGTGAACGCATCATTAGGTTTGTTTGAAAGTACTTTAGCAAATGATGCTAAATATACGTTAGGATTCGAATGTCCAAAGTAGACATGTTGAAATACTTTCTCTTTGGTAAGTAGGTAGTCTTGACGTAATGCAAGCTCTAACCATTCGGGTACTTGCTTGTAGAGGAACCGCTTAATAATATGACGGCCGATATAACATCCGCTACCTTCATCACCTAAGAAATAACCTAGCGATGGCACGTCTTGACGGATGGTCTTCCCATTAAAGTAACAGGCATTAGACCCTGTTCCTAAAATAGCAGTAATGCCTGGCTCATTTCCGCAGGTAGCATACACTGCTGCTGATAGATCGTGGTCTACTTTTATCATGGCATCGCTATCGAAATAACCACGCAGTCCGCTGGCTATTTTCTCGCAACGTTCCGTGCTAGAGCACATTGGTCCATAGAAGTAAATATGGTCTATCTGGTTTTTGTAATTAGGCAGGTCATCTACCTGCTCCAATTCTTTCACAATGGCCTCACGGTCGTGAAAAATAGGGTTGAAACCAATGGTATTGAATTCCTTCACTATTTTACCACTTTCCAGTACAAGCCAGTCCGTTTTGGTCGACCCACTATCCGCAACAATTACCATAGCATCAAAAGGTTATGATGGTGAAATGGAGGTTTTTTAGTACTCCGTCATTCCAACACTAAGTTAATGTTATTCTAGCTGAAATGGCAGTAGTACGGCTATTCTATTGCGGTATAAGTGCAGGTAAGGTTATACATCTGGTTGAGGGAAAACAAATTTAAGCCCTATCTTCATACCATGACAGATATGGGCAGGGTAAAATCGATCAATTCCATATTCACCTTAGATAACGTGATCTTTGGGTTCGATGGTCAGCACCTTAAAGTTTTATTGATAGAAAGAGGCGAAGATCCTCACCGCGATAAGTATGCATTGCCAGGCGATTTTGTGCGCGTAGATGAGACTATTGACGATGCTGCAGGCCGTGTGTTGAATGAGCTAACTGGTTTAGAGAATGTATATCTTGATCAATTCCATACCTACGGGGCGGTAGATCGTCATCCATGGGGACGCATTATTTCTATAGCGTACTTCTCTCTTATAAAATTGATAGATGAAGCGGACCTTAAACCTGCATCATTCGCTCGTTCAGCTAAGTGGTTTGCCATTGATGAAATACCAGAACTGGCTTTCGATCACAATACCATCATTGATGGGGCTTATCATAAGCTACGTGTAAGAAGCCGTTTACAGCCTGTTGGTTTTGAGTTACTACCTCAAAAATTCACCTTGCGCGAGCTACAGAATCTTTACGAGGCCATATTACGAGTAGAGATAGATAAGCGCAACTTCCGTCGTAAGATATTGAAGATGAATATCGTTATCGCTTTGGATGAAAAGCAAGTTGGTGTAGCCCATAAGGCTGCGCAATTCTATAAATTCGACAAGGAGAAGTACGAAGAGCTAAGAGAGAAAGGATTTACGTTCGATCTTATTAATCTGTAGCCTGTTTCACCACCTTACTTCGATAAATATTTCCGTTCTGTTCTACTTGTAATAAGTAAATGCCTTCTGAAATAGTATCATCTAATTCCCAAGTATAGTTACGTGTATTTACTCCTACATTCTCTTTAGCAAGCATTCTTCCACTCAGGTCAAATAAGCGTAAAATGCTTTCTTCATTCCCATTCAACTGTATTGTGATAGAATTATTAAATGGATTTGGGTAGGTAACAAGCTCATCATTAGCAGCGCTTAAGTTGATAATGCTTGAGGCTAAGCTAGTAGTATCTAAGTCGGGCTTAGGTAATTTTTTACTGGTCCAAATATGGAACTCACCTGGGGCAAAATTTATGGCTACGTTCACATCGGTAATATTAGTGCTGTCGCTAGTCAGGTAATCATACCACCAGCCCGTATTTTGAAAAGTAGGGCTAAAGGTGAGGTCATTAATATCAATATTAGCAGCTACAACTACATTCATTCTATTATCATTAATGCGCACTATTTTGCCCAATCCACCTGCATCTATGGTATAGTTGCGGCTGCGGAAAGCGGGGTAATCTGTTTTTAGCTCAATAAGCGCTTTGGTAGTTTTGTAGAGTAACAAGCGGTCTCTATTCTCATAGTACGTCCACACAATAGGTTTAGGACAAGTACGGCATTGGAAATTGATAGAGAAATCGTAACCCAACTCACCAAATTGCCAAAGCATTTTTGGGCCTGGTACAGTGTAGAATAGGGCAGAGGCCATCCCCACGCGCTGAAGTGCAGTAGCTAATTCTTTGGTGTCGTGGTTAGCATTACCGTTACCAAACTCTTCATTTTTGTAAACTAAGCGTTCTTCATCATGACTTTCCATGTAGCCTATTAAGTGTGGGTCTCCCCAGCCGCGCGCTTGGTAAGATACTGGGTAACCAAAGTCAGAATCTTGCTGGAAACCCATAGCTACTTGGCCATAGCTTTCGCTTGCATTCCCCCAAAGCATCATCCCGTAGTTCGATAGCTCTACTTCTTCGAAGTTATCTGCAAAGTGTTCTAGTATCACGTAGCTCTCTGGGTCTGCGCTCCATTGAACATCTGCCATGCGTTTCAATAAACCAATTCGTGAAGCATCGTAAGAGCCCCAAAGGCCGATATTTCCTACACTATTTACTTGTGTGAAACCCTTAGTTAGGTCGTAACGGTAACCATCTATCTTGTATTCATTTACCCAGTGGGTCACCACTCGGTCTACCAAGTCTTTGGTAGCTTGGCTTTCGTGGTTAAAGTCGAAGCCCACATTAAAATCATGGCGAGGGTCTGGGTTTAGGTAGGGGCTATTTGCAGCTGGTTTATCATTCACATCATCCCACCAGAGTTGAGTTATTGGGTTTTGGCTGTAGGTATGGTTTAGCGCAATATCTAAGGTAACGGCAATTCCGCGACCATGACATTCATCTACAAATCGCTTAAGTTCATTTTTAGGTCCATAGAATTTATCTGGAGCTAAGAAGAATACTGGATTGTACCCCCAGCTGTTATTCTCTTCAAATTCCATGATGGGCATAAGTTGAATACAGTTTATACCTAAGTTCTCTAAGTAATCTAATGAATCGATTAGCGTAGTGTAGCTTTTTCGCAAAAGAAAATCACGAATTAATAACTCGTACACTACTAAGTCATCTTTCAATGGCTTCTGGAACGTTGAGTTCTGCCAAACATATTCTGTTGCAGCTGTTTGAAAAACACTTACCGTTCCTTGAGCTTGTGTTGGAAAAGGTTTAAGATTCGGATAAGTTAAAGAAGGGATGCTTTCGTCTGTGGTTTCTACCAGCACCTTCTCACAAAATGGATCGGCTACAGTATCACCATCTACCACATATTGATAGGCATATTCCGTGTTAGGATCTAAGCCTGTTATTTCTAACCAAAAGCGGTCGCCGCTACCACGGGTCATATCCCACATGGGGTTTGACTGAATTGCCCAATTGTTAAAATCACCAATTACGCTTACGCTGCTTTTTAGTGGAGCATACAGCTGAAGTATTACTGAAGAAGTGCTGGTGATATTTACTCCATTTTGAGTGCCAACTGGCGGGTCGTTTGGTGCTACGGTAGTTACATTAATGAATAAGTCGCCGCCACCAAAATCGCGCCCTACTATACTAGCACCAGCATTTTTAAATAGAATAGCTATCTGTTGTATTTGCTCATTTTGTGGGACACCATAAAAATCGCGAACGTGGAATTTTATTTGGTGCAGATCGTTTCCCAAGTCGGTCATCAATAGTGAAGGGTCATCTACCATGAAACCACTCTTAATATACTTCCAATCGCTCATGTTAGCGCTTTGGTCAGTTACTACACCTGTGTAAGCATATATAGGCGAAATTCCGTTCAAGTCGCCATTGCCTTGGCTGGCATCGTAGGTAATGGTGATGCTATCATTATCTACGGGCATAGCTGGCATGGTAGTTAGCACTTGGGCGTTAACCGTAACTATAGCACACACTAATGACAGGGCAAAAACTATTTGCTTGAACATAAGGTGGAATTTTAACTGATTGAACTAAAACTATTAACGCATGATCTGGATACGACCACTATAAGCAGCCTCACCACTTTTCACTACGTAGTTATACAAACCATTTGGTACAATTGTTCCCGCACCATTGCTTGCATTCCATTCATAAAGTTTAGCTCCAGCTTCGTGAGTTCCTTCTGTAACAGTAGCTACTTCTTTACCCATTAGGTCGAAGATCACAATACTGAAATCCTCTAAACGCTCTTCGCTGATAATGTCAATAAACACACTACCTGCAGATGGATTAGGATATACTTTGCTGTTCACATTCAATGCACGATCTTCTATAGATACAGGGTCAGAAACCCAGCGCGATGTTACACCTGCAAATGGCTCACCAATAAAATTCACAACAGATGGGTCTGCGGCAGTTGTCGCATCTAAATTGATGATAAAGATATTCTCTCCGTTATCATCCTTTCCTTCAATACATGGGGGATTACCATGGAATGTACCACAAGGTCCTTCTTCGCGAAAAACAACTCCAATATTGGGTACCGAGTCAAAATCGGTCAAGTAGAAAAAGGTAGGTAGTTCTAGCTCAATGAACCATAGGTCAGTCTCACCTGGTACTAGTGTCATTTCACCAACGCCATTGTCTAGTCCCCATTGCTCTTCACCGTCAGGTATAGGGCCAGTAGGGCCAGGAACATTTGCCCAAAAAGGGTCGGTATTTCCAAGGTCGATAACTGCCCCAGCATGTAAGTATACTCCGCTGGCACCAATAAGTGGCCCAACTACAAAGTTTTCCATGGCATCTTTACCAACGCTGTTTGTCGCATCATATTCAATTCTTAGGGTACGAGTTTGTGCATCTGCAAAAAAAACGCTGCACATAACTACGGCAGCAAGTAATATTGATCTCCTTTTCATGATCTTTAAGTTTTTGTTCGAATAGGTTTTGTTATTGTACAATCAGTTTTTTCACAGCTAAGCCTTCTTCACTTTGCCATTGCACATAATAAAGGCCAGCATTCAGCTGATAAATTTCTTGTTGAGTTACAGAAGGTATAGCAATTGCTTTTTCGCTCACCAACTTTCCAGCCATATCAAATATACTTAGCGTTCCACCTTCTGTCAAGCCAGTAAGGTCAATAGTGATCACCTCGTTTGCGGGGTTAGGATAAACTATCCATTTGTTGTCTAGCTCGTAGTTGCTTACAGAAACGATGTTCACCAATTGAGTGGTGGTATCGCTACCGCAACTGTTGATTACAATACTGGTTACCAAATAAGCATCGCTAGCTGGGAAAGTGAACGTAGTGTTTCCCCCCGTTTTGTCTTCCACTCCATCGCCATCAAAATCCCAACTTACACTCTCCCCTGGTGCAGCATTACTGGTGAATGCAGCAAGGCTTCCACTTACGCTTACCGTAAAACCTGCATCAGGTGCAGGGCTAACTCCAATTACTATAGTATCACTTGCTGGACAACCATTTGCACTTACTACATCAACACTATAAGTGCCTGCAGCAGTTACTGTTAAAGTAGGAGCAGTAGAGCCATCGCTCCAGCTATAGCTGACAAAAATACCTGGGTCGAGAACTAAACCGATACTATCACATGCGCTAGTATCAGGGCCTAGGTCAACAGTACCTACACCTGAGTAGAAGATGTTTACGGCATCGCTTTCGCTACATCCATTTCCATCGCTTACTACTACATTATAAGTGCCTGAAGTGTCAGCTAATAATTGTGTGCCCGTACTACCATCATTCCATACATAGCTTAGGGTAGGCATAAGGTATTGAGCAGTTACACCACCAAATCCAGAGAATGGTGCAGCACCAGAAAGGTCTAAATAGATGTCGTCATCATTATCATCCTTACCAGTAAGCGTTCCGTCAGGATTGGTAAATACCATAAATATACCAAGTGGGTTAGCATTTATAGGGTATTGATAATACGTTTGTGGATGGATTACTATCTCCCAAAGATCGGTGCCGATATTGGTCATTCTACCAATACCATTATCTACACCATAATTACCAGCTACGAATTGGAATCCGCCGAACATAGTTATTTCAGCACCACTGTAGAAGTAAACGGTGTCTTCGCCAACTAATTGGCTAGTTCCAAGGGTAGCATCGTAAACTATACGTAGAGAATCATCTACCGTAGTAATGCTAACACCAGCATCGAGCAGGTAGGTTTGAGTAGGGCATAGTGCAGTATCTGTTCCTAGGTCTAGCCCACTAAAAGTAGAACCAGTTATTACTCTAGTAGCCGTAGCCGAGCAACCATTATTATCAGTTACAAATACGCTATAGAAACCAGGCTGGGTAGCTATTGTGCTTGAGCCAACTGTTCCATCATTCCAGTTGTAGCTAGCTAGACCAGTTCCTGCATCAAGTGTTAGGTTGATAGGCCCACATACAGTAGTGTCGTTACCAATATTTACAGAAACACCACCCGATAGAGTAACATCAACAGTATCAATTTGAAAACAACCCAAGTCGTCAGTAACTGTTACAGCGTAGCTTCCACCCATTATTACCTCTAATTGACCACTTGTAGAACCATCGCTCCATAAGTAATCGTAAATGTTATTAATGAAGTTCACTGTAAGCGGTGCGAAGGTGGTAGTAGGTATACCTGCCATGTCTATAAAGATGTCGTTCCCCGCGTCTTTAACATCTATGCTAGCATCAGCGTTAGTCAACACTGCTAGAATGCCGTTGATGTTCGTTCCCGCTGGGTAACCGTAATAATGTTGAGGTATAAACTTGATCTCCCAAAGGTCCGTTCCGATAGAAGTCATTTCACCAATACCATCGTCCACTCCAAAATTACCAGTGATGAACTGAAAACCTCCTAATGGAACCAATTCTGCACCACTGTAGAAATACACTTTTGGAGAACCAGCTAATGCAGTTCCAGCGGCATCGAATACTACTTGTAAAGTATCGCCTAGGGTTACTACACTGGTAGAAGCATCAAGATTTATGGTATCGCCATTACAACCAGTTTGGTCAGGACCAAGGTCTACATCATTTATTTGAGAAGCAGTCAATATTACATCATCGCTAGAGGTACAGCCATTAGCATCAGATACGGTTACGCTGTACGATCCTTCTGCAGTTGCTTGTAAAGTAGAATCTGTTGAACCATCACTCCACAAATAAGTAGCGAATTGATTGCCTGCTTTGATCGGGAAAGTGAAAGGTATATCACACAACCTTACATCATTTCTAAGATCAACCATCATTGCTGAACTCGAACTAACGCCGATGGTAATGTCATCCGATTGCGAACAGCCTTGTGCATCTGTTACTGTTACCGTGTAGGTTCCTGATGTACTTACATCTAAAAGAGGAGAAGTAGAACCAGTACTCCATTGGTAATCGTAAATATTTGGCAAGTAAGTAGCACTTGCAGGAATAAAGGTTGTAGTGGGGTTAGTACTAGTCATGTCGAAGAAAATGTCGTTCCCATTATCTTTCACTTCTGTAGTACCATCGGCATTAGTGAATACGGCTAGAATTCCGTTTATGTTAGTACCTGCAGGATAACCATAGTAGTGTTGTGGAACAAAACGTATCTCCCAAATATCTGCTCCCGCTGGGGTCATTTCACCAATACCATCATCTACACCAAAGTTTCCAGTTATAAGTTGAAAGCCACCTAGTGGAACTAACTCTGCACCACTGTAGAAATATACTTTTGGAGAACCAGCTAAAGCTGTGCCTTGCGCATCGAATAGGATACGTAGGGTATCACCGAGAGTAATTACTGAAGAAGTAGCGTCTATGCGAATAGTATCGCCACCACAAGCCGTTTGGTCTGGGCCTAAGTCTACGGCGCCTATTTCTGAAGCACTTATTATCACTTCATCAGAAGCGGTACATCCTGCGCCATCGGTAACAGTTACAGCATATAAGCCTTCTACCGTAGCTTGGCGGGTTGAATCCGTTGAACCATCTAGCCAAACATAACTAGCATAGCCTGGTCCAGCGCTAAGAGTTGTATTTACCGTTCCACATTCCAGCAGATCATTACCAAGGTCAACGGTAGTGCCAGTTCCTAGGCTGATGGTTATAGCATCAGACTTAGTGCACCCTTGAGCATCAGTTACGGTAACCGTGTAAGTGCCTGACATACTTGTTTCAAATAGGGGAGAGGTAGAACCTGTACTCCATAGATAAGTGTATTGATTTGGCAGGTAAGTGGCACTAAGTGGAGTAAAAGTAGTTGTAGGGTTAGTACCCGTCATGTTAATGAAAATATCATTCCCATTATCCTTCACCTCGGTACTACCATCAGCATTGGTGAATACTGCTAGAATACCGTTGATATTCGTTCCAGCAGGGTAGCCGTAATAATGCTGAGGGATGAATTTTATCTCCCAAATGTCTGCACCAGCAGAACTCATTTGGCCAATTCCGTCATCTTGTGTAAAGTTTCCAGTTATGAATTGGAAACCACCATTTGGTACTAATTCAGCACCGCTGTAGAAATATACTTTTGGCGAACCAGCTAATACGGTTCCAGTTGCATCGAACAATATACGCAGTGTATCGCCTAGAGTAATGGCGGTAGTGCTAGCGTCTAAACGAACAGTATCTCCACCACAAGCTGTTTGGTCAGGACCAAGATCGAGGTTGCCAATTTCAGAACCACTTATAATAATGTCGTCCGTAGCTGTACACCCTAAGGCATCAGTAACAGTAACTGCATAAAGCCCTTCAATAGTAGCAGTACGTGTAGAGTCGGTAGAACCTGTAAGCCATTCGTAACTGGAAAATCCAGGGCCTGCACGTAATGTTAAGTTGATGGTATCGCACTCTAGTACATCGCTACCCAAACTTATCATTGGGTTACTGTTGCTTATCACTATGGTATCCAGTCCGAAATCTAAACCGCCATTATCAACCCTTACTGCATAAGTTCCAGGTGTGGTTACTAATAATGTATCAGCCGTACTTCCATCGCTCCATAAGTAATTGGTAAAGCTACCTGCTCTTAGTACTTCGCTAACTGTTGGTCCACAAACGGTAATGTCAGCACCAAGGTTAACATTCAAAGTTTGACCTGCACCAGCTTGCACCTGATATTCAAAGTTGAAATTGGCATTGTTGCCGTAGTTGATGCTGATCATATCATACTCCGTTGGGGCAGGATTGATGAGCGACGTATCTAGTTCAACCGTAGTAGAGAATACGTAGTACGTTATACTGTTACTGACAGGAAAAGCAGGAATAGTAGCCGTACCAATTGTACCAGCTACCTGTAACTCTTTAAAGTAGTTGATAGTAAAACCATCAGGCGAGTAACGTAAGTAGAAGCGCTCTTCTGGGGAAGGTGCGCTAGATAGTTCTACAGTAATAGTAACATCATCGTTAATAGTTACCGATAAAGAATCAGGGCTTTGATATACGGTATCTATAGTAACTGGCTCTGCAGAAGTTTCCATAAAAATGGCTTCTGTATCTATGTACCCTGCATCAAGAAAATTCATGGTGTACCAGTTATCTTGGGTCAGCACAATGCCATTATCTGGCGATCCGCCAAAAGAGTAGGTCTGTAATACATCAAGCTGTGTGAGTTGCCCACCCCATTTATTTGCAAATGGCGTAGCCAAAGGGCCTGAAGTAAACAAGTAGCTAACCGTTCCAATACTATCTAAACTTGCAGTGTCTGCTTTAAAAGTGGTTTTGTAGCGGCGCGTTCCTACCGTTATTAGTTCCAATCCACCATCGGGTGATTGCACACCACCAAAGGCAGAGGCGCTATCAGGCGGGTTAATAAAGGTGTTCCAATTGCCTGGCATGTTAAGGCCTTCTGGGGCAAAAATTTGGGCTTTGGTGCTAAACATAGTAAGCACAACTAGCAACAGACTAAGGGCAGTCCGCAGGGAATTCATTTGTGGCATTGTTCTCAAAAGGTTTAGTGTAGAGTTAACACTATGTGATATCAAATTTAGTTAATTTCCATTAAAGTCGTCTGTGGAAATGGTCACGGCTTGGTCATTCTGTGGAAAGCCGCGTTACTGCTCTTTTCAAATACTAAAAATGCTAATGCGTTTACTTGCGTATCTCGTTGGTAGGTAGTGTGTTGCTGTATCTGCCAAACAGAGCTGTTAACAAACTGTGTATTAACAGCTACTTGACAATTTGAAGCAACTTTTATAGATTGCTTAACTTTTTGTTACCTAATGGTAAAGTGTTAACTTGACACTCTCTTTAATAATAACCTAACAATAAACTACTTGCAACATGACAAGAGTTACACGTTTCTCTCAGCTGTTATTCCTTACCCTTTTATTTACAGCCTTCACCTTTACTACTGCTTCGGCACAAAATTGCGCCATATTTAATGGATACGCTATTGTAAATGGAAGCTTCTATAATTTGAATGGTGCTGGGAACCCCAATTTTCAAGGACAAGATTTTGGCGATTTTGTAAACAACGGAACACTCAACTTAGGCGGGCAGTCTGGTTTTTGGAGCGATTTTAGTGGTGTTACATATGTTCGAATAGCATATCGTATTTATCCCACTGGGGTCCCTGCAGGAAGTTTTACGGATATTGATTATGTCTTTCAAGACTATTCTGCGCCAGATGATCGATGGGGTACCGATATATCTGGTGTAAATCTTACAGATCAAAGCGTAAATATTTTAGATGGCACACTCCTTCCTGGAAATTATACTTTGGAAGTTTATGCCTATGGACGAGCAAACAATACTTGCCAGCGGTTTGATAACAATAGTAGTAATCCAACAAACTATACAGCCACCTTCGATGTATATGCAGCACCAAATGTTACTACTAATGCAGCAACAGCAGTTACTGCAAGTTCGGCCCAGCTAAACGGGTTTGTTGATCCGCAGAATAATACTGCAACGTCAATCACATTTGAATATGGTACATCACCTACTTTGGCAGGTGCTACTTCAATAAATGGCGCGCCAAGTGCTTCTCCCGGTACAGCATCTACCTTAACCATTGCTGCTCTTGGAGGCCTAACAGCTAGTACAACTTACTACTACCGTGTAAATGCAACTAACGCTGCGGGAACAACTAACGGATCTATATTAAGCTTTACAACTGGTTCTGCAACGGCAGCTTCTCCTACAGTAGGTGCAAGCGGATTGAACTTTACTACCATAGGTGCACAACGCATGACCTTGAACTGGACCAATGGTGATGGCGCAAATAGAGTAGTAGTAGCTAAAGCTGGTGCAGGGGCATTTAGCGGAACACCATTAGACGGAACTGCTTATACTGCCAACACAGCCTTTGGTAGCGGAGACATTGTTGGCTTGAACGAATATGTAGTATACAATTCTAACGGAAGTAACGTAACGGTAACTGGCCTAACCGCTGGTCTTACTTACAACTTCGCAGTTTACGAATACAACGGTACAGGAGTACTTATCAATTACTACGAAGCAGGCGTTGCAAGTGCTACTCAAGCAACATTCACCTATTTTCCAACAGCAGCTTCAGGCTCTTGGACCAGCACAGCTACTTGGGTAGACCAAGTGGTTCCTAGTGGAGTAGATGTAGGTATTGGTGCTGGACATGTTGTACCACTTACTGGAACAACAATGATAGATAATCTAACTGTATTTAGTGGAGGACTTCTACTTGGGAGTAATCGTGTTATTCAAATATCTGATGGTGGCTCAATAAACGTCAACGCAGGTGGTAGTATAAGTTTAGCTGCTGCATTGGTGGTTTTTACTGGTAATGCAACTGTATCAGGTACTATTACTTTTGGTGATGTATCCTTACAATCTGGTGGGGTTGATTTTGGTGCCAGTTCTACTATAAATGCTGACTTGACAGTAAATGCAGGCGGGTTTGTAAATACTAACCCTCCTAGCTATGGTAGTTCATCTACTCTTAGATATAATACGGGGAATACTGCGGGTTCACCATATGGTAGGGGTGTAGAGTGGAGTTCCACATCTGGCGCTGGTTATCCAAATTCAGTATTTATACAATCAGGTACTTTTGTAAATCTTTCTAATGGTGCACCTGGTGTGGCACGCGAAATTGCTGATGCATTAATAATACTTGGGGCAGGAGGTCTTTTCATGGATTTCGGGGCAGATGATATGACCGCTAGCTTAACCGTTGGTGGAAATCTTCTTGTGTCTGGCACACTATCGCTTAGTAATGTAGCGGGTGGTGATCTTATATTAAATGGTTCTCTTAACAGCATAAATGGAACTATTAATACTAATGACCGTGCTGTCACCTTTAGTGGCGGTACTGCACAAGGCCTAACTGGACCTGCGAATAGGCTGAATTTTGATTTCCTTTTTGTTTCTGGCGCAAGCACAGTACTAACAATAAATTCAGGTAACCTTACGGTAGATGATAGATTAGAGTTAACTGGTACTGGAGAAATTGATATGAATGATCAAGACCTGGTATTGACAGGAGCAGACCTTGATGCCACCAACGGTACATTTACTGCTGGAACTGGCGATGTGATATTTGAAGGGGAAAGCAATGTAATAGGTACTGTAGTATTCAATGATGCCATTGCACAAAGCAATAGTGGCTTAGGTACTGATTTCGGAAACGGTACTTCTACCGTTAATGGAACATTAATCATCAATGCAGGTGGATACCTAGAAACTGGAAGAGCACCTAACTACGGACCTGCTTCAACCCTAAACTACAATACTGGTGGTACTTACACCGCTAGTAATGGCGAATGGTATGAAAACACATTTGCCCCTAACCCAGGTGGTGTGCCACAAGACGTGTTGATTTCAAACAATACCACGGTAACATTCGGTGCGGTAGGTTTCGCTCGCGAAATAGCGGGTGATATGACCATAGATGGTGGAAGTACATTACAATTATCTTCTACCCCAGGTGGTGACCTTTATTTGAAAGGAGATTTTAACAGTGCTGGTACTTTCGACCCTCAAAATCGTGAGGTACAGTTTAACGGAACAGTTACTCAAAACATTGGAAATGCAGTAGCTTTTGATTATTTGCGTTTAGCTCCTAGTGCTTTAGTTAGTGTAGGTGCTGCTACTAGTGTTAATAATAGGGTAGCTGTAGAAAATGGCGCTACTTTAACCACTAATAGTAATTTAACCTTAGAAGATGGAGCAGTATTGCTTCATGGTGTTGGTACCCAAGATGCTTTAGCTAACCCTACTGAAGGTACTGTAGTAGGTACAGTAATAGTAAAGCGTATTGGAAGCAGCAGCGGTGGTGTATTCAACTACTGGGGAACTCCAGTAAGCGGTGCAAACACAGGCACGCTAGGTGGAAACATTTTTAGCTACAATGAAACGGCTAATAACCCAGATTACCTAGATGACTGGACCCCTGCTGCTGGAACAATGGTTCCGGGTGTAGGTTATATCAGCACAGGAGTTGGAACGGCTAATTTTAATGGTACAGCTGGTAATGGCGGTATTAATGTAACAGTAACAAGAACTGCAAGTGCAAATACCCCTGAAGATGGTTGGAATTTAATAGCTAACCCATATGCTTCAGGTTTAGATGCTAATGAATTCATTACCACTAATACTGGTCAACTAGATGGCAGCATCTACTTATGGGATGATGACTTAAGCGGTGGTGCTGGTTATACTTCATCTGACTATGCAGTTTGGAACGGCGCCGGATCTGTTGGTGGCGGTGGAAACACCCCTAACGGTTTCATCGGTTCAGGTCAGGGTTTCTTCGTATTGAAATCAGCTACTGGTAGCGGAACAGTTACTTTTGAGAATAGCATGCGTGCAGAAAGCAACACTCAATTCTTTAAGCAAGCAGACGAAGTAGAGCGCTTTAAGTTAAGCGTGAGTAATGCTGCTGGTTTATACAACGAAACATTGGTAGCCTTTAAAGATGATGCAACTGCTGCTAAAGACAAATTGTATGATGCGGTTAAATTGAAAGGAAGCGAAGACATAGCCCTTTACACTATGTTAAACAACGAGCCATTTGCTATTCAAGCGTTTGGTGACTTAACTAAGCCAGTAACGGTTGACTTAGGAGTTGATGTGGCTGCTGATGGTCAATATACATTTGATGTAGTAAATACGGATAACTTATCGTCTACTCAACTAGTATTGTTAGAGGATACGGAAAACGGAACGTTCCAAAACTTGATGAGCAACCCAGTTTACACGTTCAACATCTTAGCTGGTGAGCATGTAGGTCGTTTTAAATTACACTTCCGCCCAGGATTGACCAATGCTATTCAAGATGCTACTTGTAGTAACGATGATGGTATGTTCACCGTACTGAACCCAAGTGGTTTGGCATGGAATATGAACATCAATGATAGCGAGGGGAACCAAGTATTCAGTTCTACTGATCTAGCTTTGAACAACAGTATCAATACATTAGTACCTGGCACTTACGAAGTAACTTATGAGTACATGGGTTATACTGTTACGGAAGACTTTACAATTACTGGATTACCAGGTGTAACAGCTTCTTTCATTCCATCTGCGGAGATACTTGAAGTAGGAGAGCAGATCATTTTCACAAATAACAGTATTGGTAACGCCACATTAGAGTGGGATTTAGGTGATGGAACAGTTCGCACCATGTTCAACGAGGTATACTACCAATATGATGAGCCAGGAGTGTACATCGTAGAGTTGACAGTCATTACTGCGGAAGGTTGTATAAGTACATTTACGCACGACTTAGAGGTAATAGCTAAAACGGCTACTGGAATTGAAAATGCTGCTACTAACGGTATCAATATTTTCAGCACAGGAGCGCAAGTTGTAGTAGACCTTTCGTCTAGCGATTGGGCAGATGCAACAGTAAGTGTATACAATGCACTTGGTCAGCAGTTGTTACTACAGTCAGTGAATACAGCTGAGCGAAATGTACTTGATGTAGAACAAGCTACCAATGGTATCTACATCGTTAACATCACAAACGGTAAAGAAACTATTAGCCGTAAAGTAGGTTTGACTAGATAAGTCAACTACAAACCTTATTCTAAAGCCTTCTTGGATATATTCCAAGAGGGCTTTTTTCATTCCGTAAGGGTCTGTCAAAATTGTTATACTGATAGCGCCGTGCAACCTTTTTGAGCCCTGTTGCATCTAGACTACTAGTGGAGTAAATATTTGTATTCTGCTAAAGTGTATGCAACGTTCACCAATCATCCTCTTGGTATTATCCTTCTTGCTATTGAGTTCTGTGATTAAGGCTCAAGATGCTTTAGTAATATACGTGCCATTTGCAGGTGCCACAGTTGATATGCCTTGCATTCGTTCTGCGGGTTCAGCTGTAAATTGGACTATCTGCGACAATGGAGCTATAATTGGAGGGTTTTTTAATCCACCTGTTTCGTTTCCAGCATGTG
The DNA here is from genome assembly GCA_964352775.1 of uncultured Chitinophagaceae bacterium. Lineage (GTDB taxonomy): Bacteria > Bacteroidota > Bacteroidia > Chitinophagales > CAIOSU01 > CAYGTK01. Next base: position 49,542 of record CAYGTK010000007.1, read on the forward strand.
CCAACCCTTTAAGTGATTACGATTATGTGTTTATTCAGCACACCTATAAGCACTTGGCTACTAATTTTCAAACAGAATTAGCTAGTTACCTCCAAGCAGGTGGTTCCTTGTTTTACCAAAATGACCCTGGTTCTGGAGGTTTGGCTGAGGCTACCACAGATATAAACTTCCTGTTAAATGCTATTGGTCAACCGCCCTTAACAGTTACTATGGATTATACGAACGATAGCGTTCAGATCATTCTAAACGGTAACAAATGTGCAGGGCCCTATGATATTTCAGATTTTTCAACTGGAGGTGTATTTAGTGGTCCTGCATTGAATGATGCATATGCTGTTGGAAATTTAAGTGGAATAGGTAATGTATGGGCGTTTTGGAATACTGGTTTTGGAGGTGTTCTGGGCTTATGTTCTGAATTTGCTAGCGGAGGTAACAACGGTACTTTAGTTAATTGCAGTGAAGAAGCAGGTCGGTTTATTTGGGATATGATGACCCAAAACCTACCTGATGCCATTGGATACATAGACACTTTAGAGGTTTCCATTTGCCAAGGTGAAGTGTATTTTTTCAATAGCGTGGGATATACAAATGAAGGCTACTATACAGATAGCTTCACAACAGTTGGGGGGTGCGACAGTATCATGACATTGGTATTGGATGTTATCAATTCATCTTTACCCACAGTAGTTGATGCAACTATCTGCGAGGGCCAAGTTTATGCTGTGGGTTCTTCTACCTATAATAGTTCTGGTTCCTTTGTAGATACACTTCTATCGCGGGTAAATTGCGATAGCATAGTGCAACTCAACTTGAACGTTATAACCCAAACCGATACTGTTCTCGATATACAGATGTGTGAAGGGCAGATAGTACTTGTGGGCGATGCGCTATACACGCAAACGGGATATTATATCGATACACTAATAAGCGCCGCTGGTTGCGATAGCATCATCTATTTGACCTTAGATGTGGATCTGCCAATAGAACTGGATGAACGCCAGCCTGATACTATATTTTGTGAGGAAACAGAAGAACTTCTTATAGAATTGAATTACGCTGGTATTACTGAATACAGCTGGAATAATGGAGCATCTGGGAATACAAATAGCACCAGTGAAGCGGTAGAATGGGTACTTACATTAACTGATACTAATGGATGTGTTCAACTAGATACCATAAATGTAGGCACTATAGTTTGCGATACCATCTGTTCTATTCATCTAACAACAGCATTTAGCCCAAATGGCGATGGAATGAATGATGAGTTTAAATGGCTAGCTACAGGTTCTACAACAGATCTTATATCTCTATCTATATATAGTAGGTGGGGGCAGAAGGTTTATGAAGGCAACGACCCCGAGCAGGGGTGGAACGGTCGCTACCAGCAAAATGAACAGCCCATAGGTACCTATACTTACGTGTTAAGATATCGCTGTAATGGGAATGCATCTGAAAAAAGTGGCTACTTAGTACTTGTACGATGAGCTTGTTAAAACAGGGCTTAATAAAACAAAAAAGCCCTCGCAATTAAGCGAAGGCTTTCAAGTGATTCAGCTGGGGTTCGAACCCAGGACCCACGCCTTAAAAGGGCGTTGCTCTACCAGCTGAG
>CAYGTK010000008.1:0-15276 GCA_964352775.1 uncultured Chitinophagaceae bacterium
ATTAGACTCCTCTGGTACTAATTGCCGCATTAGAACCTCTACGCCGACAATATGCAGAACTCCATAACCTTCAGCCCCGACTTGTTAGAGTTGCTAGGCTTGTTGAACGAAAATAAGGTCACTTATTTGATTGTAGGCGGATATGCTGTTGCCTTCCACGGTCACCCAAGATATACTGGAGATATTGATGTTTGGTTGAAGCCAGATGAAAAAAATGCTATAAAACTGATACATGTATTAAATGTTTTCGGGCTTGCAAGTTTAAACCTTCAACCTAATGATCTGCTAGCAAAAGATAGTGTTATCCAGATAGGCTATCCTCCTAATAGGATAGATATGATGACAACTATAGATGGTGTTGATTTTAATGAAAGTTATGAGCGAAAGGTCTATATGAAAATTGGAGCTATCGAAGTTCCTATCATCGGCTTAGAAGATCTTAGAACCAATAAAAAAGCTACAGGTAGGCATCGAGATCTAGATGACCTAGAGAACCTTCCAAAAAAATAAAAGCAGTTATACTAGTTTTAGTTTGCAACTGAAACTTTAGAGTCGATGGCAGTCTTAAACTTATTCTTATACGTGTGTTCAAGTCGCAGGCTTAAACCAGCTGGCAATTATCTGCCACAAAATAGAAAGGGAGGCCACTAAGCCTCCCTTCTATCAAACTATATATAAAACAGCCTTAAGCCTCTACAGATTCAGCTTTGTAGGTGGGATAATCGGTATATCCATCAGGGCCTGGCATGTAGTAAGTACTTTGGTCGCTTTCCGCTAATGGCCAGTTGTTCTTGAAACGTTCTACTAAGTCTGGGTTAGCTATAAAGTCGTGACCATAAGCTACCAGGTCGGCTTTGCCTTCTTGTAACCATTGCTCACCGCTTTCTTTGCTGAATCCACCACAAACGATAAACGCACCGTTGAATGCCTCCCGCATTTTTGCCCACAAGTTGAACACATTGTCATTGCCTGAACTGAAGTTGTTTACGTGTAAGTAAACGATACCTAGATCACTCAACTGTTCAGTCAGATACAAGTACGTCTCATCCAATGTATCGTACTCCTCTAGGTCGTTAAACAAACCATAAGGCGATACTCTTATTCCCGTTTTCTCTTTACCAATGGTGTCAGCTACTGCCTTGGTAAGTTCAATTACAAAACGCGCTCTGTTCTCTGGGCTTCCCCCATATTCATCGGTGCGTTGATTGCTCTTGGTATTTAGAAACTGGTTAGGTAAATAACCATTAGCGGCGTGTACTTCAACACCATCAAATCCTGCAGCTATTGCATTCTTTGCGCTGGTAACAAACCAGTTAATTGTTTCTTGAATATCCGCTTTGCTCATTTCCTCTGGCTGAGGGTGGTCCTTCATTCCTACGTTGTCTACGTACATCTGTCCTGCTGCGGTAATTGCAGATGGAGCTAATAAGCGACCTTCTCCATCAGGAAAGTTAGCAGGGTGAGCTACTCTTCCTGTATGCATTATCTGAAGAAATACTTTACCCGCTCCTTTATGAATGGCTTTTGTTACTAGCTTCCATCCTTCGGTCTGCTCAGTACTATATGCTGCAGGTATTCTTGGGTATCCTAATCCATTAGGGGCAGGCGATGTGCCTTCTGTTATTATAAGGCCTGCAGAATTACGTTGTCCGTAGTATTCTGCCATTAATTCGTTAGGTGTATTGCCTATTGCACGGCTTCGGGTCATCGGGGCAATTACGATGCTGTTATCCAATTCCAGTCCGCCTAAATTATATCCTGAAAATAGTTTTCCAGTAGTACTCATAGTGTTTTGTTTTTTTGTTAAATGTATAGACAGGTAAATCAAAGCTTTGCCATCTTAGTTCAGAAAGACCGTCCTTTTTTCTCCACCATCTTTCAAGATCTCAGTAGAACATAAGTGGATAGCCGTTTTACTGCGAATATTTTTTCTAGCATAGCCTCGCTACTCCCTTTCATTAAGACTAGGGATAATGTATCTTTACAACATGCCTCTCCGTTCACTACTAGTACTATGTTTCAGCTTGCTGATAAGCTTTGCTCTTAGGGCACAAGTGGAACTAAGTCAAACAGTTAGAGGAACGGTTACTGATGGGCAGACCAGCATGATCTTACCTGGCGCCACCATTACTATTTTGAACACCTCTCCCCTTTTAGGGGCTAGTTCAGACATGGATGGCAAGTTCCGTTTCGAGGACGTACCCCTAGGCAGATACGATATTCTCGTTTCCATGATAGGTTATGAGAGCCGTACTTTGGAAGGAATACTCCTTTCCACTGGAAAAGAAGTCGTTTTAAGTGTGGAGCTTACCGAGGCTATTGAGCAAGTGGGTGAAGTAGTTGTAGAGGCCGAAGGAAGACCACAGCAAGCAGTCAATTCATTAGGGGTGGTAAGTGTTCGGTCATTTTCTACCGAGCAGACTTCCAGATTTGCCGCTAGTGCGGACGATCCCGCCAAAATGGCTTTGTCTTTTGCAGGCATAAAGGCACAAGACGATATTTCGAATGTGATAAGCGTGCGTGGTAATGCACCTAACGGCTTACTATGGCGAATTGAAGGTGTGGAAGTGCCGTCGCCTAATCACTTCTCTGGGGAGGGTTACCAAGGTGGCGCGGTAACTATGTTAAGTACGGTGGTATTAGCTCGGTCGGATATATTCACGGGTGCTTTCCCCGCGGAATATGGCAATGCCACGGCTGGGGTATTTGACCTGCGCATGCGGAAAGGTAATAACGAGCGCACAGAAGGTACGTTCCAAATTGGTGTGCTAGGAGTTGAAGGGGGAATTGAAGGACCGTTCAGTAAACGTAAAAAGGCTTCTTACCTCGTTAACTACCGTTATTCCACCCTAGGGTTGGCTAATGCTGTTGGTTTCAATACAGGTAATATCAGCACGAAGTATCAAGACTTGAATTTCAAGTTGAATTTCCCTTCTAAAAGAACGGGTAACTGGAGCCTCTTCGGTGTAATGGGGACAAGCGAGCTGACCAGAGATAAAGACGTTCAAAAGAACAACCCTAATCGTTCTAAAAAGAAGAATAAGGTAAGCGCGTATGACCTGCTATTCACGGGATTGAAGAATGTAGTGCGATTGAACGACAAGAACATGCTGAGCAGCATTCTTAGTGCATCGGCTACTCGAAACACCTTTACTGAGATAGATAGGTTTTATTTGAGTGGTGAAGAACAGCTTCGATGGAAGTACAAAGGGAATAAATGGATCATCAGACCATCCTTACGATTAGACACCAAGCTATCAAGCAGAAGCAGCCTACGAAGTGGTGTGGTGTATAGTTTGGTACATTTCACCACGGAAGAGGGTGAACCTGATAGCCTCGGCAGTTTGGCTAATGCTTGGGGTGGCGAAGAAGTATCTTCCACCCTACAAGGATATATGCAATGGAAGTACCGCATCAGCGAAAAGATAACCTTTCACGCTGGTGGACATTTGTTCTACTATGCTTTGAATGATAATTACTCTATTGAGCCGCGTGCCGCTTTGGATGTAAGCGTACACAAGTACCATCAAGTGAAATTTGCGGTTGGATTGCACAGTAAAATAGAAAGCCCAGCCTTTTACATCACTTCGGTTGCAACTCCAATTGGTCGAATTGCCCCTAACCGGGAACTAGACTTAATACGTTCCTTTCATAGTGTAGTGGCCCATCGCTGGAACTTGTGGGATATTGTATCGCTATCTACGGAGGTGTATAGCCAATACTTGTATAATGTGCCTTCCAGCAATAGTACGAGCTACAGCAGCATCAATTTCAGCGACCGCTTTATACCAGAGATATTAGGTAATGGCGGAAAGGGTGTGAACTATGGAATTGAATTTACGCTAGAGCGGAACATGGCGAATAACTTCTACTTTCTGTCTACCCTAAGTTTGTTCCAATCGAAGTATAAAAATGTGAATGATGGTTGGCAGAACACCTTGTATAACAGCAATTACATCTTCAACGTCACCTCGGGCCACGACTTTGAAGTAGGAAAACAGAAACAACACCGTATTAGCTTAAACGCCAGACTGTTATGGTCGGGAGGATTTAGAGACCCAGAACAGAACTATGGCGATAGAATAGATGATTACATCCGCTTAGATACTCGAATTGGCTACCGCCATAACAAAGAGAAATACAGCTGGGAATTATCTATAGACTTGCAGAACACCACCAACAGGATGAACGAGAATATCTGGAAAGATACCGACCCGCTCGGCATACTCCCCGTGCTGAAATTTAAGATCGAAGTCTAATAGTACTCTAGCTGATACTATTGCGCACCCGTTGGGTATATGCACGTAGGGCAGTTTTAAAGTCTGCACCTTCTTTTTCCATATTCTCCTTTATCTCTATTGCGGCTAGTATGTGCGTTAGCTGCTCGCCTTCGTCTTCCCCAATTATCTCTATTTCGGGCGTTTGCTCTTCGTAAAGGGCTTCTTCCGCAGCACGTAACTGTTCTACGCTATAGCTCTCTATGGCTTTCTTTATGGCAGGTATCTTCATCTTAGTTCAACTTTTGCACTAGGCCTTCCACAAATTCTATTTTACCTGCGCTACTTCCTTCTACTAACACCCCATTTTTGAATACGGCAAAGAAGGGTAAGTTATCTACCCCAGCCAGTTTACGGGCTTCTGGACTATGCTCGGCATTTACATCTAAGAAGGTTACATCAGCAAAGCGCTCATCATCAGATAGTCGCTTGAATTTGGGCGACATCAATCGGCAGCTACCACACCAATCGGCGTAGTATTTTACTATTACTTTTTCGTTGTCTTTTATCTGTGCGGTAAATCCCGCGTCGTCAGCTTTTAATACAGCCATTACTTGTTGTTTTGAAATACAAATATACTATTCACACACACTAACAATGGCAATTTTATATCGTTAGTTCACTTCTAACTATCAACTGTATTTATACCCTCATAGTCAATACCTATACAGATAAGCGCATTAGTAATAGACCAACTTTTCAGCCCATATAGAAGGAATTTTCTACTTTAACAAAATGACGAACGCCCCTACCATAACAACCCAGCGGACTATAATTAGAGAAATAGAACATAGTGAAAGAGAAAGCTTACTAGCCTACAGAGGTGATGCTGAAACGAACAAGTACCAAGGCTGGCTACCTAAAACCTTAGAAGATGTAGACACTTGGCTAGCTAAACGACCAGACACTTTCAATAAGCCCAATACTTGGTTTCAATTAGTTATTGAAGAACAACAGTCAGGTGATATTATTGGTGATGTGGGTATTCACTTTATTGGTGAACAGCATCGCCAATGTGAATTAGGATGTACCATAAGAAAACAGAACCTACAACAGGGCTATGGTTCCGAAGCAGTATCGGCAGTTTGTAAGCACCTTTTTCTGGAACTGGACAAGCACCGCTTAGAGGCTAATATATTGCATCCTAATATTGCTTCTGCCCGCTTATTTGAAAAGGTTGGGTTTCGCAAAGAGGGAGACTTAAAACAAGCCTATTTAATGAACGATGAATGGCTAGACACGCTCATATATAGCCTGCTCCGCAGCGATTGGGAGGAAGCTCAAGCCTAGTAAACGCAACAGCTACGCTAAAAAATTTACGATGTGCTGATGAGCTACCTTACTAGATAGAATGCGGTAGTGACCAACATTGTCTAGCTCTATCATCTTGGCTTTATCCCATTTATTGGCGATGCGGCGAGTCCATTCTACAGGTAGTACCTTGTCGGCCTTATCACTTAGTAGCAAGGCTTCACCTACGTTCAGTTCTTGTACCCAGTCGCTTACATTGGTATCGTAAGCGTTCACGCCTTTCTTCTCTTCAATTAGCTTTACCAAGCGCGATTTGGTCTTGCCGTTCAAGCCAACGAATTTCAACACCTCATCTATCCTATCCTCAAAGCGATCGGGCGAGGTGACCATCACCATTTTTTCTACCGATGCTTGGGTCTTGTGCATGTACATACCCATCACCATAGCCACGCTACCGAACGAGTGACTTAGTAGCACATCGTACTTACGCTTCATTATCATCTCGCCAGCCAGCTCACCGTAATCGAATATGTTGGCCGTGCTACCGCTACTTTGCCCATGTGCGGGTGCATCATAACTGTAGATGCTGTAGTCCATTTCTAGCAACACATCTACCAGCCCAGCAAAGTTACCCGCATGCCCTTCCCAGCCATGCACTAGTAGCACCTTTTTGCTACCACTACCCCACTTGTAGGTGCGTATGCTGTAGTCTTTAAAGTGATGAACGCCCTTTTCCGCCTTCGCTAAGGCAGCGCGTTCAAAGTCGCGCACTTTAGTCTTGCGGGGCTTGCCCATAAACTCGTAAGCCTTTTTGGCCGTATAGTCGGGTGCAACGGCTTGCATACCTCTCATCACTGTTCGTATTGCCGTTAATTGTAAAGATGCCATACACTTTGCATTTATTGTACCACAAAGCTACCGCCACAAGGTTCGCCAAACATTCACTTAAGTGAAGAAATGGCCTTATCTCGCAAACGCTGCCTAATACGACTCAGCGATTGTGGTTTAATACCCAAATAGCGTGCTATATGCAAAGAAGAGATGCGCTCAAAAAAGTCGGGGCGTGAGTTAATGAGTTCTATATAGCGCTCTTCTGGCCCTTTTGACAACAGGCTCTCGATACGTTCTCGCTGGCGGATATAAAGAGCATCGGACATCTTCCGCCCAAAGCGATCGAAATCAGGGAATTGGTCGTATAGCTTTTGGGTGTTAGAATAGGATAGCTGATACAACTCCCCTGCTTCTATGGCTTGCAGGTATTCAATTGCAGGCTGTCGGGTCAAAAAACTGGTATACTCTGAAGTAAGATCGCCCGCAAAATAGAAATGGCGGTTAGCCTCTTCACCATCATGTATCACAAAGGCGCGTAGCAGGCCCTTGTTTACATGAGCAATGAAATTACAGACCTCGCCAGGTTGTATCAGGTTCTCCCCTTTTTTGAATGTGCGTACTTCTTGGTAGCCCTCAATAGCTTCCGCCAGCTCGTCTGAAATGGGACTGAACGACTTAAAAGCCTTTAACCATTGTGCATCATTATCAAGCATGCTACTATAAAGCGAATTCTACAGACTAAGTTCAAATGAATAATAGTATGAAAATAGAAAAGCCTCGCCAATTTGGCGAGGCTTCATATTAACCTAGTCTAGTTATATCTTAATTCCACTTGCGGTGCAATTATCAACTGATGCTCCTGCGGTTATGGTGTACTCTTCATTCTATAGGGGTTATACCTCATTATTTATAGTAACTATCAGGTAGGTTAAAAAAAGAAAGGCCCTCCCAAAATGGGAAGGCTCTCTTTTTAATGTTTTCTATCTTATTGCTTTATACCAGTAGCGTTACAGCTATTTACGCCAAATGTATTTGTAGCGCTATATATCAAAGTTAGCGTTGAGCCTGAAAGAGTTCCATTTCCTTCAAATTGATCACCATTCACGGTGGTGTTAAATGTTAATCTATCGCCACTTACGGTAGATAAAATAGGGTCGCCGCCTGCTACAGTTAACAGTATATCATTTTCATTATTGGCAGATGCAGTTATGGTTAATGTATATTGAGAGGTACCAGTACCATCGCAAGTTTCATTTGTAGTATACGAACCCAAGAATTTGTCTCGAGCTGGATCTTCATCATCTTCGCATCCTGAGAAGCCGATCATTCCGAATACAGCCAATAGCATCAAGGCTTTAGTTAAAAGGTTTTTGGTTGAAATTGTCATAAAATTGTGGTTTAAGGTTTAATTATGATGCCTTAAATATAATTATTTGTCAGGGATATTGTAATAGTGTCTATTCGTCATCTACTGTTCATCAGTATGTTATCACAGAAGTTTTAACGCTTGTGAAAATTGCCATTATAGACCTTACAGTTAATTCCATATAACTATTGATGCAGTTAATAGATAAGTGCTTTTGCGCACCTAAATTTACCATCTCGAATATGTATTTTCGAAGTATTAATTAGTCTTCTACCCAATACTCTTATGAACTATCGCTTGCTCGTCGCCATCCTTCTACTCTGGATTGCCGCTGCCCCTATTGTAAATGCTCAAGTAAACCCGAAAGACGTAACCATCGTCCGCGATAAATGGGGTGTGCCACACATCTATGGAAAAACAGATGCTGATGCGGCCTACGGATTAGCATGGGCTCATTCTGAGGATGATTTTGAGACCATCCAGCATTTATTCTTAGCGGTAAACGGTCAGCTAGGTAGCGTAAGAGGTAAAGGTGGTGCTGTACTCGACTTCATTTACCACATGATTGGGGTGGATGAAACAGTAGATGCCCGCTTTGATACTTCCTTTAAGAAAGAGTCGCTGATATACATGCAGGCCTATGTTGATGGTTTGAATGCTTTTGCGGAGAAGTATCCTAAAGAGGTGGTACGTAAAAATATCTTCCCCATTACAACAAAAGACTTGGTGAAAAGCTACACGCTTACACAAGCCCTATTAACCCATGCATATTTAGACATCCGCAAGCTATTTGCCGATAAACTACCAATAGATCACCTAGATATGCCTGATGGTAGTAATGCCTTAGCAATTTCCCCCACGTTAACACAAAATGGAAAGACATACTTAGCAGTAAACTCTCATCAGCCGCTACAAGGTTTGTTCAGCTGGTACGAAGTGCATATGAATAGTGAAGAAGGCATGAACATACTTGGCGGCACATTCCCAGGAGGCGCAGCTATTTTTCACGGGGTGACCGAGAACTTAGGTTGGGCAGCCACCTTAAATCACCCTGACCTACTAGACACTTACTTACTTACTGTGAAAGACAGTGCAGGCAGCAAATGGCATAAGCTAGATAACGACTGGATAGAAATGACACCGCGCCACAAGCGTGTTAGGGTTAAGTTGGGGTTTTTCCGTCTGGGCATCAAAAAGAAATTTTGGATGAGTGCTTACGGGCCTGTAGTTAAAAGAAAAGGTAGTTATTATGCCTTCCGCTATCCTGCATACTTTGATATAAAAGCACCTGAGCAAATGTTTGCCATGAATAAGGCTAAGAATTTCACAGAGTGGAAAGCCGCTGTTGATATGGGGCACTTTGCAGGAACTAACTTGATATACGGTGATAAAGAAGGGAACATTTTCTATATCAGCAATGGTAAATTCCCTGAACGTAACCCTAAATATAACTGGAAGAAAGTGCTGCCAGGCAATACGCGCGACAACCTTTGGGAACCACGCTTTGCCCCTGTAAGTGCCGTACCACAGTACCTTAACCCTAAGTCGGGTTATGTATTCAACACTAACAATACCCCCTTTAATGGGTCAGGTTATGCTGACAACCTAGACAGTACCAAATTTGAACCAACCTTCGGTTACTTCACTAAAGACAATAATCGCTCACTGCGCATGCAAGAAGGCATGGCCGAGGTGATGACCGACGGAAAGGTAACCTATGAAGAGTTCAACACGGTTAAATATGATCGCCAACTAAGTCGACAAATGTATACTTGGAACGTGGAGAATATAGGAGATGTAATGAAAATTGATGTCAAAAAATATTCCGACCTAGCCGATGCAATGGATGTGCTTAAGCGATGGAATTTTGATACACAGCCCGAAAACGAGCAAGCTACCCTATTTGTGTTGTTTATGTACTTCATTAAGGAGAGTGTATTAGAAAATGTAAGCATGTATGATACAGACACCCGTACTGAAGAAGAATTGGCAGAATACCTGCGCGAGGCTAAAAAGTTCTTAATGAAAAAATACGGCAAACTAGAAGTGCCATTGGGTGAAGTGCAAAAACACATTCGCGGAGATGTGATGCTGCCTGTTGGTGGAGCGGTAGATGTATTGGCTGCTGCTGCAACCGATATTCACAAAAAGAAATACCTAAAGGTTACCATTGGCGATAGCTACATTATGATGGTACAATTCGGCCCCGATGGTGTAGAGGTAGAAACCGTAAATGCGTACGGCAGCAGCGCCGAAGAAGATAGCTGGCACTACACCGACCAAATGGACATGTACGTAAAGCAAGAGCTTAAACCAATGACCCTTAACAAAGAAGAGGTGTTTGAGAATGCTAGGAAGGTGTATCATCCTGAGTAAACCCTCTCCCACTCCCATCGTTTAGTTGCTATGTACACTTGCCCGAAATGTAAGCGGAAGTTCGAGAAGGATAACCAAAGCCACATGTGTGTGGTGAAGGAGGTGGATGACCTGTTCGTGAAGTCTACTGATGAGTTGGTGATGGCTTATGATACGCTGCGTTACATTGTGATGGAGTGGCAGCCCAACTACGAGGGTGCGGCAAAACACTCGGTGGTGTTCACCAACAAAAAGGCGTGGTTAATAGTAAAACCGATGAAATCGGCGCTGGATGTGAAGTTCTATCATGATCAAGTAATTGATTCAGGAGCTATACATAGCACATCTGAATATGGCGGTAAATTCGCCTACCATTTGCGTATCCGAAATGCTGATGATATTAACCGTGAGGTGATGGACCTGCTGAAAATGGGCTACGACTTCGGTATGGGAACGTCTTGAGGTCAATTGATTAACTTTGCTATATCAAACTACCCTTTATGATACTCAAACTCATATTTCGTTTCTTTTTCTGGATGAATGGTTGGACGGTAGACACTAATACCCCCGATGGCACCGATCGTTGTGTAATGATCGCTTCGCCGCACACTAGCAATTGGGATCTTCCCTATATGGTACGAGCTTTTGAGATACTCGGCATTCCACTTCGCTTTACCATTAAGAACGACTGGACCAAAGGACCATTTGGCGGCATGATAGAAGGTGTAGGTGGTATCGGTATAGATCGCAGCCCAAAGAAACCAGGTGAGGAACGCTTAAGTATGGTAGAGGCTATGGCCAATCTATTTACCAACAATAATAACATAGCCGTAGTGGTTACCCCCGAAGGAACCCGCGGCCTTCGCACCGAATGGAAAACAGGCTTTTATCACGTAGCTGTTAAGGCAGGTGTACCCATTGCGCTAGGTTACTTAGATTACTCCAAGAAAGAAGCTGGCGTAGGTATGATAATTCACCCGAGCGGTGATATGGAGGCTGACCTCCGTAAGATAATGGCCTTTTACAACACCAAGACCGCTAAGCATCCTGAGAAGTTTAGTGTGGATCAACGATATCTTTAGAAGAAAGCATTTAACACGCATAAATTGACAAACAGAAATGGGTATTAGTAAGCAGTTCAGTTTTGAAATGGTGTTCCTTCTTCTTGCATCTAGCTTTTGTCTGAATGCTCAAACTATCAAACTACTTCCTCCTACTGGTCCAGTTTATCAAGGAGTTTCGTTAGCCTTAAAAGCAGAAGTTGCCTTTGATGAATTAAATATAGATACCACAGCTATTCAAGTGCTGTATGGCGAGGGAAGTGTAAACACACGGACTGTTACCGTAAACATAGTGCCCAGGGAAGTCGGCAAGTTCATTGTTGGACCATTCATCTTTAACGGCACCACATCTAACGCACTTGAGTTAACAGTAACAGAACGACCCCAGCCCGGAAAGCTGCAATTAACAGTGCCAGATACTATCTATGTGGATGAAGATGTAGAAATAGAAATAAGCGCTATAGCCCTTGGTGAAAGACCCGATATGCCCGACTTTAAATTACAACGTAGTGATAGTAAGTACTCCTGTAATCCAAGTAATTCGAGCATCAGCTCATCTATGAAGATGACCAATGGCGTGTTTGAATACCAAACGGCTTATGCTGTTAAAATACGCCCCTTAAAGAAAGGGAAACTAAAGATCACCCCATAAATGTTCGGGCTGGACAACAGCGACCGACTTAACTTTGAGAAGAAAACAGTGGTGGTATTGGAAAGATAGAGATGCGCTATCAATTAGCATCAAGCTGAATAAACTCTTGCAAGCTCCTTTTTTGAGCACCCAACTCATCAAAATTACTAGGATGCAACCAAGCTTGATAAGCGAGTTTTAGTACCGCCCATTCACTATCTACGATCGCAAACCACTTGGTATCACGGTTTCTGTTCTTGTATATCGTTGCCTTAGCAAATTCACCTTCATACTTGAAACCAAGGCGCTTGGCTGCTTTAGTAGATAAGGCGTTCAGCGAATCGCATTTCCATTCTACTCTTCTATATCCCAGTTCATCGAAAGCATATTTCAGCATTAGATATATAGCCTCTGTAGCCATACTGGTACGTTGTAGTTTCTGTGAGAATAAGATATGACCGATTTCCAAAACGCCTACTTTTTCGGTTATGCGCAAGTAGCTCATTATGCCGAGTACGTTATTCCCTTTTTTATCTAGTATAGCATAGAATAATGGGTCCGTAGACTTAGTGCAAGAAGTTAACCAAGCTTTATAGGAGTCGAATTCTTCAAATGGCCCATAGGAAAGGTAAGTCCAAAGTCGTTCTGAATCTGGTATTGATAGGGATTCGTAAAGAGATGCGCCGTGGTCAGCTATATTTAGGCGTCGCAATTGGCAGTAGCTGCCACTTAATAAATCAGCATCGGGATACTTACAGCCCTTCCAATTATCAATTGGCTTACCTATTGGTTGACCATATTCATTTACTTCTACCATCTCTGCTATTACACATAAAACTTCTTCCCGCTCTTAGCGTAGTCGTAAATAATATCGGCTGGTTTGAAACGGGCTGTGTGCTTGTCAGAAAGCGCTTCCAATTGTGATAGAATGGTGTCTGCTCCTACATGGTCCATGTAACGGAACGGTCCACCACGGAATGGAGGGAATCCTAAACCAAATATTGCTCCCACATCACCATCTAGCGGCGATGCAATTATCTCTTCTTGTAAGCACAGTGCTGCTTCATTTAGCATCACCAAACCACAGCGTTGCTGTATTTCCTGTTTATCAAAGTCTTTTCTGTTAGGACCTCCAAAGAAATCGTAAGCCGACTCATTTACCTTGCCTCTCACCTTCTTTCCCTTGTCGTCATATAGGTAGAATCCTTTCTTGTTCTTACGCCCACTATAGCCTGCTTCAAACATTTTCTTTATTGGCTCACCCGCTGTTACTGCACCTTCACGGAGTTTGTAGTATTCTATCAGGTCACCGCTCATTACGTGCGCGCCAACATCTATACCCACCTCATCTAAAAGCGTTACAGGCCCAACAGGGAAACCGAATATCTTCACCTGCTTATCGATGTCTTCCATCTTAGCTCCTTCGGTTAGCATCAATAGTGCCTCGTTAAAGAATGGTGCTAGAATACGTGTAGTGTAGAAGCCTGGGCCATCTTTAACCACAATACAAGTCTTCCCTTGGCGAATACCAAGTTCCAAACAAGTAGCAGTAACCCAATCAGCAGTTTGGTCGGTAACTACTATTTCCAGCAATGGCATCTTAGGTACTGGCGAAAAGTAGTGCATCCCAATAACCAGCTCCGGTCGTTTAGAAACCTTTGACATGGAGCTGATCGGTAGGGCCGACGTATTACTGGCGAAAATGCAATCGTCTTTTATCACGGCTTCCACCTCTCCTATTACACGCTGCTTCAAGTTTATATCCTCAAATACAGCCTCTATCACCATATCAACTTGGTCGAATCCTTGATAGTCTAGTTGACTATCTACACGGGTCATTAAACGGTCTGCCTCTACTTTGCTCATCGCCTTACGCTTAATGCGCTTGGCATAGTTCTGCCAAATGGTTTGCTTGGCCGATGATAGGGTCTCTTGCTTAATGTCTTTCAACACCACATCTATTCCTTGCTTAATACTCACTTCGGTAATTCCAGCTCCCATAAAGCCAGCGCCCAACATAGCGAACTTATCAGTTCGGCGAGCCAGTTCTTTCATTGGGTTCTTTTTCTTCTCCGTCATGGCAAAGAAGATATTGATCAGCTGTCGACTAACTTGGGTTAATATCAACTCCTCAAATTTCTCAGCTTCAGCCTCCAAACCTCTCTGCATTCCTTGACGCAGGCCAATCTCTACACATTCTAATATCTTGTAGGGCGCTGGGTAATTGCCTTGCGTTTGTCTATCCACCATTTCTTTGGCCTTTTTGAACACAACACCCTTAAGCGGTCCTTCCAGCACTTTATCCTTTAGCGAAGTCTTACGTTTACGCACCAATGGTTTCTTCAACATCTCTTTAACCATCACAACTGCGCCCTTATGTAAGCCGTCTTTAAATACCAATCTATCAACCAAGCCCATCTTTTTAGCTGGTTTGGCAAAGATGTTCTTACCCGTCAGCATCATGTCTAAGCTCTTCTGCAAGCCAACTAACCGCGGTAAGCGTTGTGTTCCACCGCCACCAGGCAATAGGCCTAGTTGAACCTCTGGCAATGCGAGCTTGGTACTCTTGTCGTTGGCGGCAATTCTGGCTGTACAGGCTAAGGCTATCTCTAACCCAGCTCCCAAGCAGTTACCATGTATGGCTGCTACTACAGGCTTTTTAGAGTTAGCGATCTTGTTCAGTATAACATGTCCCCGTCGGCTGATAGGTGCCCAATCGCCAGGCTTTTGCACTTGTTGAAATGCTTCAATATCAGCACCAGCAATGAAGTCCTTCTTCCTACTGATCATGATAACGGCCTTTACTTTGGAGTCCTTCTGCATCTCGTCTATCACTCCTTCAAAAAGGTCTATCTCATCAGGGCCAACTTTGTTTACCTTCTCGTTCTGCTGATCGAGCCAAAGAGTGGCTATTCCGTCTTTATCAATATCTATAGTGAAATAATCTTCGCGCTGCATGTTGTGCTTTTGGGTTGTGAGCTTAAAAATAAAGGAAAACGCCGACGAAACCAGCTAGCCCTAAATAGAAAGAACCCCCAAACTTTGGAGGTTCAAATGAATAACGGACGTTGGCTGACGTATAACCGTTATTACCTACTACTTTCTACTTAGAAAGATAGTGATATTCCTAATACTTCCAAATTTTCAACCCGAAAAACCCTAATAAACTCACTATCAGGCCAAAAAAAAGCACTTCCATTACTGAAAGTGCTTCCATTTTATCTTAACAGATACGTTTATCTACCTAGTAAGGCATTTCTTACGTAACCCAATTCTTCGCGATTGTATTTGTTATCCGACTTTTCTATCAAACTAAGCAAGTAACCTAGATCGATAGTTTCTGGCTCTGGCTCTTCTGGTACATATGTTTCGTCCAACTCCTCATCATCTGGCTCGTCTAACACAGGCACTATCTCTAATTCAAAAGCAGCGTTCGCTTCAATACGTTCAGCAGTTAAGCGAAGTACCTTAGTCACCAAGGGGTCGCCTTGTGCTTTGGTAATT
>CAYGTK010000008.1:15286-37668 GCA_964352775.1 uncultured Chitinophagaceae bacterium
CTGCTACAGTATTATCTACCAAGCCTGTAGCTTCAAAATGCTTTTGTAACTCTGCTACTAATTCGCCTTTGCCTTTCATCTTTTCGTGCTTTGTAATTGAGCCTCAAAAATACAATGGATAAGTGGTATCAGGAAACGTTTGTTCTACTGTTTTCAACAGTATATTTAGTAGATAAACGGCAAAAACACCTTCCTCTTCTCTGGATAATCTTCAAATCTACCTTTATACCACTGGTGATTACTAATAGCCCTGGGGAATAGATTAGCGAAAGTGAATATCGCAAAGGCCAATGCTGGTAAGCTCCAAGTAAGTATAGCAAAGCCCGTCCATTGAATAACCTCGCCCAGATAGTTGGGGCTACTCACCCAACGGAACATACCGCCAAAGGGTATTTTATGACCTGTTTCTCCAGGTTTGCGGAGGTTGCGAATAATGTAGTCACTATGTACATGCATGAGCCATCCACCAAGAAAAATGATAGTGCCGATAATGAATTGAGGACTAGTTAGCCAGTCTATTGAGTAACTGGGATATAGGTGAAACAGATAATAGCCATTGATATAACCATTAATGCCATTAAACACCAAGGCGAACAGCACTAATAGTATTGGGAAGTTCTGTTTGCTTCCACGAATAAGAAAGGGGTATATGAACGTGCGATAGCCGTAATGAAATTGCCACAAGCCTAGAAATAAGAGATTGACCATACCTACTTCTTTATCACTCACCAAGAACATAATAAGGATAGTGAGTACCGCTGGAAGCTCCATAAATATCCAAGCTACGCGCGATGGCAAAGAAATACCCCAACCGCCCCTACTATGCTTACCGTAAGGTGCGCTAATGAATAGCAGCGACAGTAGTATTACTGGACTAACTGCTAGCTGAAAGTATAACAAGGGTTCGAACAGGTTATCCATCACACCAAATGTAATTAGATATGCTGCAATTAACTACTTTAGATACGAGGACAGTAACAGATAGATTATAATTATAGACAAATTAACTAACGGTTGTTAGGTAAAGTTTGAAATAAACGGCAAGATCAAAAACACTTTGGCTTTCATATGGTTATAGCAACAAACAAGAAGGATATGAAGCTGGAAGAATTAATACTGGAGGGTTTATCTAATGAAAGCCCAGTGGTGCTTTACCGTATGCCTGGTGAGACATCTATAAGAGGTATTGCGCAACACGATGGTGAGCTAATGATAGCTAACGATCCTTCTCAATACTTTCAGCAGCGTGGTTTCATCATTAGTCCTTACCAATTCTCTACAGGACACCCCGAAGTTTTTATAGATGCCGATATGCAGGGCATTCAAAAGAGTTTGGATACAAAATGGCTTAAGCAAGAATTGCCCATAGCTACCCGCAAGAGCGTATTTAGCTTCTATCATTCGCGATCGAAAATAAAAGTACTGCGCCAAAATGCTTACTTGAACCAATGCAACACCCTTATAAGAGATCTTCAACAAGATGCTGCTAAAAAGGTGATATTGAGTAGAATACATGCCATTGACGTTAATGATGATCTTGATGTATTCGACTATTTCCAGAAGTTGTGTTCCACTTACTCTTCAGCATTCTGCTACTTACTCTTTCTACCTCGTATAGGTATTTGGATGGGTGCCACACCTGAGCTTTTGCTACAAAAGGATAGTAACAGATTGTCTACTATGGCCTTGGCGGGAACCCAGCGCGATGAAGGCATCGGCCTAAAAAATATAACTTGGGGCGAAAAGGAAATTGAAGAGCAAGCAATGGTAAGCGATACTATAGCCAGTGTATTTGACAAACACTTTCCCAATTCCTACGCAAAGTCGGAAACCGAAACAGTGCGTGCTGGCAAAGTGCTACACTTAAGAACTTTGTTCGATGCTAAGTTAAAGGGTGATGATACCGATTTCACAAAATTGATAAATGACCTACACCCCACCCCTGCTATAGCGGGTTTACCAAGGAAAGAGGCGCAGGATATTATTCATAAAATAGAGAAACACAAGCGAGGTTACTATACTGGCTATTTAGGCCCTGTGAATTTACACAACGATGATATTGACCTATTCGTTAATCTACGCTGCTTAGAATTAATAAATGAGCGACTTCTACTTTACGTAGGTGGTGGTATCACCTCTAGCTCTCTAGCAGAAAACGAGTGGGAAGAGACCATGCATAAAGCCTCTACCCTATCTTCTGTACTATTAGAAAGAGAAAAAGTATAAGCTCTAGCCTAGTTGAACTTCAGCTTGACGCTCTGCAACAAACTCGGAGACTTCCCATTTTACGAAAGCTGCTGTTACTAATAGCGAGCTTAGTAAATACAAGCCCACTATCCACTTACCAGCAGGTATCCATTCGCCTAGTAAGAACCAATCGCCCAAGGCGATAATAATGCTAACACCTACTATAGTTCTAAAAGCTTCTAACCAGAAAGCAACAGGCTTCTTATCCATTAATGTGGTGTAAGAAAATACCGTTAACATGATAAAGCCACCGTAAAGCAATAGCTGCCAGGTAGGTAAGTCTGCCAATCTATTGAACAAGTACATACTCATAAACAAGGTAACAGTCATTTGTACGGAAGCCCAAACATCCATAGCTGTAGATGGCTTAGTGTCATATTTCTCTTGTGTGTAAACATCTTCAATTACTTCTACTGGATATTTCGCTGCAACATCCGCTGGTCTCCAACCAGTAGGCATGAACCATACACGGGCTTTATCCCACCAGCTATCAGCGCGCCATGCGTCGGTAACAACCATCCAAGCGTGCTGAAAATTGATGATGATGGGATTCCACGTGCGCGCTGCTTTTTTCACACCATATACTGCTGGCACATCGTCTTTCTCTTCCTGGAACGTACCAAATAGTTTATCCCAAATAATAAAGATCTGTGAGAAGTTCTTGTCAATATATTCAGGGTTAATAGCATGGTGTACACGGTGATGCGATGGGGTGACCAGTATATATTCTAAGATACCCATTCTACCAATGTAGCGGGTATGATACCAAAACTGAGAGAACAATTGAATGGGCGCTATAATAGCGAACACCTTTGCAGGCACTCCTAAAAAAGCAATAGGAACTAAAAAGAATACCGTAAAAGAGAATAAATGTGAAATAGACTGACGCAATGCACAAGGCAAATTAAACTCTTCACTACTATGGTGAATGATATGCCTGTTCCAAAAAAAGTTAACCTTGTGTTCTATTCTATGTATCCAATAACCAGCAAAGTCTAAACCAACAAATGCGATAACGAATACCCACCAATGGGGTTGAAGATCGAATAAGGCTACCTTATCTACTAACCATTCATAACTAATGATGGCTATAGTTAAGCCCAGCACACTTTTAGTAATGTTGGTAATGCCCGAACTTAAGCTAGATACGGAGTCCATTATGTTAAAGTATCTAACCCCTTTCCAATAACCATAAGCCATCTCTAATAGCACAAGTACTGTAAAGAAGGGAATGCCGTAGTTAAGTGCCGAAGCGAATGACTCCATAGTTATACAAGAGGGTTTATTAAAATTACGGAATTTGTTGCCAAAAATATTATCGCTTCAACCAGCACCTTCGTTGGTTATTAGGTGTGATATTAATAGAAGAACTTGTACATTTAGCGTTGTTATGAGACCGTTATACACCGCCTTTGTTATCTCACTCTTACTATGCTCTTGCTGGGGAACGGAGGAAACTGTGCCACCACCTGTTGGGCCAGTTTTAGAGATCACTTCAGAAAATTCAATTGTATTCGATACTTTGATACAAGGAAATAGCGGCTTTGAGCGGGTTATTACCTTTTTCAATTCTGGCGACGAGAAATTGATAATTGCAGGTATTCAACAATCAAAAGAATTCTGTAAGGCCGAGTGGGACTCGAAAGCTTATGGACCAAATGTAAATGGTGCGTTCACCATTAAGTGTATGGTAGAAGGTCGTCAAGCATTAGATGAGGTATTCGTAGTACGATCGAACAGCGTTAATGGTGATGATACCCTTCGCTTGAAAGGATTTGTTGTTGGGCCACCCCGTATTAAGCTAGATATAGTTAAATGATCAGCTAATTGCATGATCGACCACCCTTTACATCTTACAGAGAACTTCGCCCATTTAGATGGCACTTCACACGATTTAGATGCTTTAGCAAATAGTGTAGCAGTAGATAACTGGCAACCGTTAGTCTCCTTTCTTCAAGAATGGTATAATGATAGCCCGTATGTAACTGTGCATACATCTGGATCTACAGGTGAACCGAAAGCGATAAGAGTAAGTAAAGAGCAGATGGCCAACAGCGCACGTATGACCGCTGAATTCCTAGTCCTGGCAAAGGGAACGGAAGCATTTCTTCCGCTTTCAGTAGAGTATATAGCTGGTAAAATGATGGTAGTGCGCGCCTTGGTAAATAGGTGGAAACTGACCATAGCAAAACCACCAGCCGACCCAATGGTGGGAATTTCAAGCAACCACGACCTAAAGTTTACTGCGCTTGTTCCTTATCAGTTAAGTCAAATATTAAGGTCAGAAGATAGCCTTGCTAAACTCGATCGTTTTGACACGATAATTGTTGGTGGAGCGCCCATAAGCAAGGAATTAGAAAAGCAGTTACAAGACCTTAGCCCAGCCATTTATCAAACCTACGGAATGACGGAGACCGTTAGCCACATTGCTATGCGAAGGGTGAATGGGTTAAATGCTTCAGAAGCATACACCACGATAGGTAGAACAACAGTAAACACTGATAACGAGGGTAGACTCACCATTGATGCGCCTGACATTGGAGTTATTGAACTTCAAACAAATGATCTGGCAAAACTTATTGATAACAAGCAGTTCATCTGGTTAGGCCGCTACGATAATGTTATCAATTCAGGTGGAGTTAAGCTGATACCAGAACAGTTGGAGCAAAAGCTTTCGATTCTGTTCCCTAGTAAGCGATACTTCCTAAGTTCGTTACCACATAGGCATCTGGGAGAGCAATTGATATTGGTGATAGAGACAAGTGAACTGCCTGGTGATATTCGCAATGCTATTAATCAAGTACTTCAAGGCTATGAGAAGCCTAAGCAAATACTATTGACTACTGCATTCGTAGAAACAGCTTCAGGAAAGATACAACGGAAAAAGAGTCTAGCTGTGGCGCTATCCTCTATTGAATGATCACCTTCTGCCAAGCACGTGCATCATCTTGTATTACTTCTACTAAGTAAATACCTGGTAGCAAGTTTGCAGTTTTCACATTTATGCTATTTCCACTTCGCGCTAAAAAAACACCTTCTGTTATCTCTTGTCCAGTAAGGGTGCGGAGTTTTACTAATGCCGCTTCACTATTTGGAAGATCAACAGTAAACTGACCTGTACTTGGATTAGGGTATAGCTGAACATTAAGCTCCGCTCCATTTCCTGCAATACCTACCCCAATGTTACGAATGTTCACATCATCAATATAAAGTGCATTCCCACCATCAGATATGTTCTCAAATCTAAGTTGTACGCGGTCTTGCGCTATTAACGACCGAAGTTCTAACTTATAAGTTTTCCAATCACTAGCTGTAGGAATGAATTCGTTTGCAGTAGCACTAGCTGTAGCTAATTCATCAGCGCCAGCAGCCCATATACGTTTCCAAGTTGTTCCACAATCAAAGGTGTAACTTATCCGTAGCGAATCGTTCTTAATCGTGTTTCGTCGTGCGTAAGCAATACTAAATTCTAATAATGGGGCAACTTCGTTACCACCAACAGGTGTAAATGATAAAACAGGGGTTATCAATCTATCAGTCCTTCCTGAAGGGTCAAAATTGGTTGTAGTGGTGTAGTTATCAAAACGGGCACTTCTACCACTAGATCCAAACCCACCTTGACCAATATATTGCTCCCAATCCCTATCATTCTGAGCATTATCTGTAGTCCAATTTACAGGCGGAAATTGATCTTGAAATCCTTCTTGTAATAGATAAGGATCGCTATCTACTAACTGGTCAGCCACAGTGAAATTGATAATGCGTTGATCGTTAGTAAAATTCTCGTCTTGCTGTCCATTAGGTGAAAAAAGTGTTATAGTCAGTTGATAAGACCCATCAGCTAATGTTATTGCGGGGATACTTACATGAGTGAGTTTATTCTGTTCTAAACTTCCACTCCAATTGGTGAATTGTTGTACTGCGTTGTCTATTTGATAACCTATAGTAAAGTCAGTAAGTAGTTCCGTGCCTACATTTCTTACTAGCATGGTTGGCGTGAAGGCACCACTACACGAAAAACTAAGTGGATGTAAAACTTCATCAATACCAATATCATAAGCAAACAGTGAGGGCGAAATACAAGCCTGAGAAGTTGTGATACCAATACGTTCAGTATTGAATGTAGCAGTAATTATAGCTTTCTGACCTTCTGAGAACATATTATAGCAATCATCATTTACGTAGTCCATATAGTTCATGAACATATCTCCGTCCGGGCCATTCATACAGCTTAGCGAAGGAAACGTAGGGCATCCATAATTTGCTTTAGCTTGAGGTGGAGTATCATTTACCCCATCATCAGCATTACAATCATCCACCAGCGGATCTCCATTACCCCATAAGTGACTTAAGCCCAACCAGTGGCCCACTTCATGAGTAGTAGTCCTTCCATTATCATGGTTTGGGTCGAGGGCAAATTGGCTACCTCTTCCGAACACATCATATTGTACAACTACTCCATCGGCCTCGCCGGCAGTACCAGGAAACGGTGCATAACCTAGTATACTAGCATCTTGACCGCCCATACGAACTGTCCAGATATTCATGTACCTCTGATTATCCCATCTGGTGTTAGGTTTTAGATCATTATCTAGGTCATTACGCGTCCACGATATTCTACCAGCATTTATTCGTTGAATTCCATTAGTGGGGTTGCCATTAGTGTCTTGCTGCGCTAAGCAGAACTCCACCTCGAAGTCAGCGGCTACCGTTTCAAATGCACTTGGTGTAGCAGTTGCGTCGGCATTCAAGCGACGAAAATCTTCATTCAACACTTCAATTTGCGAAAGCACTTGAGCATCGGGTATATTCTCATTCTCTCCCTCAACATCTCCATCGTGAATAATGTGAACTACAACAGGTATAGTAACTAGTGCTCTAGATTTATTAGAAGCATTGCCTGAAGCTAATTCCGCATCAATAATGCTCCTGAATTTCTGATAAGCCGCTCGTTCTTCAGCAGTTGTTAGAATAGTTCCACAATGGCGCTGTTGCGCCATTCCAAATGTGCAGCATAAAAGGGTGAATGCTGCTACGGTGAATAGCCTTTTCATATCTGTAGTTTACCTGATGCTAACATAAGTTAGCGAGATAGCGAGACCTTTTTGGTTATTGAGACTTGCCCAGCAATGATACGAATAAAATACATTCCGCTAGGTAACTCACTCCAGTCCAATTGTTCACTAGTTATAGAAGAATTAACTACTCGTCTTTCTACTAAAGCTCCGTAAGCATTATATACTTCAAAAGCATCTACAGTAGTACCCGTCCAGTTCAATATCACCTCACCAGAAGTTGGGTTAGGATATATTGATATTAACTCTTCAGCATCTGCTTCCCATATAGATGAGAAGTTTCCAATAGTAGCAGCAACTGTAGTATCACAACCTGACGAATCAATAACTATAACTGTATAAGTAGAAGCGGCCAAACCTGATGCGGTTGACGTAGTTTCGCCATTACTCCAAGTATAAGTATATGGTGGAACGCCATTGTTTACTGTTACCGTAGCCGATCCAACTCCTGTATTAGAAGTGTCAGCGTAAGTAGTAACCGTTATATCCAAGTTAGCCTCTGTTATCAGTGCAACATTGTCAACAACAACACAACCACCTACGTCCGTTAAGGTAAAGGTATAAGCTCCTGCAGCTAGCACATCATTATTAGCCGTGGTTACTCCATTGCTCCATGCATATGTGTAAGGGCTTACACCTCCACTTACATTAGCTAATGCACTACCTACTTTAGTACCACAGGCTACATCTATAATATTGAATGACAGGTTTATTGCTGAAGGCTCGTTCACAATAGTATCAGTCACTGTAACACATCCATTATCATCAGTAACAGTAAGTGTGTAGATTCCACTAGGTATACCTACTAAAGTAGGTGCGTTACTACCATTGCTCCAGTTGTAGGTGTATGGTGTGTTTCCTCCCGATACATTGGATAGAATTATTCCGTCAGAACCACCACCACAAACTACATCCTGAGGGCTAAGTGTTGCGAAAGAGGCGCCAAGATCGCTAATGGTAATAGTAGCCGAAGCACTACATAAGTTAAAATCAACCAAAGTGACCGTATAGGCTCCAGCTGCTAACGAACTTACAGTACTACTAGTAGAACCATTACTCCAAGCATAAGTGAATGGACCAGAACCACCTACACCTGTTGCAGAGGCTGTTCCATCACTATTACCACAAGTAGCATTCGTGAAACTGGTAGAAAGTGATAGTACATTAGGTAAGTTCACATCAGCATCACGTATCACAGAACAATTGTTAGCATCTGTAAGCGTAACGGTGTAAGTACCTGCTACTAGATTATCTATCACACCAGTAGTTTGCCCATTACTCCATGCATAGGTGTATGGAGTAGTTCCTCCATTAGGATAGGCCTCTATCCTTCCGCTTGGTGCTCCACAACCAGTTGGGCTGGCACCAGTATTTAATCCAAGCTCTGGCGGTGCTACCATAGTTATAGATGCTACACTTTGACAACTATTAGCATCGGTAACGGTAATACTTAAAGGACCTCTTGAAAGGTTAATGATATTAGGTGTATTGTCTCCTGTGCTCCAAGCATAAGTATAAGGTGCGTTCCCACCACTTATTTGCAAGCTTGCAGACCCATCAAAGCTATTGTAGCAGGTAGGATTTACTGGGTTAATGGTAACGGTTGGCCCATTCACATTACTTAAGTTATAGCCACTAACCAAAGTACAGCCAGTAGCATCAGTTATAGTAACGGTGTATGTTCCTGTTGTAAGCCCACTTACCGTTCCTCCAGTAGCTGAGGTACTCCAGTTGTAGGTTAATGGAGTAACTCCACCTGTTGCAGTAACACTTATTTCACCATTATTCTGTCCACATGCCGCATTAGTTTGCGTTACACTAGGTACTATAGCAGTGGGCTCAGTAATAGAAGTGCTTGCAGTGGATACACATCCATTAGCATCAGTAAGTGTGAGTGTATAGCTACCTGCTGGTAGAGCATTTAAGCTTACGCCTTGCGTTCCATTACTCCAAGCATAAGTATATGGCGAAGAACCATTTACTGTTGAGCTAACTGCTCCATTATTAGCACCAAAACAACTTACATCGGTTCCAGAAACATTTACAATAGGAGCTCCGTCTACCAAAATATAAGCCGTTTGTACTAGTTGATCGCTACCATCAGCATTAGTAGCTGTTAGTGTTACATCATAAGTACCTGGTGTGTTATATACCACTGTAGGACTTTGCTGAGTAGAAGTTGCTGGTGTAGCACCTGGTAAATCCCAAGACCAAGATGTAGGATTATTTGCCGATGCATCTGTAAATGTTATGCTTTCACCTTCACACACTTCATTGTCGCTTGCTGAGAAGTTGGCTATTGGTAGTGTAAGTGCCACTCCACATATCCCACTAACGTCAATATTATCGAGGTAAATGTTGTTTCCGTAATCGTTATACAATTCAAACTTCAATCGTAAGCTCGCTTCTCCATCATATGGACTTAGATCTACTGTAAAACAGCCCGAGCCAAGATTACCAGAGAAACACCATTCGTCAAAAATAGTGGGTACGAAATCTACATTACCTATTTGACCAGAAGTAGCAAATGTACCAGAACCATCTTCTGACCTAGCGAAGACTTTATCTGGGAAGGTTGCCCCACCATCAGTAGATACATATACTATTAAAGAATCCGACTCATTACCAGAGAAACGTCTGTGTGCGTGCTCAAAGCTCAAAATGGTATTAGTAACTGCAGATAGGTTTAATACTGGTGTGATCAATCCGTCACGTTGGCCAGCTGCATTGTAATTAAAGATGTTAACCCGTGCAGCTTTATCCCCTTGATTTGAACCTCCAACAGTTACTATCTCCCATGTTAAAGAGTTATCAGGGTTTTCAACGGTCCAGCCATTTGTGGCAAAAGCATTAGACTCAAAATCTTCAAAAAGTGCAATTACTGGCCCACCAATAGCTACATCCACATAGTTAGGAATGGTTACTGTATTAGTACCAGCAGCATTAGTTACTTGAAGGGTTACAGGAAACGTTCCTTGTGTAGGATAAGCTACTGTTGGATTCTGTTGCGTTGATGAAGCTGGGCTTCCTCCTGGGAATGTCCAGTTCCAACTAGCAGGGTCGCAAGTAGAATTATCAGCAAATGTTACTGTAGCTCCAGGGCATAGTTGAGTGCTTGGAGCTGAGAATGCTGCAACAATTCCAGATACCGTAATGAATTGTGTGCGAGTAACCTGATCGTTCCCAAATGCATTAGCAGCAGTTAGTGTAACCGCATAAGTACCTGCTGTACTATATGTTACAGTTGGGTTCTGTTGAGTAGATGTGGCTGGAGTAGCTCCAGGGA
Organism: uncultured Chitinophagaceae bacterium; assembly: GCA_964352775.1. Classification (GTDB taxonomy): domain Bacteria; phylum Bacteroidota; class Bacteroidia; order Chitinophagales; family CAIOSU01; genus CAYGTK01. The sequence goes on from CAYGTK010000008.1 coordinate 25,895, forward strand.
AACTCCATGACCAACTAGTAGGTGAGTAGGAGCTTAAGTCAGTAAACGTAACCGCCTGTGGTGCACAGCCATTAGTGATATTAGCCGTGAAATTGGCTACAGGTGGCACATTAGTATTTACAATAGTATCGGTAACACGAAAAAGGTCTAGCGCTGATTCTACCAAGTGTCCATCGCCAAGGTCGGCTGAGCGAAAACTGATCTGCACATTGTTAGTAGGCGGTAAGAAATCGCTCACTAAAAATTCGTAAAAACTCCATTGATTACTGTTTGCCGTATTCACGTCCAGCAAGTCAACATCTACACTAGCACTACCATTTGATATGGTTACTATAAGGCTGTCATCAGGGTTAGTACTACCGCCATCATTGTAGAACCAACGGTAATAACTGATCTTAGGTGTGTTGTAAGTAGTGAGATCCATTGCAGGCGAAGTAAGTACTACCTCTCCTCCATCAATGTCATCAGTACCTGCACCACCGCCACCGTTTCCAGTAACGTAAGCTTCGCTACCAAAGTCGTTAGGCAAGTCGTTTCCAGGGTTAGAAGGTACTCCGTTAAAGTTAGTTCCTACTGGCACACCGCGTGTCCAGTCTCCAGTAGTTGCAGTTGATGAGGTCGTCCAATCAAGATCGAGTACAAAATCATCATAATATCCACGGTCCACATCAATGGTAACTGATGTAGTAGAGGCAGATGTAGCTTGTATGTTGGTTACTTCTCCAGTTTCGTAGCCCCATTTAGCTCCATAAGCCGTATAAGTAGCTTCAATAACTGATAGGCTGAAATTTCCATTAGCATCGCATGTAGCAGTATAATTTAATGGACCACTTGTTAATCTAACTTTTGCATTAGGAATGCCCGCTAGGGTATTAACATCACGAACTTGACCAGTTAATTGCGCTTGGATAGGCACGCTACATACTGTAGAGTTCAATAACTGAACACGGCGAGGGCTGTTGGTCAAAACCGTTATCATCCGAGCTTTCTGATCTTGAGTGAACAAGTTCATACACACATCGTTGGAGTAATCCATGTAGTTCTGTACCATATCGGTACTACCACATGAAACTGTAGTGGTTTGGCATCCTTGGTTTGATGCGTCAGATTCAGGAGTGTCATTACAAAAGTCGTCTGCTCCGCAACCACCATCGCCCCAAATGTGACGTAAACCTAACCAATGACCTATCTCATGCGTAGCAGTTCTACCGCGAGCTGAATTAGCACTTAATGTGCCTACTCTACCAGTAGCTAGGTAATTATTTACCACACCATCGGTCAATGCATTTTGCGCTCCATTAGGCATACCGGCCAATCCTGAACCTTCTGGAAATTGGGCATAACCCAGCAGACCTGTTCTAGAAAATCGAACAGACCACATATTAAAGTACCTATCAGTATCCCAAATTGTAGCTGGCTTCAAGGTGCCGTCAATATCGTTGGTGCTCCAACTGAATTGACCTCCATTTACACGGTTAATACCTGGTTCAGGTAGCACATTACCATTAGGGTCAACTTGAGCCAAACAGAACTCTATCTCAATATCAGCAGCTACTGCTCTAAAGGCCAAAGGGGTGTTTGTAGTATCAGCATTTAAACGACGGAAATCTTCGTTCAACACATCTATCTGTGAAAGCACTTGTGCCTGTGAGATGTTCTCGCTAACACCAATAGCATCACCATCGTGCACTATATGGTTTATTACCGGAATAGTGTATACAATACGCCTTGCATTTGGGCTTTGCTGCTTAAACTGGGCTACTCTAGGGGCTAGCCATTGTTCAAAGTCATTTATAGAGGGTGCCCCAGGTATCAGTGCCCGTTGTATACTGTCTAATTGATGAGTAGCACAACGTTCATTACCGAGCTGAGCATTTATCGTTCCTGAATAGCTTGCACAAACGATAGTTGTTAGGCACAACATAAGTGCCTTAATAGTAGTAGATGTCATTTAGATCCTGTTTTCCTTTAGCCCCTAATTAATTTGTTTTTAACACTTTTTTGATGGCGTGGTTCGATCCGGCTGTTAATTTCACGAAGTAGGTACCTCCAGGAAGAGCAGCCAGATCTAGGATGAGGTGATCGGTTGTAAGTTGTTTGTCGAAAGTTTGGGTGATTACCTGCTTACCCATTAAGTCAAATAGCTGCACTTTTACTGTACTTGCTTCTGGTAAGTTGTATTTCAAATTCAATGTTCCATCAGTTGGGTTAGGGAACATTTCGAAGCCTAATAGCTCACTTGCGTCTACAATGCCTACAGAACCAATAGTAGCACTTGCGGTAGACTGACAGCCCAACGCATCTACAACTGTAACACTATAAGCACCAGCTGCTACATTGTTTAGCACAGCATTAGTAGAACCTGTATTCCATATATAAGATACAGGTTGCGTTCCTGAAGTTACAATAGCCTCTACCCTTCCGTTAGATAAGCCCGGACCTGGGTTGATAGTATCAAGCCCTACAACCACAGTTCTATTTACATCTACTACGGTAACAGTTTCACAACCAGAACCGTCAGTAACGGTAACGGTGTAAGTGTCAGCTGATAGGCCTGTTAAGCTTGTGTTTGGTAATCCATTACTCCAGTCAATTGTATAAGGTTGTTGTCCACCACTAACCAATATATCTATTCCGCCTAGTTGAGCATCAGAACAAACATCAGTACTTATAAAATCGACTGTTGCGCCTGAGTTATTCACTACTGCACTTCCAGCTACTGTGCAATTATCACCGTCAGTAAGGGTAACCACATAGGTGCCTGCTGATAAGTTACTTATGTTTTGTGTGGTTTCGCCATTACTCCATTCATAAGAATATGGTGAAGTACCACCAGTAGCTGATACGCTTGCAGTTCCGTCATTCACTCCAGCACAACCTACATCAGTACTCGTAAAACTCAAAGTAGCACGCGACCCTGCTGATACGGTAACGCTACTAACATCAGTACAGTTGTTGGCATCGGTTAGTGTAACGGTATATGTACCTGCAGCTACGCCGCTTATTGGTGCATCGCTAACACCTGTGTTCCAAACGTAAGTGTATGGTGGTGTTCCGCCTGTAATATTGATAACAGATGCATCTCCATTCGTTTGTCCGCAAGTAGCATCATTAGCATTCAGTAAAGCAAACAAGTTATTTGGTTCGAAAATGCTTGTTGAAGCAACGTCTACACATCCGCTTGCATCCGTAACGGTAACAGTATATGTTCCGCCCGCAGCATTGTTTATAGTTGCTGTGGTTTGATTAGTATTCCACAAATAGGTAAATGGTGAGTTACCTCCATTAATAGCTACAGATACGGAACCATTGCCCGCACCAGCACATGTTATATTCACTCCACTTGCTGTAGCAGTTAATCCTCCTGTATTACCTACTGTAGTTGAAGCTGAAGTAGAACAACCATTGGCATCGCTTACAGTAACAGTATATGTGCCAGGACTCAAAGAGCTTGCCGTAGCTCCATTTGCACCTGTACTCCAGTTGTACGTATAGCTCCCTGAGCCATTACTTCCAGAAGCAGTAGCTGAACCATTGGCCTGACCACAATCAGCAGCAACAGAACTAGCTGTTGCGCTTATCGCATTAGTAGGCTGGGTAACGGCGGTACTAGCTGTAGCAGAACAACCATTAGCATCAGAAATAGTAACTGTATATGTTCCAGCAAATAGATTGGAGAGGTCTTTATCATTTGATCCATTAGACCACTGATAATTATATGGAGTAGCCCCACCTGAAACGGTCAATGTGATACCACCTGTATTACTCCCAAAGCAAAGAGCCTGACTAGAAGAGGTGGAACCTGATGGGTTCTGATTAACCGTTACATAACTTGTTTTGGTTTCGGTATCGCTTCCATCTAAGTTAGAAACCGTTAAGCTTACTTGGTAGGCACCGGCATTAGAATAGCTTACTGTTGGGTTCTGTTGGCTTGAACTGCTTGGGTTACCACCTTGGAAACTCCATGACCAACTGGTAGGCGTGTTAGTAGACTGATCGCTAAAGGTTACCGCTTGGCCTTGACAGATGTTCTGCGTATTTGAAGAGAAATCTGCAACAGGAGGTTGAGCGGTTTGCCCTGGCTCGCAAACTATAGGCAAAATTAAGTGAGCCACGTTCAATTCCCAGCCACCATTTGCAGCTAGAGTACTGTAAGGGAACCACCCCCCATTATTACCCCATTGTTCCCATGCTGTTCCAGGAACAGGAAAACCATCTACAGTGGTTCCTAGTGCAACAGTATCTGCAGGGTCATTATAATTAAAATCAATACCTAAATAGAATGTCCCCGTAATAGTTACAGGATTGGAAAAAGTTACATAGGTTTGACCATTTCCTGCAATATCAGCAGCAATACTAGCTATACTGATCTGTTCGCTAGCTAACACTGTACCTGGAGCACCAGCAGCACCATTATCATCCCAAACATTCACATTTATAGTAGTTGGATTAGCTCCATCTTCAGCTACGCCAAAGAATAATAAAGCACCTTCTATTTGATCACCAACAGTCGCTCCTGTAAATATATCCGCTTTCGAAACATCTCCGAACACGTTGTGACCAGAGGCATAGCCACCACCCTGCGCACCTATTACGGTAAATTGGTTAGTGGTAAGGTTGGTTAATGTATCGCAAGTTCCACTACCCGTTTGAGGTACTACTGTTACATATGCTGGTTTGGTTTCAGTATCGGTACCATTTGCATTTGTTACTGTAAGCGATACCTGATAAGTACCCGCTGCATTATAAGTAATAGCAGGTGGGGTCTGCCCATTAAATGTAGTAGGTGTTCCACCATTGAAGGTCCAACTCCAGTTAGTAGGGCTGTTGGTAGATAGGTCACTAAAATTCACTTGACCACCTACTGGAATGGTTAGTGGAGTTCCAGAGAAATTAGCAATAGGCGCTGGTGAAACAGTATTGGTAGTAATGTTGATATTATCAATGAATACATTGTTCCCATAATCGTTCAATGCAAAGAAACCAAAGCGAACACTCTGCTGTCCAGAAAGATTAGAAAGGTCAATAGTGTTAGTTTGCCATTGGTTAGCAGTAGGAACAAATTCACTTGTAGTAGATGGCGCTGTAGCTAGACCTGGACCACCATTTCGCCAGTTAAAAAAGTAAGTGTCTCCACAATCAGTAGTATATATTACATAAAGACTGTCCTCGTACTGTGTATTATATTGCGCATAGGCGTGGTCGAAAGTCAGCTCAGGGCTACTTGCCGAAGAGAAATCATAAAAAGGTGTGAAAATAACATCTTGGGCACCTTGCGAATTGTAATTGTAGTTATCCATAAAGGCAGATGCCGAGCTAGTACCAAAGCCACCAGCACTATTCGTTCTTGCCCATGTTACATCACCATCAGGATTCAATAATGACCAACCACCAGCTGGTGTAAAAGTGGTAGCTTGAAATCCTTCCTGCAATGGAAGGCTGTTGGAAGCGAAAATGGTAATGTATGTGTTCTTAGTTTCAGTATCCGTTCCTGCCACATTACTTGCTGTAAGTGTCACCGCATAAGTACCAGGTGAGTTGTAGGTAACCGTTGGGTTCTGTTGATTTGAAGAAGATGGAGAGCCACCAGGGAAACTCCAGTTCCAGTTAGTTGGATTGCCACTTGAAAGGTCAGTGAATGTAATAGATTCGCCCGGGCAACCATCGGTAACACTTGCCTCAAAATCAGCACTAGGCCCTTGAGGTACACTGCTGTTACACCCGGGGCTAGAAAATAAGCTAGAACGGATCTGTGTTAGAACCGCGTTCATATAGTTTGCTTGATCAGTAGTATACATAGTTGGGCAAAAACTATAATCCATAAAATTCTCTACCATGTCACCTGGAGAAGGTGTGCCACAAGAATTATTTGCAGAACAACCATAATTGGGTCCGCTGGTTGTTGGTGTGTCGCTAAAACCATCATCGCCATTACCTGCTGTGCTACAAGAGCCATTTCCCCAAGGGTGTTCTAGACCTAAATAGTGACCTATCTCGTGAGTGGCTGTTCTACCATCACCACCATTAAAACCTAAACTGTAATCTAATACTAATCCATCAATGCTAGACCCGTGCATACCAGCTGTAGGCAAATAAGCATAGCCAGCCACTCCACCGGAAGACGTGCCGCAGATATCTACTATCCAAACGTTCAAATAGCTAGATGGGTCAATTGGGTTAGAACCTCCTGAAGAGGCTGATTTCATGGTGTTTGGTTGTGTATTAGCGCTGTAACAAGAATAGTTGCTACTAACACGTATTGTTCTATCTAAGCAGAATTCGATCTCTGAATCAGCCGCTACGGGAACAAAAGCTGAACGTGTGTTTGCAAAATCAGGATTCAATTTCCTAAAGTCTTCGTTCAAAGTGGTTATCATATTGTTGATCTGCGACTGCGCGATGTTAGCCGCCGAACTATTGTATACAACATGAACCACTACAGAGACTGTTCTTACTGCACGCTGACCACCACCATTGCTGTTGCGGGCCATAAGGCGCATTTGATTCAACTCGGCAGCGTAATTAGGGTCAAGTTGAATTTGTTGCTGTACGACCTCTTCAGAAAAACAGGCCTGTTGAGCAAAGGAAGGAATACTTAGGCAGAACGCTGCCAATAGAATAGTAAGGATACTTTTCATCGCTGTATTTAAATATGACCTTTCAGCCAATTATCATTTGTGCTAATATCTCGTTCCACGAAAAGAAACCACCCCTAGTGAAACAGTTTATAAAATTAAGGTTTACAAGCCTTTAAAAAAAACGAAGCCTTCTCGATCTCCACATCTTATATACAAAAAACGGCCCTGCCTTATGGGGTCAGGGCCGTTTCATTTCTTAGCCAATTAAGTTTAGTGAACGGCAACCGTTCGAGTCACTCGCTCTTTATTACTTATAATGCTTAACCAGTAAACGCCCTCAGGCATATCAGCAACATCAATTCTTTGCTTAATTACTTGGGTAGATGATAGTTGTTCTACATAAAGTGTTTGCCCCAAAGTATTAGTTAATACTATCTGCACATCTTGCTGCGTATTCAACTCTGCAGCTATAAATAAGGCCCCGTTAGTAGGGTTTGGATAGATAGTTAGTGAACGTACATTCGCATTATCAATAATTGACGTAGCTGTTGTATCTATAGGTGTTGTTGTTCTGCGGTCGGGTACGTTGTATTCATCAGTTACAAAACAACCCTCATCATCAGTAATAGTTACATTGTAAATACCAGGTTCCAAACCAGATTGATTTTGATCGGCAGAACCATTATCCCATTGATAAGTATATGGTGAGCTTCCACCACTAGCTAATACACTTATAGAGCCCAATTCATTATCTGTAGCAGGGTTTACTAGTGAAGTGGTTATATCAACACCTTCTTGAGGCACATTAGCACTAGCAGTGTTTGTACACCCAGATGCATCTGTAACCGTTACGGAAACGTTACCGACAGGAGCATTAGTTATATCTTGAGTGGTAGCGCCGTTACTCCATGTATAATCGTAAGGAGGAATACCACCATTTACACTTAAGTCTATCTCTCCCAGGTCTAATCCGCCACATGAACCTCTATCTACTTGAGGGTTCAAACCTGGTGGTGGGCCTATAACTATATACGAAGTTTTAGTTTCACTATCACTACCAGCGCTGTTACTTGCGGTAAGTGTAACTGGGTAAGTACCTGGCGTGTTATAAATAACTGTAGGATTAGGACTTGTGGAAGAACTTGGAGTAGCTCCAGATAAATTCCAACTCCAGTTAGTAGGTTGCTTCAAGCTCTGGTCAACAAATGCTACCTGAGTACCTACACAGCCACCTTCTACTGCAGCTTTAAAATTAGCTTCAGGAGCAAATACCTGTGCATTACAGTTATTCCCTAAAAATAGTCCGTCTCTTATCTGATTGAGCACAGCATTCATAACTGACGCCTGGTCTTGAGTGAACATATTGGTGCAACTAGAGTAATCCATGTAATTCTCTATCTGATCAGGAAGATCAGCAGCACCGCTTCCGCAAGTATTTAATGACCTGTCGCATCCAAAGTTCTGACCATCAGTTACTGGTGTATCGTCAATTCCATCATCATTATTACATCCGCCACCATTACGCCCCCAAGGGTGAGACAAACCTAAATAATGACCGATCTCGTGAGTGGTAGTTCTTCCATTTCCACTTGCCCAGCCTAATTGGCTTTCAACCACTACACCATCAACGCTTGAACATACAATACCACCTGTTGGAAGGTAAGCGTAACCAGCAGTACCTCCACCTCCAGTTCCATTGGGGCAAAGATCGCATAACCAGATATTCAAAAATCGACAAGTATTAACAGCATTAGACCCACCAGATGAAGCAAACTTCATATCATCATTCAAACCAAAACAAGTCTCTGTAGTTTGTACTCTAATAACTTGATCTAGGCAAAATTCTAACTCTACATCATCTGCAACAGGAAGAAATTCTGGACGAATGAATTGAAAATCGCTATTAAAAGCTCTAAAATCATCATTGATAGTTTGCATCATGTTCTCTATCTCTGAATCAGGCACATCTTGAAGTGAATTATTATACACCACATGAACTACCACAGAAACCGTGCGTGTAGCTCTAGGCTTTGCAGCAGTTGGCTGCCCTAATGTTTGATATAATTGCTGAAGCTCAGCTTCGTAACCTGGGTGAGTAAGCATCCGTTCCTGGGCCATTTCATCAGTTGAACAGGGCTTTTCAAGCGCCTTCACTGAAATAGATGAAAAAATAAGAAGGGTGGTGAATAAGCTAAATAGTAATGTACTTTTCATACTGTAGTAGTCTGTAGTTTAAACAGGAGTGCAAATATAATAAGCCTACAGCTTAATTACCTGTGTACACACCTAATATGCTAACAACGGCAATTATAAGCCTTTGTTCTTGTAATAGTTACGCCATTTGTCAAGCAATTGTAAAAAATCGTCAGGTGGCTGATGTTCAAACTCCATAAATTCTCCTGTGGTGGGATGCTCAAAACCAAGTTCAAAGGCATGAAGCGCTGGGCGTGGTAGTATTTTGAAGCAATTATCAACAAATTGCTTGTACTTAGTATACACCGTTCCTTTCAATATTTTATCACCGCCATAAGTAGCGTCGTTAAACAAAGGATGCTTCAGATGTTGCATATGCACACGTATCTGGTGGGTACGTCCTGTTTCTAACTTACATTCCACCAAAGTGGTGTAACCATAGCGCTCTAGCACCTTGTAGTGGGTTATAGCGTGTTTACCTTGATCACCTTCTGGAAACACATCTTGCTTCATTCGCAAGCGCTCGTGCCTACCGATGTTCACTTCTATCTTTCCTTCTTCTGCTAGCACATCGCCCCATGCTAAGGCCATGTAACGGCGCTTGATTGTACGGTCGAAAAACTGCTTGGCTAAATGCGTGAGTGCATATTCGCTTTTGGCTACTACCATTAAACCTGTTGTGCCTTTATCTAGCCGGTGGACCAGTCCTCCCCTAGTGATGTCGCCATTATCGGGTAAGTTATCGTAATGGAAGGTCAAGGCATTTACTAAAGTACCCGTCCAGTTACCTGCGCCGGGATGCACTACTAGATCTGCTTGCTTATTCAATACCAATAGGTCGTCATCTTCATAGATTATCTCTAATGGAATGTCTTCTCCTTCTACGGTATATTCTTGAGGGGCATTACTCACCAATACTTTCACCACATCATTGGGCCTAACTCTGTAGTTAGACTTTACGGGCTTATCGTTCACCACTATAGCGCCTGCCTTAGCTGCATTCTGAAGGCGATTCCTACTCACGTTCTTCATGCGGTCCATCAAGAACTTATCTATGCGCAATAGCTCTTGGCCAGGGTCAACCGTAATGTTGACCTGCTCATATAGCTCTTCGCCGCCTTCTTGGCCTTCTAATTCTTCTGCACTGGTATCTGTAGCCATTGTTAAATTCTGATAGAAATGAATAGTATAGTCTAAACCCTATTGCCTACCCGGAAAGCAAAGATCAATAGGGGTATATTTTAAGTTGAAACGCTGACTGAGATAGCGATTGGTCAAGTACCCTTTGTAAATGTAAACCCCGTGACGAGGGTTGAGGTCAAATTCTAATTTACGCTCAAAACCGCCATGCTCACTAGCATCAAGCAAACTGCTGGTTAGTACATTACTGACAGCATACGATGAAGTACGGCTAAAGCGAGAAGCAATATTAGGTACACAATAATGAATTACACCAAGTTTCTTAAAAGTAGGGTTCTGGTGTGAGGTAACTTCCGAGGTTTCAAATATTCCTCCTTGGTCAATACTCACATCTACTATTAATGAACCCGCAGGCATGTGCGATACCATTTCTTCAGTAACCAATACTGGCGAGCGACCCGATTTGGAATGCATGGCCCCTACCGCAACATCTGCATTAGAGAGTTCACGCTGCAATACTTCTGGGTAGATATTGGAGGTGAATACCCGCTGGTGAAGATCATTTTGTAAGCGCATCAATTTGTAGGTGCTGGTATCAAACACTTTAACATTAGCACCTAAGCCAATAGCCGTTCTAGCTGCAAATTCACCAACAATACCTGCCCCGATGATAACCACCTTTGCAGGAGGAACACCTGATATTCCGCCCAGTAAAATACCTGGGCCATTACGGAAGTTACTTAAGAATTCAGCAGCAATAGGCATTACCGCGCTACCTGCTATTTCGCTCATACTTCTCACGAAAGGAAGAATACCCTGCTCATCTTGAATGTATTCCAAGGCAAGGGCCGTTACCTTCTTCTCCATTAACTTCTGTAGGTAGCCGTCATTTATCAAACTCAACTGCATGGCCGAGATGATTATCTGTCCTGGCTTCATCAGTTCTATCTCTTCTAAGCTAGGCGGTAATATTTTTACAATGATGTGCGCCTCGTATACTTTCTTACTATCGTATGCTATTTCGGCACCAGCTTCGCTGTAATCTTTATCTTCAAATTTCGCCCCTGCTCCTGCTTTGGTTTCTACGCAAATGCGGTGGCCGTTATTCACTAGCGTACGAACCGACTCAGGCGTAAGCGGAATACGTCGCTCCATATCGCTCTGCTCACAAGGTATACCTATGAACAACTTCTGCCTACCAGAATCAATTAGTGCTGGCGCTTCTTGCGTGGCCAAGCCAAACTGAACGGCATATCCACTAAAGGGATTGGCTTTACTTCCTTCTTTCTTCATCATAAGCGTAGGGTTAGTGTTCGGTTAGTATGTTCATCCAGCGCAATGCTTATTTCCGCCAGTGGTTCTTCTAATAGGGGTTCTACCAATTCAGGCCATTCTATAAAACACCAGGCAGTTGGGTCGCTCAAGTATTCTTCTATGCCAATGTCAAAAGCTTCTTCAATAGCGTTCAACCTATATAGGTCGATATGATATACCTTTTCTCTTCCTTTTATTGGAGTGCACGCGTATTCGTTTACAATGGCATAACTGGGGCTGCTGGTAACATCGGCACAACCTAGCTGCTCGCAAAGCACTTTTATAAAAGTGGTTTTACCAGCCCCCACTTGTCCGCTGAAAGTCACATTTTTAGTAGTGGCCAATAAGGGCAATAACTGCTCTGCCACCTGAGGCAAATCAGTAAGCTGACCCATCGCAAAGGTGGTTTCTTTCTTATTGGCGGTAAGCTGTGGCATATTACAAAGATAACCATAGTAGCAGAAAGGTATGGAAGTGTTTTTCACAATGGGATTTAGGGGAAGCGTTTAGTCGGGAGTCGGGAGTCCGTAGTCGTTAGCCTGTAGTTAC
>CAYGTK010000009.1:0-36361 GCA_964352775.1 uncultured Chitinophagaceae bacterium
GATGTAGAATTATCAGGAGAGAACGAGTCAGAGGAATTGGAGCTAAAACTGTTAGGGGCTTCAAAATTTGATGGGAAAGTAACCCTTAAAAAATTAGACCTAAATATGGATGGGGCCTGTAAAGTGAAGTTAACTGGAACAACCGATAGTTTCATAGCCGACCTAGATGGAGCGTGTAAATTAGATGCAAATAGGCTAAAAAGTAGAACCTGCACTATTTCAACCGACGGAGCAAGTAAGGCCGAAGTTAACGTAAGCGAATTGTTAGATGCTTCCGCTGATGGCGCTTCAAAGATCACTTACAAAGGGCAGCCAACTGTTACATCAGATATTGATGGACTTTCGTCTATAAAAGGCGTTGACTAGCCTAATTAATTGAATAAATAATGGCTAAGCACTTAGCTTGGCATCAATGAAATAACCTTTTCATTATCTGTAGTTGGAAGCCCGAACGCGACACCCCTGCGTCGGGCTTCTTAATTTGTCATTAAGGTAGTTCGCGTAATGGTAGTGTATCCATCCGTAAGTTGAAAAAAATAACTGCCAGTTGGCAAGCGTTCACCAAAGTGGTCAGTACCATTCCACATAACTGTATATTGACCTTCCTCTAACACATCATCCACAAGAAGAGTAACCTCAACACCCAAAACATCAAACACCTTTAGTTGAACAGTTCTTGATTTAGTAAGTCTAAATGTTATTCCAGTACTTTTCTTGAAAGGATTTGGGTAGTTCTGCTCAAGATAAAGTACTGACAGTTCGCTTTTTTCCAACCCATTATCACCTTCTAAACCCAGTCTGATAGTAGCGCTATTAGCACTTAAACTGGAAAAGGACAAGAATAGGAGGAGTAATATTGAGTGTTGCATAATAGTGGTTTTGCATGCAATACTACTATATTCGCCGTCTCACTATTATCAACGTTAGTTAACCTTTGTTAAGGTTTGTTAAGCAGCTATGGCAATGAAACAATATAATCTACGGGTATTCGGAAAAGTACAAGGTGTTTGGTTCAGAGCCAATACCATGAAAAAAGCACAGGAGCTAGGGCTTACTGGCTTTGTTCGCAACGATGACGATGGAACTGTTTACATTGAAGCTGCTGGAGAAAAAGAGCTACTAGAAAAGCTAGCGTACTGGTGTCTTCAAGGCCCCGAAGAAGCAAAAGTAGAGCGAGTAGAGTTTGAAGAGACTAAAGCAAAACGCTTCAGTGGTTTCACTATACTAGGAGAAGACGACGAGGATTAAGCAACTAACTTACTATTTCCCTCATTCGTTTTACAATCTAATACTATCCATTCATTGAGATAAGGAATTCTTCGTTAGACTTAGTTCCACGCATATTCTGAAGCAACATATTCATTGCTTCTTCTGTATTCATATCAGCCAAGTGCTTCCTTAAGATCCACATCTTCTGCAAGATATCTCTGTCTAATAACAGATCTTCTCTACGTGTACTTGATGCAGTAACATCAATAGCAGGGTAAATACGTCTGTTTGATAAGCGACGATCTAATTGTAACTCCATATTGCCCGTTCCTTTGAATTCTTCAAAGATCACTTCATCCATTTTACTACCAGTATCAGTCAATGCAGTTGCTAATATGGTTAATGAACCACCATTCTCTATATTTCTAGCCGCACCAAAGAATTTCTTTGGTTTGTGTAACGCATTCGCTTCCACACCACCAGATAATACTTTACCAGATGCAGGAGCTACGGTATTATGAGCACGTGCCAATCTTGTAATAGAATCCAATAAGATAACCACATCATGACCACACTCTACTAGTCGCTTAGCTTTAGCTAGTGCTATCTGCGAAACTTTCACGTGTCTGTCCGCCTGCTCATCAAAGGTTGATGCCAATACTTCAGCATTTACGCTACGCTCCATATCGGTAACCTCTTCTGGTCGCTCATCTATCAATAAGATGATCAAATAGGCCTCAGGGTGATTCGCAGCAATAGCGTTGGCTACTGCTTTAAGCAAAACAGTTTTACCTGTTTTTGGCTGTGCCACTATCAAGCCCCTCTGCCCTTTACCAATTGGTGTAAACAGGTCCATAATGCGAGTTGAATAATCTTTCGCTTCAGGATCAAAAAGATTGAATTTAGTTTGCGGGAAAAGTGGTGTTAAATAATCAAAAGGAATACGGTCACGTATTTCTTCTGGTAGTTTACCATTTATCCTAGATACTTTAAGTAGTGCAAAATATTTCTCGCCTTCTTTCGGTGGGCGAATATGTCCTTCTACAGTATCCCCAGTTTTCAGACCAAATAACTTGATCTGCGATGGCGACACATATACGTCATCTGGTGACGATAGGTAATGGTAATCCGCCGAACGAAGGAATCCATAGCCATCAGGCATCATTTCTAATACCCCTTCTCCTGGTATTGCACCATCAAATTCGATGTGAAACACCTCGTCTCTGAACATTCGCTTTTTCTGCTGCGGTGGGTGTTGCTGACGGCCACTATTATTGTCATTAGACCGACTATCATTCGATCTGTTATCGTTAGATCGCGGCTGCCTTCCAGCAGCATTACTTTGTCCACCTTCACCTCGTGATCTGTCATCACCTTTCGACTTGTCATCACCCTTATCATCTTTCTTGGGTTGGTGCTGACGCTTATCTTGGTCTCTGTCTTTATTATCCTTATGTCTACGGTCTTTATTCTCGTCAGACCTTGGTTCTTGCTTTTTCTCTTGAGGCTTGTTATCCCTATCCTCTGATCTTTTATCGTTTTGCCTTTTAGGTCTATCAGCATCCGTTTTACGAGAACGCTCATTTCTATCTCTATTAGGACTTTCCTTTCTTTCTTCTGGCTTACTCCTTTTGTCTTCTGGTTTAGATCTTGGAGCAGGAGCTTTCGGATTGGGTGGAGCAATTTTCTTTTCTGGAGCTGCAACAGTACCTTCCACAGCCTTCATTTTATCAGGGTTCTCTGCCTGAAAATCGAGTAGCTTATAAATCAATTCTTGCTTGTTCAATTTCTTGTAGCCAGAGATATCTAGCTTTTCTGCAAGTTCTTTAAGCGCAGGAACGACCATGTCGTTCAATTGCAAAATGTCGTACATAAATATATGTTGAGAGTGTGTCTTAGAATTAAGATGGATAACCGTTATCCAAGTACCTTTAGTAGGTTAGTGTTAAAATAGAGTGGAACGAAATTAGGGTTGTACAAATTAGCTTTAACTTCTAACCCTTTAATTCATTGCAATATTACGCAAAGTTTCACCATCATCAAATTTTTCGTCTTTTTTCAAGTACATACACCCGTATACGGTAAGTAAGTGCCCAACAGATATTTATCTTTGCAACAAACTAACAGGGTAATGCTGCAAATCAGTTTCATAGAAAACAACAAAGCGGAAGTAATTTCTGGTCTAAAGAAAAAAGGCTTTAAAGAGATTCATCTAGTAGATAAAGCTCTAGAAATCAATGAACGAAGAAAGCGATTGAAATTTGATTTCGACGAAAAACAGGCGGAACAAAATCGAATTTCAAAGTCAATAGGCGACCTATTTAAAGCAGGTAAACAAGATGAGGCTAAGGAACTTAGAGAGTCGTCTGTTGAACTAAAGGGAAAAACACAGGCATTAGAAGAAGAACTAAAACACGTAAGACAAGAAATAGAGGACGTATTGGTAAGCATACCAAATCTACCTCATGCAAATGTACCTGAAGGCAGAACACCTGAAGACAATGTGGAAGTTCGTACAAACGGAAAAGCAGAACCCCTAGGTGAAAATGTAAAACCACACTGGGACCTTATTCAGGAGTATGGGCTATTAGATATGGAACTTGGAGTGAAAATTACTGGCGCAGGCTTTCCCGTTTACCTTGGTAAAGGAGCTAAGCTTCAGCGTGCATTGATCAGCTTCTTTTTAGATAGGGCCGAGGCTGCTGGCTTCAATGAAGTAATACCACCCTACTTAGTTAATGAAGAAACTGCATTTGGCACAGGGCAATTACCTGATAAAGAAGGACAGATGTACGAAATGAAGCAGGAAAAATATTACTTAATACCAACTGCGGAAGTGCCTCTTACCAATATTTACAGAGATGTGATATTAAATGAAGATGACCTTCCTAAGAAGGTTTCAGCCCACAGCCCCTGTTTCCGACGTGAAGCAGGCTCTTATGGTAAAGATGTACGCGGACTAAATAGAGTTCATCAATTTGATAAAGTAGAAATAGTACAGTTGGTTCATCCTGAAAAATCCTATGATGTAATAGAAGACATGGTTGCCCATGTAGAGGGTCTTTTGAAAGACTTAGGGTTACCCTATAGAGTTTTAGCTTTGTGCGGTGGTGATATGAGCTTTACTTCCGCATTAACCTACGATCTAGAAGTATATTCAGCTGCACAAGAACGATGGCTAGAAGTAAGTTCTGTTTCAAATTTCGAGACTTACCAAAGCAATAGGATGAAGATTCGATTTCGAGGTACTGACAAGAAGCCCAAGTTGGTTCACACATTAAATGGAAGCGCTTTAGCTTTGCCTAGAATAATGGCTGCGTTATTAGAGAATAATCAGTCGGAAGAAGGTATAGCAATACCCGAAGTATTACATAAGTATACCGGGTTCACCTCCATTACTAAATAGCCTTTACTTCTGGATAGAAAAATCAGGATAAGCACTCATGCTATGCTCCGCGATATCTAAGCCTATCAATTCATCCTTTTCTGATACCCGCAAGCCAATTGAGCGTTTGAGTGCGTATAGTACAATGAATGCGAAAGTCATGGAGAACAATCCTACAGATCCAATGCCTATAAGTTGGCTGATGACTTGAGCAAAACCTGCTTTTGCTCCCAAAAGACCAACTGCCAATGTTCCCCATATTCCACATACTAGGTGGACTGATATAGCACCTACTGGGTCATCTACATTTAGCCTATCAAAAAATACTACGGCAAACACCACAAAAAGACCTCCTATAAACCCTATAATACATGCGGCTGAAGGGCTCATCAGGTCTGCACCAGCAGTTATACTTACTAGGCCACCAAGAATACCATTTAACACCATAGTCAGATCAGAGACCTTAAATAGAGAATATGAAGCAATAAATGCTCCAATAGCTCCTGAAGCTGCTGCTAGAGAAGTGGTTACAAATACAAGCGATACTGTTCCCGGATTAGCAGAAAGTACTGACCCACCATTGAACCCGAACCAACCGAACCATAACAAGAAAACCCCAAACACAGCAAAGGGTATATTGTGCCCTGGTAGAGGCACTATTTTACCATCTACATACTTACCAATGCGAGGCCCTAGTAATATTGCGGCTATTAAAGCACCCCATCCACCAACGGAATGTACTATGGTTGAGCCCGCAAAATCATAGAACGGCACTTCCATTTTATCTAAAAATCCACCACCCCATTTCCACATACCCACGATGGGATAACAGATAGAAACAAAGAGAAAGGAAAAGATCAAAAAACTAGGAAGTTTTATACGCTCGGCTACGGCACCCGAAACTATAGTAGCTGCGGTTGCGGCAAACATGCCTTGAAAAATGAAGTCCGTCCAGTAAGTAAAATCGTTATAGTCATCTGTTAATCCTGCTTCTGGCATCATTAGCCCGATGCTTGAGAAACCAAAAAAACCTCCTGAATATGCTTCACCTGGGTACATAATGCTAAAGCCGACGAAGGCATAACTTAATAATCCAACACATACTATCATTGTGTTTTTAAAGAGAATATTAACTGTGTTCTTTGAACGTGTGAGTCCTGCCTCAAGCGATGCAAAGCCCAAGTGCATAATGAACACCAATATGGTGGCTATCATTAGCCATAAATTATTTACCGTAAACGTAATTTCTTCCATTTCGTAGTTATGCTTTTTGCTTTATACTGCGTCGTTCCCAACCTTTTTAGTTCTAATACTGGTGGCCATTTCAATATTTGACAGGAAGATCTTTCCATCTCCCATATCCCCAGTATGCGCTGCCTCCTGAATACATGTTATTACCTCATCGGCCTTTTCTGGGGGTATTACTATCTCTAGCTTCATTCTAGCAATATATCCTACATCATAAACTGCACCACGATAATGAACTTCTGTCCCTCGCTGATGCCCGAAACCTTTCACTTCAAAAAAGGTGAAAAAATTGACCCCAATATCTGCCAACGACTCTCTCACTTTATCAAATCGTGACGACCTAATTATTGCCTCAACCTTTTTCATTATAGTTTATAATTTTCAACATGTGAATATTACAGGCGAAAAATCACCTCACCCCGCAATAATAAGGTTTGAAAACTAAATTATTACGAATAAACACATCTTATTACTAAATTTCATCGTCCATATTTGCATTAAACCACATTGAAGACTTAAGATACTAGCGTCGAAAAAGAGTGCTGCCAGATCAGACTTGCTATAAAGCCTCTGTTTTGAGTATTATTGTGGAAATAATGTTAATAAATTTATGTTCTCCAGGGCGACTCTACTTCTTGTTCTTTCAACCATCTCATTTACGGTGTTTTCGCAAACTGTTATCAAAACACCCGCAGAACTTCTTGCAGAAAATAGAGGGAAGCTTTTACAGATCCGAGAGCAGTTATTAAACAATCAAACTGAACTACTAAAGAATCAAGAGGCGATGCTTGAAGCAATGGAGGAGGAATTCAACCAAAGGATACTTCTTTTTGAAAACATGATCTACCTAAAAGAAAACTTTGGATATGAAGACGGAGACTACATTATATATGTAAATGCTTCTCAACAAAAACTCTACCTTGTTAAAGGCTACACTATCGAAAAGACTTACAGCATTTCAACTGGAAAAAATGGAGTTGGTAATATTGAAGACTCAGAGATGACTCCTGAAGGAGTACATTACATAAGAACTAAAATTGGGGACAGTGTCAATTTTGGAACAATATTCGAAGGAGCTAAGAAAACCGACAAAGAGGCTGAGGTAATTCTGGAAGCAGAAGATTCAGAAGATGACTATGTAACATCTCGTATACTTTGGTTAGATGGAAAAGAAGACGATAAGAATAATGGTGGCATGGTAGACTCCTACGATAGAAGGATATACATCCACGGTACGCATGAAGAAGGATTGATAGGCCAGCCAGTATCTCATGGCTGTATAAGAATGCTTAATAAAGATGTAATAGAACTATTTGATTTGGTGGATGAAGGCACCCTAGTGGTTATAGGCAATAGCCTGTCTATCAACTGATCAAAACAATTTCTATTAATTAGGGTTGCTTTTACATGGCAACGTATTTTCTAGTTTCAGCAGCAGTTATTTTTTGCTTTATGGTTGTGATGTTTCTTATTGCTCAGGCAGTTAAGGATAATAGCATTGTAGATATTGGTTGGGGTATTGGTTTTATCCTAGTGGCATTGGCTACACTCATTTATAACGGCAGTTTTTTACCCCGACAAGTATTAACAACTACCCTAGTAGCCCTTTGGGGAATCCGCTTAGCTGGCTATATTGGCAAGCGTAATATCGGCAAGCCCGAAGATTATAGATACCGCCAATGGAGAGAAAAATGGGGTAAATGGGTGGTGATAAGAGCCTTTTTTCAAGTTTTTATGCTTCAGGGGATCATTATGTTCATTGTCACTTTACCCATTGTAGTGGTAAACTCTAGTGCTGGGAACCCACAACTTGACATTCTAGCCTATATAGGTCTAGCTCTATGGGTCATCGGGTTCTATTTTGAAGCAGTTGGCGACTACCAAAAATCGCAATTCAAACAAGACTCAGCCAATGAGGGCAAGATCATGCAAAGCGGTTTATGGGCTTACACTCGGCATCCAAACTATTTTGGAGAAGCAGTAATGTGGTGGGCAATATTCATCATAGCCATCCCCTCAGGCTATTGGTATATCTCTCTTATCGGGCCACTTGTAATACACTTCTTCTTGGTATATGTTTCTGGAGTTGCTATGCTAGAACGAAAATATGATGAAGATTCTCGGTATGATGACTACAAAAAAAGGACAAACGCCTTCTTTCCATGGTTTCCTAAAAGCTGACCTTTTCTTCAACACACCAATTGCCTTAACTTAGTGGAAACATTCAGTTATGCGTCTTTTTCTATTTTTTTTATCGCTTGCATTGTTCACAACCGCATTTACAGAGCCTGGGGACAACACCCTTCTGCAATACAAGCAAGAAATTGATCAAAACCTAGTTAGAAATAAAGTCTTGATCACTTTCACAAAAGACTTGAGTGCACAAGAGAAAAATAATATTCTGGAAAATTCAGGAGTTTTTCTTTCGATAGCAGACCATTTATCCAGTCCTGATGTTTCCATAGTCTATTTACAGACCTACTTGAACGGAATAGAAGACTTCTTAGTAATGCGAGGCCACCTCTCTAAGTACTCCGATATTCTATCAGTAACCCCACTACTGAAAGCTTCACACAAAAGAACTTATGGCGTGCTACCCACTATCCATCTAAAGATGAGAGCTGGGAAACCCGATAATCTGAAAGGAAGTTTCCCTTTACTAGAAGGCTCAGTAATAGAATTAATTCCAAACAGCAAATCCGTATACCGAATAGAAAGCAATGAAGCTTTGGAACTAGCTATTCAATTAAACCAACATCCCGATGTTCTGTGGGCGGAACCTGATTACCTCCTCTCTCCTGTTGTTACGTCTAACGACCCTATATTCAGTAGACAATGGGCACATGTAAATGATGGGTCCAATTTTCAATTCAATGGCGAGGTAGGTGCAGATATGGATGTAGATAGTGCTTGGACTATAACAAGGGGAGATAGCAGTATTGTGGTAGCAATATTAGATTCGGGAGTAGATACTCTTCATGAAGACTTATTAGCAAATTTGTTTTTACCTGGATTTGATGGTTTTGGAGAAGGAACAAAAGGTTACCCAACCCCAAACTTCGATAGCGATGGTCATGGTACAGCTTGCGCTGGTATAGTTGCCGCAGTTGCTGATAATAATATTGGCTTAGCTGGCGTAGCACCAAACTGTAAGATACTACCAGTACGGATCTTTTATTACGCGGACACCTTAGGTCAAGGGGTTATCCCTCTATCTACAGCAAGTGCAATGGCTGCAGGAATAAACTGGGCTACACAAAATGGCGCAGACTTGATGAGTAATTCTTGGGGGCTTCCCAGCTTGTTTTTGCAAATACTACCTGGAGACCCGATGATAGTAGAAGATGCTATTGAACAAGCCGTTACTACTGGTCGCGGAGGAAAGGGTTGCCCTATGTTCTTTTCTAGTGGTAACGAGGATACCCCTCCTATATGGCCTTCAAAACTGGCTACAACTATAGCGATAAATGCAACTAGCATGTGCGATGAAAGGAAATTTGATGGTTCTTGTGATGGCGAAACTTGGACAGGTTGCTGGGGAGAACCACTAGATTTTAGTGCTCCAGGTGTGAAGATAGCAGCAACTGATATGACAGGTGGCAATGGTTATAGATCTGGAAGTTACTTTCTAACCTTCAATGGTACTTCTGCCGCATGTCCAAATGCAGCTGGTGTAGGAGCTTTATTACTATCTTTTAACCCAGATCTATTATGGACCGATGTGCAATACTTAATGGCCGCTAGTGCTGAAAAAGTTGGAGGCTATTCTTATGACGTAAGTAAACCTGCGGGTATGTGGAGTGAAGAATTAGGTTATGGTAGGGTAAATGCATTTAAAGCTTTGCAATTGGCACAAACCTATAACGTAAGTATCACTAGCAAGACCACTCATGATCTTGATTGGAGTATTTATCCCAACCCTTCTATTGACGGGATGATCCGACTTGAACTTCCACAAACGGATGGTAATAACTGGGATATCACCTTTCTAAATTCACAAGGTGTACAAGTAAAAACAATAGCGCTAAACTCTCAATCAATAAACAGCACGATCTCAACCGACAATCTGCCTTCCGGTGTGTACTACGTTCAACTGAAAGGGAATGATGCTGATAGCATCCGAAAGCTTATTGTATTTTAGCCAGCCGTGACTATCACCTTCGAAAATATAGTTCCTGCTCCATTAGAGGGTACAGATATATCGCGTTCTCAAATATGGGATTCACAATTTGAATTACGGCATGGTAAACTGATACTTGTTCAAGCCACATCAGGTAAGGGTAAGTCTACTTTCCTTCATATTATTTACGGTTTACGAAAAGACTATGTTGGCACAGGTCGACTAGGAAATAAGGTTATAGATAGTTTCGACCATAACGACTGGTCAAAGCTTAGACAAGATGAAATGTCAATCGTTTTTCAAGACTTACGCCTATTTCCTGAACTGACGGGGTTTGAGAATATTGAGCTCAAACGAGTGTTGACCAACTATTACCCAGAAAGTAGAATTAATGAAATGGCCACCCTACTTGGGGTTGATCATGTGTTAAATAAGCAGGCTAAAGCTATGTCATTCGGCGAACGTCAACGCATAGCTATCATTCGTTCTCTTATGCAGCCTTTCACTTGGCTTCTATTGGATGAGCCTTTCAGTCATTTAGACCAAGGTAATATCAAAAAGGCGAGCAAATTGATCGAAGAAGAATGTGCCTTGCGAAAAGCAGGGCTATTAGTCGTGGGATTGAATGATGATGACTTCTTTAATTACGAAGAACGATTGCGACTGTAATGAAAAAACTCCTTCGCAAAATATTGTATCGTAAGCAGCACAACTGGCAATTCTTAATAGCGGGTGCAGGCTTGTGGTTGGGCCTTTTGATAGTTCTGGTTTCCATCCAAGTTTACGACGATTACAATCACTTTCAGCTTGCCAAAAAAAGCAGTAAAGACAACTACTACTATTTCGACATCAGCAAAACTATCGACCTAAGTAATATGATGGGTGCTGCAAAGGCCGAGTTCTCTGGGGCCGAATTGGATAGTCTTCGCACACAACCCTTCATAGCGGATGTAGCACCTTATACCAGAAGTGGCTTCACCATTGATGCTGAGTTAGAATTCGATATTGGCGGGTTTGCGCCAAAAGTAGTTTTCGAATCAGTACCCAATAATTTTCTAGACACTATACCGGAAGAATTCAAGTGGGAAGAGGGAAAAAATTTCATTCCTGTATTAGTGTATGGTGGTTATTTAGACTTATACAATTCCTCAATCGCTCAATCGCAAGGGCTTCCACAGCTACCTGCTAGCTTAGTTAAAATGGTCCCCTTTGAAGTAACAGTTTCGGGAAATGGTAAACAAGAAAAGTATTTAGCCAGAGTGGTCGGCTTTAGCGACCGTATATCCCTATTAGCAGTTCCTGGTGAGTTCATGGATTGGGCTAATCAACGTTTTGCGACTGATGTGCCATTATCATCAAAAGTGATGGTGCAAGTTGAAGACCCTGGCGCAGCTGAGCTTAAGGCCTATTTGAAAAAGCAGGGTTACGTTTCAAATAGTGAGAAACTTCGATCTGATAACTCTAAGCTCTTACTTCAGGCACTTATTAGTGTTCTGGTTGTAATTGGCGGACTATTTCTAGTTCTTTCCTTTATCATTTTCCTGGTGAATTTTCAGCTGCTTCTCTCCAGAGCTAAGCCAGAATTAGACATACTATTTTCTTTAGGATATACACATGGGGCTATCTCCAATATAATTTCAAAGCGCTTTGCCTTTATACTTTTCGGTATAATTGCTTCATCTCTTATATTATTGGCGGTACTGGTGTTTGTTGCACATGCAGGATTAGAAAGTAAAGGGGTCGTTCTGAGACAGGGATTGAGTTACTATGCCATAGGGTTAGCCCTGATCGTATACATAATCCTTTGGGGATTGAATACGAACTCTGTTAAGCGAACACTAAGATCCTAACGGATAGTAGGCTCAAGCATTTCATGCTCTGTTTCTAACATTTTGTCATCTATCGGTTGTTCCATGTTCAGTGAACGCTCTTCACGCTGACGATCTTGATCATCAAGGATGACGGAGTTAACATACACGAAACCCAATAATAGGATACAAAACACAAGAAGGAGAATGTTTATGGTATCGTTCTGTCTCATGGGTAGTCTGTTTTACAGCTTGTTATCATAACGTCGTATAATAACTTTTGTTATAGCAATGTAACGTTCAGACTTAAGAAATGCTCACCTATTTATTAACATAAATATAAAATACGTCTTTACACGTAAGCGTAAGTTGCTATTCCGCTATAGAGAATAACTGGTTATCGAGTGCGGGAGTAGTAGGCCTAATTATTTTTATAAATGCATGACTAGATGCTGCATGACAACCGTTACAAGCATTCATAAGCTGAACATAATCAGCTTCAAACCGCTCTGAAGACTTCGCTTCTACTGCTTCTTCTAACTTTTCTAACTGCGAAATCCCCATAAGTTTTACCATTTCGCTCAGGTTAATACCTTCATCCATTACATTTTCACTCTCCAACTCTTCCATGCTTTCTTCTAACTCGTGGATATAAAAACCTGCTAATTCCCAGTTAGAATTAATGCCTGCAAACCAAAGCTTATTGAAATGTCGCTGAAAATGTGCCATTACAAGAGCTACCTCATATTCTCCCTCATCATGAGCTACTTGAGTATCACTATGTTCCGAAGGAGAAGCAGTCAACTGCTCCAACTGCTGTTGATGTTGCTTCTGCACATTATTAAGTTGCCATAGCGTATAACCTAATAAGGAAATAACAATGGCTAGCACTAGAAGTATGATCTTATTCATAACTGCGATCTTAATTTCTACAAATAAACAATAGGCAGAGCAAAAGTTCGACTATTTTGGGCTGAACTTTTGAAGAAGGTCTATATGATGCGGAAATTGTTTGGAAAGCACCGTAGGATTTGCCAAAATAAAGTCAGCGAAGTCGAACCCAGGAGATACCGTACAGCTGACCAATCCATGATCTTCAGGCCCTATTACTTCAGCAGCAAACCAGGTATTTCGTGGAATAATGGCTTGAAGCGACATTCCTTGCTCAAGATCGCTACCTAGTTTTAGAACACTATGCTCACCATCATCATTCAGTAGATGAATATGAATAGCTGCACCAGTATGAAAAAACCAAAGCTCATCACTCGCCAGCCTATGAAATGCCGACCTTGAAGTATCTGTAAGTAAAAAGTAAATAGCTGTTCCGTAATTCCTGCTAGCTGAGTAATCATCTGGTAGAGCCTCTCTTTTAATCACGCCTTTTGAACGATAGGTTTCGGCATAGAACCCACCCTCAGGGTGAGGCCGAAGACCTAAATACTTTACCCAATATTCTTTTGTTCTTTCTTCCATTAGTATCCCAATGCTGTGTCTTCTTCTCTAATGTCTGCGCCACCTTCTAGCATACCATCGTCATGAACCAATATGGCATCTACTCTTCCAATCGGTTTACGCACCAACAAAGTATGCCCCATTTTACCGAGTCTCATACTTGTCAGGCTATCTAATGCATCTGCCTCTACAAAAAGAGTATCAGGTCGCCATTGATGGTGAACTCGATAAGCATTAACTGCCGCGGCCATATTCATGTTATGATCTACCACGTTAGAAATTACCTGTAGCACGCTAGTAATAATGGTGGAGCCTCCTGGCGTTCCCACTACCATAAACAACTCATCTTCTCTTACAACTATTGTAGGTGTCATTGAACTTAGCATTCGCTTTCCAGGAGCTATCGCATTTGCTTCTGCACCAATTAATCCATAAGTGTTAGGCACTCCTGGCTTAATGCTAAAATCATCCATTTCATTATTAAGTAGAAAGCCCGCTCCGTTCACAAATATCTTAGAGCCATAAGTAGAGTTTAGTGTAGTGGTTATAGAAACCGCATTACCCATGCTGTCTACTATTGAGAAATGAGTAGTTGCCTCGCTTTCGGCAAAAGGTACTTGCCCATGAGAAACACTATCTGATGGTGTAGCATTGAAGGAGTTTATAGTTCTACTTCTTTCCTTTATGTACTTGTCGGTTAGCAACTTATTCACTGGCACCTCTACAAAGTCTGCATCACCTAAATAGTTTGCTCTATCAGCGTATACCCTTCTTTCGGCTTCCGCTAAATAATGAATAGTCTGTGGAGTATTGTGTCCTAAGCTATCAAGGGGGAAGGTCTCTAACATCCCAAGTAATTGACATAGTGCGATTCCCCCGCTACTTGGGGGTGGCATAGAAATGACTGTATACCCTCTATATTCACAACTAATGGTTTCGCGCCAAAGTGACTTATAATTTTTTAGGTCAGCTTTAGTTATAAAGCCGCCCGTCTCTTTCATCTGACTGACTATTTTGTCTGCAGTCGGTCCGCTATAGAAACCATCTTTACCCTTATCCTTAATAAGTAGCAATACTTGAGCTAGATCTTTCTGAATAAGGGTATCACCAGGAGACCATGTCCCATTTTCTCTTAGATATTCGTTTTCAGGGTTAGCATTTTCGAAGAAGCTCTGATAGTAGTTCAACCTATCTATCTGCTTCGGCAACGGTAAAAAACCATCTTGAGCCAACCTAACACTCGGCTTTAGCAATTCATCCCAGCTGAGCGTGCCTTTCCTTCTATGAAGCTCCCACATACCAGCAACAGCACCAGGAACGCCAACTGCAAGGGGGGAATCTAGGCTACTACGAGCTATCACCTCCTCATTTTCATCCAAAAACATATCGCGATGAGCTTTGGCTGGGGCCTTCTCTCTAAAATCTAGAGCATAGTTATCGCCATTATTATCCCTAGACACCATGAAACCACCTCCACCTAAGTTTCCAGCAGCGGGGTAAACAACCGCTAAGGCAAAATGAACAGCAATAGCTGCATCGTAGGCACTGCCCCCTTTCCTTAAAATATCAATACCAACCTTAGACGCATATGGATGGGCACTTACCACCATAGCGTGTTCTGCCAATGGCCCTGAGTTCTGTTCGTAAGCCTTTAGAACCTTAGATTCTTCTGATAGTGGAGGTACTGAAGATGAACACCCCAAAACTAGACTTACAGTTATTAAAAACATCCACTTTTGCATTCGACAAAAATAAGACGTTAGGTCTACTTTATTTTAAAGCGCAAGCCTGCGTAGGTCATTCTTCCGAAAACAGGGCCCCAAACCATAGATGCGTCAAAGTTTGGTCCGAAAGGTTGGTCTGCCGAAAGGATAGGACTCTGTTGCCTAAAGTTGGTAATATTCTCCATACCGACATAAACTGCCCATTTCTCATCGCCCCAAGTTTTGGTGATCTGTGCAGCCAATAAGAAATAAGAGGGTGAGCTAGTCTCCAATCTAAAGTCTTGCGGATTAGCTTGGGTATCTGCTATGCGCTTACTTCCTTGCCATTGTAAAGTAGCATCGAATACCCACTGCCTTTTTGTTTCATAAGCTACATTAACAAACCATCGGTGTTGAGCGGTGAACGGCTTTTGACGTAAACCAGAAATAAAATCTGTTTTCACATCCAACCAACGATAAGCAGCTCTCACCTCTAAGTTACGTATGACCTCTTGGTTAACCTCAACTTGAAAGCTGTTGGAGTATGAACGTCCATCCAAATTGTAGAAAACCACTTTATTAGGGTCTTCATCAATATCAGTAACAACTTGGTTTTGGAAATCAGTACGATATAAATCAAAAGAAATACTCCCATCTCGATATCGCAAACTGTATTTATGAGTGAGGTTAATACCATAATTCCAAGAGACTTCTGGTTGAAAACCAAAAGCCGAATTGTTTCCACCTCCTCTAAAATCAAAAGCTCTAGAAGACGCAAGATAACCAACATTATCAGCCACAAGATTAGCGGTACGCTGACCTCTACCTGCACTCAATCTCAGTGAAGTATTCTCTGCAAGTAAAAAGCGACTATGTATCCGTGGTGTTATGAAAACACCAAATATGCTGTTATAATCAGCTCTGACCCCACCAATTATCATCACTCGCTCTTTGTAGTCAAATGTATACTCAAAGAAAGCCCCAGGCACTTGCTCTACTCGGTTATAGTCAGTTACAACAAAAGTTTCATCATACACATCCGCTTGATAGCTCGCTCCCGTTTTAAACTTATGGAAAGAGTTACCGATAATGGACTGGTATATAAAATTGGCATAGTATCCCTGCTGCTCAGCATCGTAATTCCGTAATCCGTATCTGCTGTCTTGCACTTGATAACTTGCTGAAACTTGCATTCCAAAGCTTTTAAATGGCTTCCCCGCAAATATCTTCCCCATTTTTCCAAAAAACTCTACCCGACTAGTGTGTATATCAATACCATAAGCATCTGTAGGGTCTTCTTGATCGTGACTAAAATCTTTTTGCCCAGCATGGGTGTTAAATCTAAGAGCGGAAATACCGAACTGACCTTCCCAACCAGCCTTTGCGTTAGTATACCTCCAACGGTTCATCCCTAAAAAATGCATGGTTAACGGGTTATCTAAGAAACCATCATCGTTTCGATCTGCCCGCACATGGTTTTGCTGGGTGTGGAACAAGGAAGTAGTGGCCCATTTCGAACCTACTTTTTGTGTCCATATCAAATTCCCTTCAACCCGACCTCCTTCATTTCCATATAGGTTCAAATATAGTTTTTCACTGTCCTCTGGTCGTTTTTGGATAACATTAATTTCACCCGTCATACTCTCAAAACCCTGTGTTACTGGGCCCACTCCTTTCGTAATGTTGATGGCGCTTATCCAAGTACCTGGAATAAAGGTCATTCCATAACTAGAGGCAATTCCTCTTACGTAGGGGATGTTCTCGCGAGAGATCTGAACGTATCTACCTGATAGACCTAACATCTCAATTTGCCTGTTACCAGTAACAGCATCTGAAAAAGAAACATCTATTGATGGATTAGTCTCGAAGCTTTCAGAAAGGTTACAACAAGCGGCCTTAAACAACTCTTGCTCAGTAATTACCTGTGTATTTATAGGGTTAAGAAGTGATAACTTAATCTTCTCTCTCCTTGCGTTTACCTCCACCTGACTCATGGTTTCAGGGTATAGTATCACCTTAATACCGTCCTTACCTGTAACAGCAATAGTATCCGCAACAAAACCTACGAAACTTACAACCAAAGTAGACACTCCTTCAACACGGTCTATCTCAAATTCTCCATTGATATCTGAGATAGTACCTACATCTGTTCCTAGCCAATAAATGTTAGCCCCAGGAAGGGTTTCGGGAGAATCATTAATTGCATCATAAACAGTTCCGTGCAAATATCCACCTCCTTCCTGCTGGGCGTAGCTAGTTTGCAACTGACCAACTAATAGAAGTGAAAAGACCCAAAGAAAAACATTTCTACCTTCCATACACTATAATATTATCTGAAGCAAAGCTTCCGTTTGGCCAGATGGCCAACAATGTATAAGTACCCGCAATAACACTTTCTGGTATCATCACATTCCCTTGAAGATCAATTTCTAATTCAAATAAACGACCCGATAGGTCGACCAACTGTACATTTACTGGGAGGTTATTTGCTTCTAACACTATCTTACCCCCCGCAATTACCGTATTTGGGTAAACCAATATACTGACCTTCTTAAACTCTTCTATAGCCGTTATTTGTTCAGCGAGTTGAAGATCATCGTGTATCAATGAGTAGTTTCTAACACCGTTCTCTTGAGAAAATCCTGCTGCCAAATAACCTCCTGAAGAGGCTTCAATAACTGCATAAATATTATCCATTTCAACACCACCATAGTAGCCATAGCTATTTGGTAGTTCCACACCATTTTGACCTACACCTAACACCATGGCTTGCATACCTCCATTGCCTCCGAATCCAGCTAACAAGATATCCGTATTGCTTCGCACGAGTATATCATAGCTATGCTCACCATTTGCTCTTCCAAAACGTCTATTCCATAGAACATTTCCGTTCTCATCAACTTTTGTCAAATAATGTGCAAAAACAAAGGAGCTATCTGTAGCAGACATTCCACTTATAAGAAATGCTCCGTCACCTGATGCACGTAAATTTTTTGACCCACTATTGTAAGGACTAGCTATAACTGTATTCCATATTAAATTACCAGAGCTGTCGACCTTTAGCACTTGTTGATTATATGGACCAGCCAACGTCTCTATATCAGCACCAATTATCAGTTGCGCGCTATCGTTAGTTGCTAAACCCGTACCCAATTCATTAATACTTGAGCGTCCAAAAGTTTTCACCCAAAGCGTATCACCAATTGAGTTAATACGAGTAGCCAAAACATTATTCGCTTGACCAGCACCTATTTGGCCGCAAATAGCATAAGAATCATCAGTAAGTCTTACAACTCGCGCAAAAGCTTCATTACTGTTTAGCGCACCATAGGAATTAGACCAAAGCATTCTCCCAGATGTATCAATAGCAATAGCATAAGCCTGGCTGTCGTTTCCATCACTTTGGCTGCCAACTATAACAAAACCGTCCTTTGAGGGTGACAAAGCAAAGTCTTCTGCATACTCATCAGCTGGAGTTCCAAATTGCTTTTCCCAGATCAGGTCTCCATTACTATCAAGCTTTACAAGTGCGATGTCAATATCGCCGCCATTATTCGTGCCTGCATAGCCAATTAAGTAAAGGGTCCCATCGGGCGCTTCCCAAACGCCTTTAGCTGTTTGGTCTATTGTGGCGTCTCCTATCGTTCTAACAAAATAATTCTGTGCTAGAGTGTTAGATACCGTTAGAAGCATAATGGCCGAAGCCAAAATGCTACTGAAACAAGATAATGTACTCATGATCAATGGTCTTCAATGCCATCATCATACATACAGCAATGTGGGAGCTCGCTATATGCTTCATTATCTGCTGCCATTTCAGAGGTACGATGGCCAGCATCAGATAAAGCTTTGTGAATTTCTTCTAAACTAACTTTGCTGCTTTTGTAAGCTACTCTTAGCATGTGGGTTTGCTTGTCCCAACTCACCATCTTCACTCCACTAATGTAAGCGGCATTTTCAATACGCTTTTTACACATATTGCATACCCCTTCAACCTCAAATTCGGATTCTGAAATAGTACCTTGTGCATGGCTATTAAGTAGCCCCATGCTGGCTATCATTATTATTATCGAAATAAATTGCTTGAGTGTCATAATTGATCAATTAAAGTATTAAAAAATAAATACGGATAAGCGGAAGGGATTTCCGCTAATTGATCAACCGTAAACTAGTAATTGTTGAAAGCGAAGATACCGCCGTTCTAGTAGGGGATTATGAAGGCTCATATCTCTCGCTATAGAAGAGTTTTTACTCTCTGATCGAGAACTTACACGTTCTGCTAAATACTCAGGTAAGTCAGTCGGTATCAACTCATCCACTTTGGGAAGATGAACAGGCTGATATACTTGCTCACTA
Source organism: uncultured Chitinophagaceae bacterium (assembly GCA_964352775.1). Classification (GTDB taxonomy): domain Bacteria; phylum Bacteroidota; class Bacteroidia; order Chitinophagales; family CAIOSU01; genus CAYGTK01. Next base: position 19,282 of record CAYGTK010000009.1, read on the forward strand.
AATTTGACCTCAGCTACCTCATCTTTACAGCAATCGGTCTCAATATCTGCACAACAGCACGATGAACTAGCGGTAAATACACCAACATCTGTTACCCAACCACTACACGAATGTATAGTAAGAGCCACCCCGCTGGAAACCAGAAGGTGAAAGATGGATAATATGAGCGCTAATTTTTTCATTTCAATACAAATATACGAACGTCAACTCTATCATAAAAGTGCCTTATGAACGTAAGTTAATGTAGTACATTTGAAAGTAGATGGCAAAAAACTATCATAAAGAGGTTATAAAGTACGGTTATGGTATAGTAACTACCGTAGTTTGCTTTTTGATATTGCACATCGGTTTTGGCTTTGGTTACGAAGCCCTAGACGACCCTCAATTCAAGTTCATAGCCTCCTATTATGACAGTACCAAGGTGGATTTCTACAATCTATTCCACATTAATGGAGTACACATATTAAGTGCACTTTACAGTTTCCTTCCTAATATTCCTTGGTTTGACCTCCATCTCTATTTCTGGCTAGCTATCTCCATTGTAAATCTCTCCTCATTCATTAAACTAAGGGCTAATCTAAGCACACCAAAGTACTTGGCTTGTATAGCTATTATCTGCCTTGCAATACTTCCAGACTATATTCTGATCGTTAACACCACCCGTATCGGGATATTGCTTTGTGCTTCTACCCTACTATTGGTGTATGAGCTGATCAACAGGAGGAAAAGGCTTCCTTTTATCTTTTGGCCGTTCGCATTAATACCCTTAATTGTAGCTACTGACTTCAGGGTAGAATCAATAACCTTGGTAGTATTACTTGTTTACGTCTTTTTCATTTTAGAACAAGGCACTAAAATCTTCAAAGTACCCTATAAGGGCATTAGTCTGCTTCTACTGATAGCTTTTGTATATGGCTTCTCATCAACTACGATCCGAGATGCTAGGTCAGGTTTAAAGGCTTATGCGGAAGGAGAACCCTATGTGTTCGCATTGATAGATATGCACTATCTCAAGGCGGACCCACTGCTAGAAACTGATAGTGATAAGCTGAAATATCGATCTGTAACGTCCTTCTTCTTACCCGACCGAGAGGTAATATCTGCTGATTATTTAAGCACCATTACAACCAACTCCATTTTAGATCTGGACAAATTATCGCTCGCAGACCAATATTTAAGGAAGGTGAAAAAAACCTTGTATTACTTGGCTTTCAATTACTGGCTTATCATTCTATTGCTAATAGCCTTACTAATTAAGGTTAAACTGAACAGGGTGCCGATGGTGCTCTCAACGAGTGTTCTGGCGTTAATCATACTCCTAGCAATAACTTACTTAGTTAAAATGGAATGGCGACTAGCTGCTCCCATAATGACGCTTGGCTTTTTTCTTTCTTTCAGTCTCATCAGTAATGAATGCAGGTCACTTAGCAAGCCACAATGGATGGTAGTATTTATAGTTCTAGGGTTATTTGGAGCTCAGGGGTTTTTCATCTCGATAGATAGGCTCATTTTTATTGATAGCAAACAGGAACGAACTATTGACTGTATTTCATCACTTTCTTCTGAAGCTAAAGGTGGTATAGCCTTTGATGTGAATACTAGTGAGTATTTACTAACTAGTCCCTTCCAAGCTAACTTGAGCAAAGAGGATGGGGCTTTTTACATGTTCGATTCTCCGTATTTGAGTTTACCAAGCCAAATGGGTTTAAATTCTACGGCCTACATTGATGCTTATATGGAGCAAGAAGCATTACCAAAATATTGGCTTACCAGTTCAGGTCGCATTGAACTACTTCAGGCGCACCTTCGCGTATTTCACAACAAAGAGATGGTATTTGAAGATGACGAAGTTAATTGTAATGCTATATACCCGAGGGGCGACGACCCAAAACTGTATCAACTAGTTGATATCGATAATCTAGATAATTAGCTAGTGTATCACCAATAAACTGGTGTGCATCGCAGTTTAAGTGGTAGTCAACAACCTCGGGGGGATTCCCCATAGTGAAAGCGTAATTCTTAAAGTATTCTTCAGAACTAGCACCTTCGGGTAATCCATTCCAAAGTATTGGATCTAGATCGATCAGATTATCTGGTCCGAAAATTTTCATTATGCCGCTTACGTCATAATTCTTCTCATGACTCATATTAATTGCAATAACAGCAACGCCATTCTCATCAAGCAATTGTTTTATCAAACTAAGAAGGTATCGTTCCGCTTCGTTTTGATCGTGATGTGGTTTAGGTATGATACCCAATATCATTTTCAATTTAATAATAGTATTAAGCATATCAACTCTGACATACAGGTCCCACCAAGTATCGCTAACAAAGGAAAGGAACTCGACTACAGATGCTTCCGAGCTTCTCAAATGACCCTCATCTATATTAGGTAGTCTAGCTTCGTAAAGCGGTCGGCGAATTGCTAGACCACCACTAGGACTATCATAAACATATGGAACAGGCACTGTTCCATTATAGGTAGGTGCATACCAGCTAGTAGCCCTTTCACCAAGCCATGGGGAACAAAACAAAACAACGGCCTTTGGCTTGTGGACCTGCAATAATTCCCCCAACAATAAATATATCTGGGGATAACCATATCCACTTACACCAGCATTACTAATTGGTTGTTGAAGGATACTACTGGCGATCTGCCCAAAAGATGAATCTGCAGAACAGCCATCAGCAAAAACATGGGAATCTCCTAGTGTTACAAACTGAACTTGCTCTGATAACAGTGAACGAACACCTAATCGAAATCCATATTTGTCAATTTGAACTGAATATGGCCCGCCCAAAGGAAAATATTGATACCCTGTGCTATTCGGTCTTAGTTTATATCCTAGTTGACCATCAATTTCAAAGAGGTTGTGCGACAGCCCATATTTATTCAACTTTAAGAAAGTATAAGACCAATGCGCACGATAAAACACAATGGCAATGTATACCAAAGGAAGGGATATTAAAATGATCTTTAAGATTCGTTTAAGCAAGATCTGGTTTTAGGTCGTAAAGCAAATTACAATTTTCCGAGAGATAGAAAGCCTTAAACCTAGCACTTCATTTATTGACAATAAATAAAAAGGTCGTACTTTGCTTTTTAGGTTCATCCCTCAACTATATGTTCGGCTCGTTAACACCATATCTTAAAGTCTTATTATCCTTTATCTATTTCCTTTTGGGATTTCTTATCCCAAGTAAAGACCGTGAACTTAAATACGAGGTTGTAAAACGACTGTATCAACGATACTTTCCAAACGAGGCAAAGGTTCCATCTATCCATCTTGACCAGTTATTCAACTCACAAGCTATTGAATTGAGAGAAACGAATAGCACCGATGGAAATGTATCTAACTACGAACTCTATGTTCTTACAAGGCTAATAAGCCATTACAAACCTTTAAAAGTAATGGAGTTTGGCACCTTCAATGGAAGAACCACGCTGAATCTAGCCTACCATCTACCTGCTAATGGGGAAATTATTACGATAGACCTTCCAGATACAGATAACGACCCAAAGCTTGATGCTTCTTCCAAAGACTTACGATACATCAGAAATAAAGAAAAGGGAGCGCTATTCAAGAATGACCCCATTTCTGAAAAGATAACCTTCATTCGAGCTGATACTGCAGAAGTTGACCTGAAAGAGCATTTTGGTACTGTAGACATGGTATTTATCGACGCCGCACACTCAAAAGAGTATGTAAAGAACGATACCGACCTTGCTTACAAGCTGGTGAAAAAGGATAAAGCCACTATTATATGGCATGACTACGATGGCATAACTTGGCCAGAAGTAACAGATGAAGTAGATGATCACTATTTTAAAAGAACGGATAGTGAGCACTTCTTTCGGATACTGAACACCTCAATTGCTTTGGTACATTTAGATAAGAAGGCTAATGGATAGTCCTCTTGCTCTTCCGTTACGGATATTTTTGTTTGTCTGTGTTGCTCTCAAAATGATATTTGTTATATGGGCAATGAACAAGGGCTTTGAGATAACTGATGAGGGTGCCGTGATGTTAGGTTTTAACCGCCAAGGAGAACAATACCACGAGATCCATTTAATGTACCAATTGCTATTCAGCAAGTTCTTCATAGGAGACATTACTCTGATTAGCATACGGTGGTTTACCGTGAGTATGCAAGTATTATCAGCCTTATTTTTTGGATGGGCCAGTCATCGTTATTTTCAAGTCAAGTCGTTACCAAATTTCGGCCTAACTTCTTGGTTGGGTTTAAGCTTGTTGGGGTTTGGATTGGGTTTACAACCAAATGCGGTCTACTACCTACACATTTGTGATTCCTTAACCCTCATAATTGGAGGTTTGCTAATTTGGTCTACATCAAACAACAATTCATTCTTACACCAACTTATTATAAACATTAGCATAGGGATTCTATTAGGGGTTATATTCCTAGCAAAATTTTCGACAGCTTTGGTCGTCCTACTCCTTATTCCATTCTTTGTACTATACCATTTCGGAATTAGAAAAACAATCGTATTCACCGTCTTAATGCTTCTCGGTAAGTTCATATTCTGGACAATGTTTTTCAATATTATCACTCCGTATGATGACCTCTTATCTGTTTATCAAAAGAGCTATGAGATAGTTCAGATACAGGGGTATAAGATCAGCGATATACTCCTGACCTATTTCGCTCATGACCTACCCGTTTTTTCCCTTTACTTAATTCCTGCTTTCGCATTTATAGCTATTAGGAAATGGTTGCTGAAAACGTCTGCTCCCTTTTTTACACCCAAATATATTGGCCTCTTCTTTCTTTTATTGTTAGCCGTTTATTCGCTTAAAGAACTTATGGCTATTCAGAGTTTTACGGGTTGGGAATTTAGAACCAACAATGTGCTTTTGGCTTTATTAGTAATTGGCATTTACGAGTTGTGGCAAAACAGCAATACTAAGCATGTTCTTAAAATTATAGTGCCTTTCATATTGATCTGTTTAGCCATCCCTTTATCTGCTGCAGCGGGAACTGCTATTCCTTTAGAAATGTCTTTATTATCTCATCTAACTGCTCCGTTATTGGCGGTCTTATTAATATGGGGTTTAACATCAAACCACATGCACAAGTCTATAATATCTGGGGCTGTTATTCTACTTTGCAGTTTACATTTTTTGACGCTAAACTGGGGTTACACCAGAGAACCTAGTGGACAGATAGGTTCAGCCATGCAACAAACTCACCACTATAATTTAACAGAAGATATTTATCTGAATACAGCTACCCATAAATTCTTTACGGAAACACACCGGATTTTGATAACTAACGGTTACGAATATGGTGACCAATTGATCGCCTTAACCAATATGCCTGGCTTGGTTTACTTGATGAAAGGAAGATCTCCTGATACGCATTGGTATTTTGGGGTTGGGGCTACAGCTTCTCCAAAAAATGCTATCGACCTTAGTTGCTATCACCTTGGTCAGATGAGAATTTCAGAAGTAAAACAACCTATCTTTTTAGCCATAAATGAAAAGGTGGATAATGGGATCATCAACTGCTTAAAGCAAAGCAAACTTGGATTCCCCTCTAACTACGAGAAAGTAGGAAGCATTTACAACCCTTATATGAAACAGCAAATGGGTATATTCAAACCAAAGGATGTCTCCAGATGAAAAAAGGGTTCTTTTATTTAATATACCTCCTAACAGTAATCGTATTGATCTTTGGGGTTGCAGAGCTTTTTTTACGTTACCAAGGTTGGTTTTATACCTATACTGAGAAAAGGTCTGGTTTTTTTGTAGAGCCCTATGAAGTACAGGAATTCAATTGGCTTTTCGTGCATCCAATAGAAGCTGAGATACCTGATGAGTCTCCAGACTTTAAGTACACTATTAAAACTAATAAAGAGGGGCTACGTGATATAGACCATAAAATACAAAAAGATAGTAACGAGATCAGAATTGTTTGTTTAGGAGATTCTTACACACAGGGTATAGGAGCCCCAGTTGATTCTATGTGGCCTTCTCTTCTTCAAGGGAAGTTATCTAAAGTTAAAAGCCATAATAGTCACACTGTATTCAAAGGCGGGGTTGCTAGTAGTGACCCCTTTTACGAAGCAATGCTTTTTAAGTTGAACTACTTAAAGTACGACCCTGACATTTTAATTTTAGCCATTAATGATTCTGACCTTGATGATGTAATGATAAGGGGGGGCGATAGCCGCTTCTTAGCTGATAGCACTATTCAATACAACCCGAAACCACCAATAAGTGAGCTCTTCTACGACAGCCACCTAATAAGATTCTATTACATTGGAATAAGAGGGTATAGTTGGTTATACCTAACCAAACAAGAGCAAGCTGACGAAAGACGAAAAGCTGCTAAAAAAATCATAGAAAAAGTCAGAGACCTCTATCTATTTTGTGAAGAACAAGGAATTGCATTTATACCTATTCTACACCCTACTTTCGGAGAACTCTATTCGGGTGAATACGATGAAGATCTGAAATTCATTAGCGATGAGCTAACCAGTTCAAATATCCATTACTGCGATATTTTAAATCACCTAAAAGATCAAGTAGAAATAACTGGGGAGTCATCTAAAAATTATTACTGGCCAGTAGATGGTCATAACAACCCCCTAGGTTACGCTCATTTTGCTAATGGTGTGTTTAATTGCTTAAAGAAAGAAATCAAAGAATGAGAGGGGTGCTCAAAATAGTAGTTCTAGCCTTAACGATGTTCTCCCTTCTTCTAATTATATCAGAGGTGTCCTTACGTACAAAAGGTGACTATTATACTCCGCAAGAACAAGTTGGTGGAGACTACACAGACCAATATTCAGGTTACCAAAACCATAGCTGGTATCATGTTCGTCAGCCAAATACTGAGGTTAAAATAATTACTGAGGAATTCCAGTACAAAGGCCTGACAAACAGCATAGGTATTATGGATGAAGAACATCCATTGAAAAAGCCAACTGGTGAATTCCGTATAGCTACCCTTGGTGATTCTTTTACCGAAGGTTACGGTAGTATTCCTGATTCATCCTGGCAAGCTATTTTGGAAAATGAGATAAATAAAACTACTGATAGCACTTCAACAATAGAGATCATTCGTGGTGGTGTTGCGGGTAGCGACCCTTTCTTTTCGTATTCTTTACTTCGAGATAAGCTAATTCAATTTGACCCTGACCTTGTTCTAGTAGCGATAAACAACACTGATATCGGCGATATTATCGCAGGCGGGGGGATAGAGCGGTTTTTAGCCGATAGTACCGTTCATGAAAACAATGGTCCTTTCTTAAGAAGGGCATATATGCACAGTCATTTGGTTAGGTGGTTTTATCACAGTTTCTTGTTTGGTAATTACGATTGGTTATTCTTGAGTAGGTCTGATAGAGAACGGAAAGAGGAAGAAGCCATCGCCCAATTGAGATCTCTAATTAGTGAATTTATAACCTTGGGACGAAAAAATGATTCATCTGTCATCTTCGTGACGCACCCAGTACCTGAGGAAGCTGATGCTGGAGAATATAATAGCTCTACAGCGCCCATAAAAGAATACCTCAATGATAATAACATCGACCATATAGATATTCTTGAAGCTATCAATAACCTTCCCTTAAAAGAACGAAAAGAGCTTTACTGGCCACTTGATGGTCACCACACACCAAGGGGGTATAAGTTAATGGGAACTACAATTGCAAAGTATCTTCAGAACCAGAAATACCTATTAGCAGATGAGGCATGACGGAACTAGTATTAGGGGTATTCAATTTATTGATGTAGTGGCGCTAGTCTTTTTCCCAGCTATGTTGGCAATGGGTTTTCTTTTAGTTAAAGAGCGATTGATGTTAGATGGCGCATTTCTAGTGCTCGAAATGTTGATATATGAGAAGCTACCCTCCCTTCAAAATCGTTTTGTAATAGCATTATTGGAGTGGATGCCTATCCTCGCAGCCAAGTTTGGCATTTCTGTTAAGACCATTCTTTCACTTTATCTGATCAACGAGGTCTTATATTATGTGTTCATCTTTTCTCTTCTTCGATTTTGGCTTAAAGATATTTGGGCGGCTTGGTTCATGTTACTGATTTATACTGTTTCCATTGGGTCTAATTATTATCTACTAGTTGAGGGGTTAACACCAGGGCTAGTAATGGGCGTACTATTCTTCAGCTTATTAAGGCATCAAGGTATCAAGCCTATAATGAGATATATCGGCTTAGCTATAAGTTCATTTTATGTTGCTTTTTCACACCCGATGGTAATGAGTGCAGTTATATTCTGCGGTGCCTATTTTATCGTATCGTCTAAGTTCAGAAAAGACGTTTTACCATACTTACTAAACAACAAGACACCCTTGATCTTCATGGCGCTGATGTTCCTTTCAAGAGCATGGATGGCCTTGAATAGCCCTTATGAGTCTCAGCGCGGATCAGACGTGCTATCTAGCGAAAAATTGGATAGTTTTTTAGCCGCCTTTTCTTACGATAATCTTGTCGACTTATTTTATCTATACGCCTTTAGCTATACAACTGTCACAATATTGGCTGTTGTCTCTATTATTATACTAATAAGACGAAAGGAGGCTCTTAATGGAGTCTTATTTTTATTTCTAATGCTTGGGTATTTTGCCTTTCTAGCTTATTATGTTGACCTCAGCCAACCAAAATTCTTCTGGTTCCAGAACCAACAAATGGACAGATGGATAACACCAATAAACATCCTTATTCTTAGCGTATTCTTTATAGGTATTTTATTACCCAATTGGGACAGGAGAAAGCTTATCAACTCGATTCCAGTAAGTGCTCTCCTTTCGCTCCTGTTGGCATACAACATCTATGCTGTAGTAAGCATTAGAAAACGACCACAGCGAACTGTTAAACAGTATGAATACCTTCTTACTAAAGCCGCCAAAAACGATACCCGTTCAAAGCTCTATATACCGGCAGATGAGTATGATCTGCATAGCTATATCCATCACGGAAATTTCGCTTCATCAATAATGTATTGTTTGATAGAAGGTTATCCCCAAACCTATCAAGTAGAACCGTTTAGGGAACACGAAGTAAATGAGCTTGGTAATATGCCTATAGATCAACTCTATATGAACTTCGATATGAAATTCAACATCCGAGAACTCAACGAAAGTAGATTCTTTAATATTGAGACAGGCCCCTACCAAGAGTTGATCTATGACCCCGAAGACTTTGAAGAATATTTGGAGAAAAACTATCCTGAACTAAGTCTCAAACAGCTCTACTAATTCAGGGAACACCTTCTCGAAGCTTTCGCCCCTAACACCGTCAAGCTTTTTGTTGTAATCGAAGAACTCTTTTTTCATTGGCAAATCTCGTTCTTCCATGTGACGGGTAATGTACTCAAAATGGCCCTTGGCTTTTTCTCCGTCCTTACCTAACGAACTTATAAATCCATTGATGAAGCTCGTGTACTTAGACTTTACTGTTGCTTTCACAGCTTTTGGTAACCGCTGAATGTTATAATAATCAGGATTGAATAATAGATAGATGTTCATTTCATGTGGCTGCATCAAACCCTTCTCTACCCATTCTTGATAGAAATCTGGAAAATGCCACACATTCATAATGCTAATAGTAGGCGTTAACTCAAAGCTGATATGAGGGCATTCGGTGAGCATACGCTTTCTCTCCTGCTCCACTTTATCCCAGCGCTGGCCTTTGCGCATGTACTCTCCTCGTGAGCCAGACCCATCAAGTGAGGCACAGAGGTAAATGGTTTTGAAATGCTTCCACATTTCAATAGCATCATGACCTTTGAATTTGAAATCTGAGAAATTGGTGTTGTACGATAGGCGTACATCCGTCAAGTTATTATCGATCAGGTACTGCAGTATGCGATAATGATTCTCAATAATAAGAGGTTCACCACCCGCAAAGTGTATCTTTTCAATACTGGACAGCATTGGCTCAAGATGGTCCCAAAAGCCATCTAGGTCGTCTGTAGGGTAAACCATACGACTGAATTCGTCATTCATCATGCCCATTGCTTTGGCGTCATCATACCACTTACTACTAAAATAGTGTGAGCAAATACGACACTTAAAATTACAGAGGTTAGACAGGCGAATATCTAAGTAAGATGGCTTATGCTCAGGCAAAGAGCCATCTGGTTTGGTTTGTTTTACTTCGTTAAAACGATGCTTGAATTCGTGATTTATCTGCTGTCGGGGACTTTCTTTGCCTAAGTCCTCATATCGATAGCAAAGGTCACAAAGCTTGCTCTTTTTATCGCCCAACATGTTGAGACGAAGATCCTTTGATCGTTCGTTATTCCAAGTAGTGGCAAGAGTATCGCCCTTTTTCATATCACCAAGGGCCTCGGGAATATGCTCTGCTGATAAGCAGCAAGGAAATATTTCGCCGTGAACCGCTACATGTTGTTCTACCCAAGGAGCCATACAAAATGCCTTCGACCGCCCCATTAAGTCGGAATGAGGTGGGATATTGGCTTTATCCTCTTTTTTAAATCCTAAAATATCAGCTAGTCCCATATTAGATAGAGATCACACCCCTTTTTTGATATTTAGAAATGTGTTTCCAAAATTCTGGAAAGATCTCCGCATAGCTTTCCCCTCTGTAATCATCTCCTTTTCCTACTTCAATAAAAAACTTCTGAAAAGGTGTATTACTAGGTGCTTCCATGAATCGGATAATGTCTTCTACTGTTCTCGTCCGTTTCTTCTCCATTCTATAGCTACCGCTACCAACACTTAGCAAGCGTTCTTTAACTATCTGTTTTACCTCCTCTGGTAAATTCCTGATACTTACGTAGTCAGGTTCGTGCAAAAAATTGAAGAATACAGGCATACCAGGGAAGGTGGTGCTTAACCATTCAAAATACTCGGGCATATAGAAGACGTTGTAACTACTTACGGTACAACATATTTTACACTCAATTGTGTCTTCGAATTCGTAACCGCCTTTGGCTACAAATTGCTTCATGTTTTCTTCTGCCTTCTGCCAATCGGAGCCTTTCCGTTGATATTCAAAGCGAAGACCAATATCATCTATACTGAAATTGAGTAGCACCTTATCAAACTGGGAAAACCAATTAGCCCACTCCTCGCTATAAATTGTAGCATTGGTATTTATCAATAGCTTGATATTCTTGCTGTGTCCCTTGTCCACACATTTCTTGACTAGCGTTTTGGTCTCTTTCATGTAGAGGGGCTCGCCACCAAAAAGCCCGAACTCCTTAATATTTGGCAGCCACTTGTCTACTAATTCCAAATTAGCATCCGTCAGATTTAAGTGTATCTCTTCATCTTGATACAATCTATCTTTTGCCTCTTGTATCCACTTGGTGGAATAGGCAGGCCCGCAAATACGGCACTTTAAGTTGCAGATATTACTTGGGTAAAGGTCTAACCTCATTGGGTCTACAGGCTTATCAATTTGGCTTTGAGGGATGTTGTAATCAAATCCATCAAAACGCATTGATCGGATGCCTTGGGCTTCTTCATCCCAGCATTGCCTACAGCCTTTCGTCTGTTTTCCTTCTAGAAAAGCCTTACGTAATTCCGCCATGGAATCGGAATTCCACGCTTCCATCATGTCATTCTTTGAGGCGTGTAGCTCTACTCCTTTATCCGATAGATTCTCGTTGTATTTGCAGCAGGGTTGATAGTGCCCTCCAGCTGTTACCATAAGGTTGAAGAACGGGTAGTGACACATTTTTTCTTGCCCCTTTTTCTCGCGTTTGAGTAGTCCTTGTATTTTATCTATCCAGCTCATTCCAATTCTTCCTTCCAATTTTCAGCAAGGTCTAAAGCGCTTTTGCCCGCTAGTTCTTTCACCACTATGCTTATCGGTTTCAGATAAAGATAACTGTAAAGCTTTTCCTTTTCTCCATTGAGGTGGCCTTCTATGGCTACTAGTTTTTCTTTGAGGCTCTTAATTCGACTTCTTTTGTAACCCTCTGTTAAATAATGGTCGTTAAAAAAGTAGTCTAGCAAATTCCTGTTAAAGTATTCCGTAGCCTTTGCTTGAAGTTCGTTTTTGGGTATATCGGCCTTCTCTTGCTCACGTTGTTGAGCTTCTTTCCACCAACTCTTTATTTGTCCCTCTAGCAGGTTTCTGTAGTTAGTACTGTTGTTGTTGAAGGTGGATTCGTTAGCATTCTTTTGGCTTGGCATTCCCGTTGCTGACAGCTCGCCATAAACCTTTCCCAACTCATCTGGCGGCAAGGTCCACAATGCATTTTTATGCGGATAGACTATAGTATTAAACCACACAGGGACATTATGCTCATTACAAAATTCAACATAGCCAGGCATTTCCCACCAATTTTGTTGCATGGGGTTAACGGACATACCGTACCACACTTTCCGCTCCTTAGAATAATCTAGAAAATGATGGAAGTTTTCCATCACCTTATCGAAATTGGCGCGTATGCGGATACTCTCGTATGTTTCTTTCACTACCGAATCAAGCGAAAGTGTGATCTGGCAATTCAATTTATCTAGAATACGCTGAACGCGATTATTCCAAACCGAGCCATTTGTTGTTATATGGATCTTAATGTCTGGATTGATAGCTATCATCCTTTCCCATATTTCGAAGTAAGTTTCAATAAGAAATGGCTCACCCCCTAAGAACTTGGCTTCCTTTAAATGTGGAATAAACTCTTCTAGTTGATCAACAAAAGCATCATCATAAGGTGTCTGAATTGCAGGAAGTTGCTCTCTGTTCTTTCTTATAGTAGAAGACAATTCTCCTTTGCACATTACACATTCCAAGTTGCAGATGTTACTGAGTTCAAACTCCATTTGCGATGGATACTTCTGCAATTGGTAGGGTAAATCATACAACTTAGAAAGCACTGAGACGTAGTTACCTCGCTCTAAATTCTGCTTACAGGTATTGCATTTATAAGAAAGGTCCGTCTTTTCTACGTGCTTACGTATCTGTTGAAATTTCTCACCAAACCAAATATCTCGTAATGATTTCTCTGGAAATTTATCTGCCTCCGTTAAGGTCAGCCAACAAGGTGCAGCTTCGCCCCTAATGTTGAAATACATATTGTTGAACGGGGCGTGACAGATGTGACGCTTATCTTTCAGATAGCGCATCTTATCGTACTCACGAACGATTTTCCCTTCTAATCCCGACTTCTTCTTATTCAATAAATTGAGCACTAGCAACTGATTCTAGGTACAAGATAGCCAAAAAAGGAATTGAATTCCAGTAGGTTAGCGGTGTGTCTACTCGCTCAGCTTAACGATGCGTTTCTGGAGCACGCCGTCAGGATGTATAACCTTCACCAAGTAAACTCCAGCCGCGTATGTAGTTAACGAGATAGTGGTATTAATATTCGTCATAGTAACCACATCAAGTAGTTGACCACTTATTGAAAGCAATTCAATTGTAACCGCTTCAACAGGTAGGGTTTTCATCTCAATAAACACCTGACCGAATGTAGGGTTTGGAAATACAGAAATATTGTTCTCTAATAATTCCTCCACACTTACATTAATAACTGAAATGGTATCTGAGCTTGTGCTACATCCATTTGCTCCTTCTACTAACACAAAGTAATCACCATTTAAAGTAACTGGGTAAGACGAGCCATTAGCTCCACCAATGGATTGTCCATTCACATACCATTGATAAGAAGAATATACAGCAGGCACACTTAAAGTGAAGCCCGCACGTGTAATTGTTGGAGATGATGGTGAATTATTAACAGTAAGATCCGTTTGGATGATGCTATCGCAGCCTGCATTAGAGATGGTATCGTAATAGGTACCTGTTGTTGTCTGTAATGATCCTCCAGCTAAATAACTTTCTCCTGAACAGATGTCAACACTTACCACACTACTTCCAGCTGGAAGAACAGTTAGTTCTAAAACTCGAACGCTGTCGCAACCATCAGACCCTGAATAAACATCGGTATATGTACCTGTGGTAGAGTATGCCTCAAAGCTATCTCCGGAACATATACTTTCCGTTAAGGTAGTGGTATCATTACTTAATACAGTAAGATCAAGTACCCGTGTGCTATCGCAGCCATTGGAACCTGTATATGTATCCGAGTAAATACCTGTCGCACTATAACCTGCAAAGCTTTGGCCTTCGCAAATAGTTTGAGAGATAGTAGCTTGGGTAGTGTCTAGTACCGTCAAGTTCAAAGTACGAATACTGTCGCAACCACCCTGTGCAGTGTATTGGTCGATGTAGGTGCCTGTAGCAGTATATCCGACAAAGGTTTGGCCTTCGCAAATAGTTTCATTAACCGTTGTAGTGATACTAGTTTGAACGGTTAGGTTCAATGTCCTGACACTATCGCAGTTGTTAACGCTGGTATAGGTATCCATATAAGTACCTGTACTAGAGTAACCTGCAAAAGTTTGGCCTTGACAGATGGATCGGTTGATAGTAGTATTGATCGGTGCAAGAACAGTTAAGTTCAAGGTGCGGACACTATCGCAGCTATTAGAGCCAGTATATGTGTCTGTATAGGTTCCCGTAGCGCTATAGCCTGCAAATGACTGACCATTACAAATGGTTTCCGTAACAGTAGTAGAGGTAGTTGGCAGAACTGTAAGGTTAATGGTTCTAGTACTATCACAACCGCTAGATGAAGTCAACACATCATTGTAAACACCTGTTGCAGTATAGCCCGCAAAGCTTTGGCCTTGGCAAATGCTTTGGGTGATGTTACTGGTAATAGGAGCAAGAACTGTCAAATTCAAAGTTCTAGTACTATCACATCCACCAGTTGCGGTGAACATGTCAACATATGTACCTGAGGCAGAATATCCAGCAAAAGACTGACCATTGCATATTGTTTGATTAACGGTGCTAGTAATGGCCGTTTGTACAGTTAAATTTAGTGTCCGCGTACTATCGCAGCCACTAGTTAATGTGAAAACATCCACATAAATACCTGCACTAGTGTATCCTGCAAAACTTTGACCGTTGCAGATAGTTTTATTGACCGTACTAGTGATAGGTGCTAGAACGGTTAAGTTCAACGTGCGAGTGCTATCGCAACCACCTGCTATAGGAAATACATCAACATAAGTTCCCGTTGCAGAGTATCCTGCGAAGCTCTGACCATTGCAGATAGTCTCGTTGATGGTTGAGGTAATAGCCGACTGTACTGTCAAATTCAAGGTGCGAGTACTATCGCACCCATTTGAGGCAAGGTACATATCCATATAAGTACCCGTTATGGAGTAGCCTGCAAAGCTTTGTCCTGCACATATAGTTTGGTTAACCGTACTAGTTATTGGCGTAAGCACTGTAAGGTTTAAAGTGCGAACGCTATCACAGCCATTGCTTGCGGGGAAATTGTCTACATAAACCCCTGTAGTAGAATAACCTGCGAATGATTGACCTGAGCAGATAGTCTGGTTAAGTGTTTGTCTTAAAGTATCAAGAACGGTCAAGTTCAATTGTATGATGCTATCACAACCATTAGCCAATGCAAAAGTATCTAGAAAGTAAACACCCGTTGTATTCAACCCAAAAGCAGAACCCCCTTGACAAATAGTAGAATCTAACGTGATTAAAAGGTCGGTACAAGATGAAGGCGAGCAAGGGGTAGTTCCCGTTACTGCACTTAAAGGACTACCTAAGGAATAGTTGAGTTCATTGAATGCTAGCGTGTCGCTCACACTCAAAGTTCCGCCAAAAGGTGTTGGTCCAGATAGCGTGTAATTGGCAGCTTGCTCCTGGCAACCACTGCTACCTGCGCTATCGGTACGTACAAGGTAAATTTCTCTACTTGAGGTGAAGCTTTCAGTATATCCACCAATAACATAACCACCATCAATGGTTTGTGATAAACTAAGCCCAACATCAACTAATGTTCCACCATATACCATCGACCATTCTTCCGTTCCCGCGGCATCTGTCTTTACTAGCGTAACATCACTATTACCAAAACCAGCACCTACCGTTGAGCCTGCTATTGCAAATCCACCGTCGCTAGTTGCTATTGCGGCAAAGCCCTCGTCTCTAGCACTAGTACCAAACGTTCTAGTGAATAACAAAGATCCACTACCATCTATCTTAGCTAAGAATAAGTCACCTTGACCTGCACCAAAAGTATTCGTTACTCCACTAATGAAATAGTTTCCATCGTTAGTTTCCCCTACTCCATTTACCTCGTCTATTTGAGATGCTCCAGGGAGTGTTAACGTCCAATCAATTGCACCAGTTGAAGTAACCTTTAAGGCATATACATAACTAAAGTTCCCTGAAGGGTTTTGAGTTGCTCCAACAATGGCACCACCATCACTAGTTGCACTTACACTAAGGCCATTCTCATTTCCTGGGCCACCATATCGTTCACTCCAAATAACATTTCCGTTAGCCTTATCCACTTTTACCAAAGAAACATCTTCACCATTTGTTACGGTATTAGCTGTTAATCCTGTAACGATAATGCTTCCATCAGTTGCAATGGTAATTGCTCTAAACTCATCATTGGCTACATCGCCATATGTCTTTCTCCATAGATTGTTACCTGTGGCATCAACATGCATAATGAAACCATTAGCCGTACCTGAAGTCGCATTGGCTGCTTTACCAGTAACATAATACGAACTATCTGAAGCTTGAACTGCGGCATAAGCAACGTCATCCGTGGACGCATCAAGCGTACGCTGCCAAGTTACATTTCCAAATACATCCAACTTCACCAACTTGATGGCACCTGACTGCCCTACGCCATAAGCGGAATAGACCAGCAGGTAACCGCCGTCGTTAGTGGTAATGGAATAACCGGGTTGGTCGGAGCCCGCTTGTCCGTAAGTCTTTTGGAACTTGTCTTGTCCAATATTGAATATTCTGCTAAAAGTTTCTACACACCCCGTATTCTCTACAATCAAGTTAACAAAATACACCCCTGCTGAATCGAAGGTATAAGAAGGGTTTGGCATGGTACTAATGGTATCTCCATTTACCGTCCAAACTGTAGAAAGAGCATTAATACTTGTATTGATGAAATCGATGGTATAACCGGCGTAGCCATAATCAAGGCTAGAAGTGTAATTGGCCTCTAAAGAATCACATGGAAAAATAGTAGTGTCTACATTTACTACCACGCTAAACTC
>CAYGTK010000010.1:0-33917 GCA_964352775.1 uncultured Chitinophagaceae bacterium
CTGGAGGTACTACACCATACGTATATAACTGGAGCACTGGCTTCATCGGCGATTCGATAACTGACCTTGCTATTGGAGCATACGATATGACCGTAACAGATGTTAATGGTTGTACAGATACGGTAAATGGTATCACTATCGGTGAACCTATTCGCTTACTTTATTCACAAGTAGTAGGTGATATGATATGTCCTGAAAACGAAGGCACAGGCCAAGTTACTGTATCTGCTGAAGGCGGAACGGCCCCGTATACTATTACCTTAGATAGTACGGAAGCTATTGGTTTAGAGGCTGATTTCAATAACTTAGCTATTGCAACTTACAATGCTTTTGTAGTGGATGCTAATGGCTGTAGAATTGATACAACAGTATTAGTAGAACCACTGCCAGACCCAGTAGTTGAATTTGACCCAGCGGAGTTTGATATCACACTTGGTGAGGAACTAGTTCTTACTCCAGACGTAATCAATACGTTCACCCCTCCTAATGCTGTAGGTAATTTTGCCTATTCTTGGAGACCTGCTGCAACGCTGAGTAGTTCATCTGAAGCATCTGTTACTGCAGAACCTAAGGTCACTACTGTGTATGAGGTTACAGTGACTAATGAGTTTGATTGTGTGAGTTCAGCTGAAGTAACAGTGTTTGTTGAAAATGACTTGATATTGTTCGCGCCTAACGTGTTTACACCAAATGGTGATAATGTGAACGATGAGTTCTTCGTGCAGGGTGTTTCACTAGCTGACCTGAGGATCAAAGTCTTCGATCGTTGGGGAGCTAAGGTATTTGAAACAGTTGGCCTATTGGAAGACAATAGAAGTGCTGGCTGGGATGGCACCTTCCAAGGAAAAGATTTGCCTGGCGACGTATTTGTTTATTATATTGATGCAACATACACTGACGGTCTGCAAAAGACAATTAAGGGAAGTGTTACGCTATTAAAGTAGAATTTTAATAATTTAGAGACATGAGTCGGTTTATACGTGTTGCCTTAGTATTTTTTATAGTAGTCATAGCTTTTCAAGCTCAGGCTCAAGACCCGCATTTTTCACAGTATAATGCAGTTCCACAGAATTTGAACCCTGCAATGACGGGTGTGTTCTCTGGTAATTATAGGTTAACTGCTATATACAGAAATCAATGGCAGAGTGTTCTAAGTCAAGATTCTCCCCAAGGAGTGCCTTATTTTAGAACTTTTGCAGGTGCTGCTGATTTCAGAATACCCGTAGGTGGAAGAAAAGGAAAGGATGCTATTGGTTTTGGAATTAATTTTCTGACTGATAAGGCAGGTGCTTTGAGTTTTGGAACTAATCAGGTTTACATTAACCTTTCTTACATCAAAGCTTTAGGTAGCAAGTACAACAATAGACCAGAACATTTTTTAAGTGGTGGATTTCAGGGAGGAGTTGGTACACGAGGCGTTGATTATACAAATGCACGATTCGGTAATCAATTTGATGGTGAGCGATTTGTAGAGACTATAAATCCAGGAGAGGTTACTGGAGATGATAGCTTTCTGTTTTTTGACATAGGGGTTGGAGTATTTTACTACTACGTTCCAGAAAAACGTAAGAACTTCTATTTCGGTGCTGCAATAGCTCATATCAATAGACCGAACATGTCATTTGTTGACGGTGACAATGCTAAACTTTTCATGCGGACTTCAGTAAATGGTGGTGCTCAGTTCCAGATAGCCACTCAAGTAGATCTATTACCTAGTTTCATCATTATGAATCAGGGTCCTTCTATTGAGACTATGCTTGGTGTTCAAGCAAAGATTCTTTTCCAATCTGCTGACCCAGCAGGTAATGCATTCTACATAGGCCCATACTACAGATTTGTTAGAGGAGATAAAAACTTTGGTGGGGCTATAGGTAGTGATGCATTAATCCTTGCAACTAGAATAGACGTGTCAAGCTTTAGTGTTGGCTTCAGTTACGATCTGAACTTTTCAGAACTTACAGATGCGAGTAATGCAAACGGAGGATTTGAAGTTTCTCTTGCATACATTGGTAATTGGGGAAGTAAGTCAAAAGCACATTTCTGCCCACGCTTCTAGTGTATAATCCATAAGACATCAAAAGGCTTGGCACATGTCAAGCCTTTTTAGTTTCTAGGTCAATTTTTGTTAGCTTTAGACTACTGTGAAAACTAGACTTCCATTACTATTATTTATGACCTTATTTCTCTTTACGGGGAGAAATGCTGACGCACAGGATATTCATTTTTCCCAGTTCTATGCCTCGCCGCTAACTTTGAACCCAGCTCTTACTGGTATAATTGACGGTTCTTTTCGGGTTGCGGGCATTTACCGTAACCAATGGAACAGTGTTACAACTCCTTTTGTAACAGTTGGGGGTTCATATGATATGAAATTGCTTCAGGGGAAACTGAAGAATGACATCTTTGGCGCGGGCTTATCAGTCACTCATGATAAAAGTGGAGATGGTGGACTAAGTAACTTAGGTATTCTTGCTTCTGGTTCTTTTCATAAGGGCTTAGGTGGAAAGGGGAAACACTTGCTAGGGATAGGCTTACAATTAGGATATGTACAACGATCGTTAGACGCTGCAACACTACTATTACCTTCTCAACATAATGGAGAAGAGTTTGACCCTAATCAGGCATCGGGCGAAAATTTTACTGGAGCTAACATTGGTTACTTTGATATGAATGTGGGTTTGTTGTGGTCATTCAATATAAGTAAGCGGGTAAGTATGTTTCATGGGGGGAGTGTATTTCATTTGACACAACCCAAGGAAAGCTTTTTAGATGATAATTCAGATAATAGACTACCAATGCGTTATGTAGTTCAAGGTGGCGGCAGAATTAAAATAATAGACAACCTCTACTTTACACCGAATTACATTTTTATGTATCAGGATAAAGCACAACAAATAAACTTTGGTTCTGCCTTTGAATATCATTTTACTAAACAGAAAGTGGTTGCAAGTATAGGTGGGTGGTATAGAGTAAAGGACGCGCCAATAGTTTCAACTGGGCTAGAGTACAGGTCTGTACGTCTAGGGTTTAGCTACGACCTTAATACTAGTGAACTTCAACCTGCATCAAACACAAGAGGTGCATTCGAAATATCACTTATTTACCTAGGTAATTTCAATACCGCAGATGATGGACCAATATTGGTACCATGCCCCCGCTTATGAGAGATTTGACAAGGTATATTCTGATTATTGTATTTTTATTTATAAGCGCGTCCGCGCAAAGTCAAGATGTAGACAGCACGGCTAAGAAGGATGACTTTAAAGTCAAGAAAGCTATTAAGCAAGCCACTAAGAAGATAAAGTATGGAAATGTTTATGCTGCTAGTGATCTGCTAGAAGAGGTAATGGTAAGGACACCAGATGATGCAGCTTCAGCATACAAGCTCGCTGGTTCTTACTATACTGCAAGGGACTATAAGGCTGCAGAAAAGTGGTATAAGGTGGTTTTGGATACAGACCCTACCAAATTCCCTATGGTACAATACATGTATGCCACCATGTTAAAGTACAATGGTAAGTATGTGCCTGCTAAAAAGAACTTTGAAGAATTTGCAAAGGCTTATAAGGGAGATGACTCGAGGGTAGTAAGAAAATGGGCTAAAATTGATGCTGAAGGTTGCGAATTGGCTATTCGAAATATGGACACCCCGGTAGAGGTTAATGTTAAACATTTGGATGAGTCGGTTAACTCACACTACACTGATATATCCCCTTTGATGTGGGACGATACTACATTATTATACGCATCGCTACCTACAGATACCGTTATTGTTATTAATGATAGGGTTAATCCTCCAGACTATTTTATTAAGCTGTATTCGGCCACATTAAAGGATGGTGAGTACAGTAATGCTGAAATTTTTGAAAGGTTTAATGTAATGGGTATGCATATTGCTAATGGCTCATTCTCTTATGATAAAACTCGATTTTATTTTACACGTTGCGACGAAGGAAAGAATCAAAAGATAGATTGTGCTATTTACGTTAGTAAGTTAGAAGAAGGCAAATGGTCAGAACCTGAAATGCTCCCAGGGATAATAAATGAAACCAAAAGTACAAGTACGCATCCTTTTTTAGCTCCATATAAACGTGGCGAAGTTCTGTACTTTACTTCTGATAGAGAGGGAGGTAAAGGAGGCTTGGACATTTGGTACAGTACGATCACAAGCAAAGGTGTATATAGAGCTCCAAGAAATGCAGGAACTAAAGTGAATACAGATAGGGATGAAGCAACTCCTTATTTTGATAGAGCCAGTGGCACATTGTTTTTCAGTTCTAATGGTCATGCAGGTATGGGGGGCTACGATGTATTTAGCACTGAAGGTGAGCTTAGCAGGTGGTCGGCAGAACCAAAGAACTTAGGTTATCCTTTGAACACCAGTACAGACGAGATGTATTATCGGGCTAAGGATAACAACTCGGGCTTTTTAGTGTCAAACCGTCCAGGTATCATTTCAATACGCAGCGAGACCTGCTGTGATGATATATTCTCTTACGAATACTTCACTTTAGAGCGAGTTGCGGTAAAGGGGTATGTTTATGATGAGGATGATACTACTAAAACACCGCTAACTAACGCGGGAGTTAGCTTGCACCTTCAAGGTTTTGGAGGTTTAGATAGTGATATACTGGTTGATGATGATGTTGCCGACCCAAGTGACCCTTATTTCTTTGAGCTCAACTTTGATAGAAATTATAAGGTTACAGGTTCTGCGGAGGGGTACCTTGCTTCCTCTTCTACTTTCGACACCAAAGGAATTCAAGGTTCTGATACTTTACATGTTGATATATACTTGAAGAAATTTGAAATAGGAAAAGCCTACAGGCTTAAGAATATCTACTACGATTTCGATAAATGGAATTTGAGAGAAGCTTCGAAGAACACACTTGACACGCTATATGATATTATGATGGAGAACCCTACCATTATTGTTGAACTTGGATCTCATACTGATAGTCGTGGGTCAGCCTCATACAATGCACGTTTATCACAAAAGAGAGCGGAGAGTTGTGTTAACTACCTCATTAAGAAAGGTATACCTCAGAGTCGCTTGACAGCTAAGGGATATGGTGAAACTCAACATCTAGATGATTGCTTACAATATGACGAGTGTCCAGAAGATAACTCTGCAGATTGTCCCTGTCATCAGTTAAATAGACGCACGGAATTCAAAGTAATAGGTGAGTTAGATGGTGACCTGATATACGAGGATGAAGTTTACGAAGACGAAGAATAATCTCGTTACTAGCGTAAAACCGCTAGTCGGTCAGCATCCAGTTTCAAGAAGATAAATATTAGGATAGTAAATGCTATAATGGAAGAACCACCGTAGCTAATAAGTGGTAGTGGTATTCCAATAACAGGGACCAATCCTATCGTCATCCCAATGTTAATGGCTACGTGAAAGAATAAAATGGAAGCAACACCATAGCCGTATATCCTCGTGAACTTAGATCGCTGCCGTTCACTCACATATATCAGTCGCCAAAGCAGCAGCAAGAATGTTCCTAGTACAAAGAGACTCCCAATAAAGCCTCGCTCTTCGCCAATAGTACAGAAAATGAAGTCGGTAGATTGCTCAGGAACAAAGTTGAATTTAGTCTGTGTTCCTTGTAAAAATCCTTTCCCAGAGAAGCCACCAGAACCTATGGCGATCTTAGATTGATGAACATTATAACCAGCCCCACGAAGGTCCATTTCCTTTCCTAGTAATACATTTATCCGCTCCTTTTGGTGAGATCTAAGGATGTTATTAAAGGCGTAGTCTACAGATAGCACTAAGCCAATGGATAAAATAGCAATGGCAACTATAGGAAATACAGTTGAAGTTGACTTCCGTAGCAAGTATCCCATTACCCCAGCCCCAAGAACTATGAGTGCTATTAGTAAGACCTTATTGATGAGTAAAGCCAGAACAGCTATCACAGCTATGGCTATGCCTAAAAGCATAAACCACGAGGGGAGGCCTTCTCTATAAAGTACGAATACTAAAGAAAAGAATACCAAGGCAGAACCCGTATCACCTTGCAATAGTATCAACCCTACTGGCAGTAGCATTATACCAGCGGAAAATAGTCTTGCACCTATGGTTCGCATACTTACGTTCAACCCACTAAGGAACTTTGCCAGAGCCAAGCAGGTAGCGAACTTTGCGAATTCGGCGGGTTGTATACTGAAACCACCTATAACGAACCAGGAGGTAGACCCTTTAATGGTTTGCCCAAAAAAGAGCACGGCCACCAGCGATAGCATCACAAGTCCATAGATCACATAGGCGAAAGTAGTGTAGAACTTACTGTCAATTATAAGTATGGTGATACCAACAACCATTGACACACCTATCCAGATCAGTTGTTTACCATAGCTTCTAGAAAAGTCAAATGGGTCGGCGTTAACGCCATCATATAATGCGGCATATATCGCGAACCATCCAGCAACTACCAACATAAAGTAGATACCAAGGGTTATCCAGTCAAGGTCTCTTATCCAACTCCTCCTTCTCATTCTTCTGGTTTAGGGTTGATAAGGTTAAGGTTCAACATTCTTTCTTCTAGTCGCTTTCTACTATCAGAAATACTGTCTGTAAGATAGTACTCCACCATTAGGCTAGATATAGGTGCCGCGAACTTAGAGCCACCACCTGCATTTTCTACTAGAGCTGCTATCGCTATCTTAGGGTTATTCTTTGGGGCAAACCCGACAAACAGGGAATGGTCTTCACCATGAGGGTTTTGAGAAGTACCAGTTTTACCACAAAATTCTAGATCACGTATTCTTGAGGCCCTTGCAGTACCCTTTTCAACTGTTTGGAACATTCCTTCTACCACAGCTTCAAAGTGCTTTGTATCAACAGTACTTACTAGTCTTTCCTGGTAAGTCTGTAATACTTGCGTAGCACTATCGCCCATTACCTGCTTTACAATATGTGGACGGTAGTAATGCCCTCTATTAGCAATAACCGTAACAAAATTGGCCATCTGCAGCGGTGTAACTCCAAGTTCTCCCTGACCTATACTTAATGATATGATAGTGGATGATCGCCAACTTCCAGTAGGGTACATTTTATTGTAAAGTTTCGGAGTAGGCACTAAACCATCTACCTCATGCGGAACATCTACGCCTAGCTTTTTACCCAATCCAAAACTGTACATGTGTTCATCCCAATTTTCAAGCGCTTCGGCTGAATTCTCAAAGCGTTCTTGATCTAACACATTTCTGAAGACGTGGCAGTAATAACTATTACAAGAATGCTGAAGAGAAAGGGATATGTTTTTTGGCCTGGGATGGTTCCTACATCCAACACGTAAAGACCCGAGAATATATCCACCATTACAGCTATAACCTGTTTTGCTTTTTAATGTACCTTCTTGCAAGCCTATAAGAGCCTGTATGGGCTTAAAAGTAGAGCCAGGTGGGTTCTGCCCTGATTGAATGGGACGATTGAAAAGCGGCGTTAAAGTATCTGTTCGCAGCTTGTTGAAATTCTCACCACGACGTCTGCCGCTTAGTAAATTTGGGTCAAATGATGGACTACTCACCATAGCCAATATTTCTCCAGTAGAAGGCTCTATTGCAACTATGGCACCTTTCTTACCCCTCATCAATAACTCACCGTACAATTGGAGCTCAATATCTAGCGACGTTTTTAGGCTATTTCCAGAAATAGCAGCAGTATCATACCTGCCATCGGCATGTACCCCTTTTTCTCTATTGAAATTGTCAACTAGTACATATCTACTGCCACGTTCGCCCCTTAGATACTTCTCGTAGGTTAGTTCAATGCCACTAATGCCGATGTAGTCACCGCTTTTATAGTAAGTGTCTTTATCCAGTTTATGCTGGTTTACTTCTCCAATATACCCTAAGGTGTGGGCTGCTCCCCTAAATGGGTATTGGCGAATAGTACGTAACTCCCCATAGAAACCAGGAAACTGATACAGGTACTCTTGAAATCTAGCGAACTCGCTTGAAGTGATCTGCTTTACAAAGATCGATGGTTTGTAAGTGGAATGTTTTTTAGCCTTCTTTAGTCGTTTTTCGAAATCGTCTGCGTCTAGTGCCAGCAATCGGCAAAATCTAGTGATATCCATTTCTGGATCTATCTGCCGAGGAATCACGTAGAGATCATAAACCGCATCGTTGTATACTATTAGCTTGTCATTTCTATCGAATATTAATCCCCTGTTAGGGTACAGATTGACTTTTCGTATTACGTTCTGACTTGCTTTATCTCTATACGATGTATCAATTAATTGCAGGGATACCAATTTCCCGAGATAGATCATAAAGATCAAAGCGAATGCGCCAGCAATGATATACTTGCGGTCTCTATTTATATCTCCCCTTTCCACTTATCGTTTCTTTTTGGTGCCGAAAAGCAAGGAGAACAATATGACTAATACTAAAGATACGGATGTACTACCGATAGCTTTCAGGAATAGAGTAGGTACATTATTCAGATTTAGTACCTCAAGGTAAAAGTAGAAGAGGTGAAAGCAAAAGAGTAGTATACCTGAATAAGCTACAAACCAACCGAAACCCATAAAGAATATGTTTGGCAGGTCATCAGTTTCATAACCATTTTTCGGGGTGAGTAGATCTACTACAAAAGGCCGCAAAAAAGCTAGAAATACTGCACCACCAGCATGCATACCCAAGGAATTGCTGAAAGCATCCACACTTAATCCTAAGAATAACCCTAATACCATCAACAACCAATGCGGTGTGCTTAATGGCATCATTAAAATAAGAAGCGGGTATATATAAGGGTTTAGGTAGTAATGTAAATGAACATCATTCACAATAAGTACCTGCACCAGTACTAAAAGCACGAACCTAAAGGCATATCCTATGTAAGCCAAGTTATTCATAGCTGCGTTCTAATGCGGTTCTTTCAGCTTTGTAAAGGTCATCTATTATATACACTGAACTGAGTGCTTGGAAATCAGTTGCTAGAAGGATCTCTATTTCATAAAAATTACTCCCATCAGGTAATACGAAGTTAGATATGGAACCTATAGGCAACTCACTTGGGAAAATGGAAGAGAAACCACTTGTAACCACTTTGTCGCCGATATTGAGTTTTACGTGTTGAGGAATGCCGTTTAGCTTAGCTGTTCTAGGAGAGCCGCCTTCCCAATAGACCGTTCCTGAATACTTGGTGTCTAACAACTCTGCGCTAACCGTGAGTTTGCTGTGAAGTATAGACATTACTACCGAGAAATTTTCAGATACACCAGTAACTATGCCCACAGCTCCGTTTGCACCCATAACACCCATTTCAGGCCTAATGCCGTGTTTACTTCCTCTATCTATGGTGAGATAGTTGTTTGCTCGTTCTGTACTATTTTGCAGCACCTCTGCTGGAAGAAAGGTATATGTTTGGTCAATAGTGGCGCTACAGACCGTATCCTTTATGTTAGTGTAAAATTGAAATGCATTAATGCTGCTACTACGTAATATGGCATTTTCCTTTCTAAGGCTATCATTCTCGGCCTTAAGTGAAAGGTATTCAGTAACATCATGCTTTGCTTCTAATGTTGAGCCAACTATAGTACCCGCTGAATTCAAGAAAGAGACTCGCTGATAATTATGCTGGCGAACAATTAGAAGAATGCAAAGCCCTTCCAGTAATAGGAAAATGAAAAAGGAACTGAATCTGCTTATAAATTGAAGAAGATCACGCATTCATGTTCAGGTATTACGCTACGAGGTAGAAAGGAAAGAGAATTTCCCGATATTCTTCAATGCAATACCTGTTCCTCTAACTACTGCCCTAAGTGGATCTTCAGCTACGTGAACGGGTAGTTTAGTTTTTTGGGCCAAACGTATATCCAACCCACGTATCAATGCTCCGCCTCCAGTTAGGTAAAGACCTGTTTTATAAATGTCTGCGGCTAGTTCTGGTGGAGTTGTCTCTAAACCTTTAAGTACTGCTTCTTCTATCTTAGATATTGATTTATCTATGGCTGCGGCTATCTCTGAGTAAGAGACCATTATCTGCTTTGGAATACCCGTCATCAAGTCACGCCCATTTACAGGGAAGTCATCTGGTGGATTGTCTAACTCAGTTAATGCAGAACCGATATTTATCTTAATGTTCTCAGCAGTACGCTCACCTATCATCATGTTGTGTTGGCGGCGCATGAAATCAATGATGTCTAAGGTGAATTCATCACCTGCTACACGAATAGATTGATCACACACGATACCTGATAAAGCTATTACGGCTATCTCGGTAGTACCACCACCTATATCTATTATCATGTTACCTATCGGCTCTTCTACATCTATACCTATACCGATAGCTGCTGCCATTGGTTCAGGAATAAGATACACCTCACGTGCACCCGCATGCTGGGCAGAATCGTGAACCGCACGTTTCTCCACTTCCGTAATACCCGATGGTATGCAAATAACCATGGTGTATGAAGGGGTGAAAAGGGGCTTCTTCTTGTAGGTCATTTTGATCATTTCGCCTATCATGTTCTCTGCAGCCTTAAAGTCTGCAATAACACCATCTTTTAATGGGCGAATGGTCTTAATATTCTCGTGCGTTTTTTCGTGCATCTGCATGGCACGATGGCCTACAGCAATAACTTTGCCGCTAGACCGATTGATAGCTACAATAGAGGGTTCATCTACCACCACATTATTATCCATAATGATCAATGTGTTGGCCGTTCCCAGGTCTATTGCTATCTCTTTATGTAAAAAACTAAATACACTCATGTTAAATATTGGGCTGTCTTACCGCTTAAACAAATCTACACAATTCTAATTCGTTATACCACAGAGAATTAGTGTTTGAAATGGCGAATTCCTGTGGTAACCATTGCCATTCCATGCTCGTCACAATAAGCTATTGAATCCTTATCTTTTATAGAACCTCCAGGCTGAATTACTGCCTCAATTCCAGCTTTATCAGCTATCTCCACACAATCAGGGAAAGGGAAGAAAGCGTCTGAAGCCATTACCGAGCCTTTCAGGTCGAAACCAAATTGCTTAGCTTTTTCTATAGCTTGTCGCAAAGCATCTACTCTAGAAGTCTGCCCACAACCCATACCGATCAGCTGTTGGTCTTTCACTAAAACTATAGTGTTCGATTTTAGGTGTTTAGCTGCTTTACTAGCAAATAATAGGTCATTCACTTGTTGCTCTGTCGGAGCTACCTTAGTAACTGTAGTAAGGTGTGATTTATTTTCTGTTTGATCATCTATATCTTGCTCAATAACACCATTCAACAAACTCTTGAATTGTTTGCTGCTATTGAGCGGCTTAAGTTGTTTAAGAATGATGCGTTTTTTCTTGCTTGTTAACAACTCTAAGGCATCATCATCATAGTCAGGAGCTATCAAAACTTCGTAAAATAGTTCGCTGACCTCGTCAGCAGTTTCTTTGTCAACTTTAGTATTTGTTATCAGTATTCCTCCAAAAGCGGAAACATTATCCCCAGCTAAAGCAGCATGCCAAGCTTGAAGAACTGTTGGACGAGAAGCAACGCCACAGGCGTTAGTATGCTTTATTACCACAAAGGTGGTCTCTTCAAATTCAGCAATGAGGTTTACTGCCGCATCTACGTCTACTAAGTTATTGTACGATAGCTCCTTACCATTCAGCTTAGCGAAAAGACCATCTAAGTCTCCATAGTAAATGCCTTGTTGGTGGGGGTTCTCACCATATCGTAATACCTGACCACTTGGAACGCTTGCTTTGAAGTGGAGTTCATCTTGAGCCGACGCTAAATAATTAAAAATATGCGTGTCGTAATTAGAGCTAGTAGCAAAAGCTTTTGCTGCGTAGGCTTTTCTATCTGCTAGCTCCGTGCTTCCATCTTTCTCTTTGAGAAGGGCCAACACATTTTCATACTGATTTCTAGAAGATACTATCAGTACGTCTTTAAAGTTCTTTGCCGCTGCCCGGATCAATGCTATTCCGCCAATGTCGATCTTCTCAATTGTGTCTGCCTCTGATGCACCCGAAAGTACTGTCTCTTCAAAAGGATAAAGATCAACTATTACCAAGTCTATCTCAGGAATTGCATATTCCTTCATTTCATCTTGATCAGAGCTGTTTTCCCTTCGGCCTAGTATTCCGCCGAAAACCTTTGGGTGTAGTGTTTTTACTCTGCCGCCAAGAATAGAGGGGTAGGTGGTAAGGTCTTCAACTGCAGTAACGGGGATGCCTAATTCTTCAATGAATTTTTGTGTTCCACCAGTAGAGTAGATCTTTACGCCTTTGCTGTGTAAAAATTCGGCTATGGGTGCTAATCCGTCTTTGTAAAAAACGGAAATGAGAGCAGATCTTATGCTTTTCAAGATGAAAGAATTGAGGGTTAACTATAGATATTGCAAAGGTAGAGGAATGCCTTTAAACGAGGGGTTTTAGCGGCCGAAAACTATGCACCTGATGTTAATAACCCTTCAATAGTTTTGGGGTAGTGTAAATGCTCAAGCCGATGAATGCGTTGTTGTAATTTTTCAGACGTATCATCATCAAAAACAGGGCACTCGACTTGAAGAATAGTCGCCCCCTCATCGTACTCTTCATTTACATAATGAATGGTAATACCAGAGGTTTTTTCATTAGCCGCGAGCACAGCTCTATGAACATTGGCGCCATACATACCTTTGCCTCCATGCTTTGGTAACAGAGCGGGGTGAATATTTACTATCCTACCAGAGTAAGCCTTAACTAGGTACTTAGGTATCAACCACAGAAACCCAGCCAAGGCTATAAAGTTGACCTTCCTTTTGGAAAGCTCATCTATTAACTCATCGCTTTGGGTAAAGGAATGTTTGTCTAATACCAAACTATCTATGGCTGCCTCTTCAGCAATTTGTAGCGCTCCCACGTTTGCTTTGCTGGAAACTACCAAAGCTACCCTTACATTGGAAAGCCCGTGAAAGTGATCAATAATGGCCTTTGCATTTGACCCAGCCCCTGAAACGAAAATGGCAATGTTATTCATTAATGCTTCACCACAAATTTCAAGACATATTTTTCTTCTCTGAAGCTGACTTCTGCTAAATATACTCCTGCGGCTAGTTGCGCAGTATTGATATTAATCCTCGTTAATCCTTCTTCTGTTTGTCCATCGTACAAGGTGCCATGAGTTTTACCAGCCACATCAAACAAGACTACATTTAGACTACCACGCCTGTCTAAAATGATATCCATAAAGGCCTGCTCTTGAGCGGGGCTTGGATAAATGTTCCCTATCTGAATGTCGCCATCTAGAATATGACAGTCGCGATTATCTGATGGGTCTTGATCTGCTTCACCATTAGGTTTTATGGCCTCCACACAAAGTATGGTTTGAAATTGCTCGCTACTAGTATAGAAGCTCGTTGCATAAGTTACCAAAGTAGATTGCCCGCTTCTTAAGTCACCAGTCCAGTTTTGAAGTGTAGAAGCACTGCTAGCTAATGAGGCAATGAGGTCGAAAGTACTTACCCGCCTTGTACCGAAGTTACTTATAGTAACTACAGGGGTTATTTTCCATAACTGATCCGTTTCTTTTTCAATGATAACTTGAAGTTCGGTGATAGCAATATTTAGGTCTGCCTCTGCCACAGTGATCTGGTTGGTAGTAGTATCCGAGCAACCAATATCATTTGATGCGATTAGGGTGATAACGTAATCTTCATCAGCATTGTAGGTCTGCAATGGGTTTTCTGCAGAGCTATTAGCTGAGTTATCTCCGAAATCCCAAATAAAGGTAGTGGCATCAATACTCTCATTGGTGAATTGAACTTCCAATGGAGATGCACCAAAATCTGGGTCGAAACTAAAACCAGCTTCTGGTGGTGAGGAGACGAAAACTTGTTTGCTCACCTGTCCGTTACAACCGCTTTCGGTGGTTATGGCCAAGCTTACTGTGTAAATGCCAGAAGTATCATAAGTGTTTTCTGGAGTTGGACCATTCCTGATGTTGCCATCTCCAAATTGCCATTGCCATATGGCAACAGGGTCGCTCGGGTTTGGCACTATTGAGTCACTAAATTGATAGCTGATGTTCTCGCAAATATCAGGTGTGGTGAAATTTACAATCGGTGGTTCAAATACTTCAATTTCTATCGTTGTATCATCTACACATCCAATGGCATTGGTAACGGTTAACTGAACATTATACAAGCCAGCAGTGGTGTATAAATAATTTGGGTTTTGCTGTTGAGGAAAACCTAAATTATCTCCCATATCCCACTGCCAGTTTATTACGGAGAAGCTTGTTGTTTCGTCCATAAACCTTACCTGGTCATCTTCACACAAGTCGCTAGCGCTGAAATTTGCGATCAGAGCGGGGAATATTTCGATATTTTTAGTGAGTTTGCGAACACAGCCATTTTGAGTGGTGATAGTAAGACTAACAGTATAAATACCTGCTAGTTGGTAAGTGTAATTGGGGTCTTCTGTTGTGTCAATAATTCCAGAAGCCAATTCCCAACTGTAACTTATTATCTGATCTCCAAATGCTGGCATACTTCTATTGGTGAACTGTATAGGCTTTTGAGCGCAAACTATTTCATAGTCGAAAGCAACATTAGGTAGTTCCTGAACATCAATGGTATTCACTTTTGATGAGAAGCAATTGAAGTCGGTTTCCACAGTAAGTCTTATGGCATAACTGCCAGTATTTGCATACAAGTGGTCTGGGTTTACAGCAATACTCGTATTTCCATCCCCAAATTCCCAGAAATAGCTTTGAATACTAAATGGAGCACTAACAGTAGTTAAATTGGTAAAAACAGTAGTATCGTTTAAGCAAGTAGTATTGAATACAAAGTC
Organism: uncultured Chitinophagaceae bacterium; assembly: GCA_964352775.1. Classification (GTDB taxonomy): domain Bacteria; phylum Bacteroidota; class Bacteroidia; order Chitinophagales; family CAIOSU01; genus CAYGTK01. Next base: position 14,791 of record CAYGTK010000010.1, read on the forward strand.
AATGTCAGCTAGTTGGCCTTGAATGTTGATGTTTACAGTGTCAGTTGCTTTGCAGCCATTATTATTTGTTACAGTTAAGCTATAATCTCCTGAGTTACTTACTATGAGTTGGTCATCTAAACTGCCATCTTGCCATAGAAAATCTGTTGCTACCTGACCGCCTGCGGCCAAGCGAATGGTGTCTCCCCCACAAATGGTTTTGTCTTGTCCTAAAGATGCTGTTGTAGCAAATGAATCTGCAAAAAAGGTAAGTGTGTCTCCAATAAAGCAACCATCGATATCTGTTATTCTAACACCATAATCGCCTGGCTGCTTGATGTAAATGAACGAGTCAATTGAACCTGTTGTCCATTGATAAGTGTAACCATTTTTAGGTAAGTTGATGTTCCATAGAAGAGAATCCCCCAAGCAATAACCATTCTCTTCCGGAACATCAAAACTTGGTAAAGTAATAATTATCGAGTCTGCTGTAATTCTTCCTAAAACATCAGTAGTAGTAACTGAATATATGCCAGAAGCTCTTACCGCAATGGAGTGACTGGTATCACCCGTAGACCATGTATAGCTTAAAAACCGTCGTTCAGCATCTAAGATGACAGGGTCGCAAAAGCCATATTCCACAGTAATATCAGGACCTAAGTTTACAGGAGGGGCATATTTGTCATTTAGGTATTCCTCAATTGTTTTGATCTCACTATCGGAAAGCTCTCTGCTGAACATCAACACCTCTGCAATATCACCTACAAGTGCCGCATTCACATTCCTGCCATTTCCTATCCTAATAGGGTCGTTATTATTCATGAATTGCCCAGTAGCTGGTGAACCAAAAGGGGGATGGTTAAAGGGTGCCTTATCTATTTGCAGATTTACTATCTCGTCATTTCTCGTCAATGAAAGAATGTTACGGCCCTGAAATCTGTTTCCTTCGTACCTCAAGTCACCATGAACTGTCCGGAATAAGCTATTTATAAAAAAATATTCAAGCCCTTGGGGTATTCCAGGGTCTATCACATTTGAGTTTCGCTTAGAGAGTAATGTCTGAGTACTTGCACCTGCGTTTGTATCTGTCCTCACCACCATTATCGTTGTCATCTGAATATCGAAAAATAGACTGCTGGTATGGGGTACTTGAATTTCATCATCACCACCATTGAAGCGAAGTGTTGGTAGTCCGTTCAACAATCTGTCGTTTACCAGTTGCGGTCGCTGTGAGCTGTTATTTTGTACACCATCATTATTGTTAGTAGACTGATCGCCCCAAGAAGAAACAGCTCCATTCACAGTAACTGCTTCTTTATTCCCCATTAACCATAGGTTAAGGTTGCCTATGTTGGTGGCATCAAAGGTTCTGAAACTTTCTGGAGCAGTAATAGAGCCAGATCCGCAGACGTTAATACTTTGTATTCGCCAAAACAATCGAGGGTCATTGAAATTGTTTGGTATACACACCACATTGCTATCAATATCGAATTGACTAAAAAAGATGTTGTTAAAACTACTATCTGTAGCGATCTCTAAAATGTAAGACACTGCGGTTGGTGCGTCATTCCATACGAACTTAATACTATCGGTGCTTATGTAAATATTATTGATGGGGTTGATCAATGATGGGGGAGCAACTAATGGAGCTTGTGGAACTACGGTAAAAGGTCTAGTAAAGGTATCTACACATCCTAATTGGCTGGTGACCACTAGTTGCACATTATATATGCCTGCATTATTGAATTGCGTAACTGGATCTGGAGAGGAAGAGGTAATGCTATTCTGGAAATCCCAATTGTAAGTAGTTATTGGGTCGCCTATAGCTGGAGTGCTATTTTCTTGAAACTGGTAGAAATTTCCTTCGCAAGAGAGTGAATCAGTAAAAAATGATACTGGGTTAGGTAGAACTGGAACAACCTTGTTCAAGGTAAATCCGCAGGTAGTATTAGTAGTAACCGTAAGTTCTACAAGGTTATTTCCGCCAGTGGGAAAAATATAAGTTGGGTTTTGAAGTGCGGAAGAATCGCCATTAGGAAACCTCCATAACCAAGATACTATAGTGTCAGTTGTCGATACTTGAACCTGAGATAGGTCAGTAAACGATGTAGGAGCGCCTTGGCAAACTGTTGTAGCTGAAAAATCTACTAATGGGGCAGTACCAGAGAAGAATATGAAAATAGAATCGACAGCTGTACACCCGTTTGCATTGGTAACCGTAACAGAGTAATCACCTTGTTGAGTAACTACTGTAAATGTATCTATTGAACCTGTAGACCACTGATAAATGCTGACATTCTCTGCACCTGATGCTAGTTGTAAAACATTTCCATCACAGAAGGAGATCGTATCTGGTCCTACTGAAACAGTATTAGCAAATGTATCTACACTTACGGCTAAGGTATCGCTTGCGAAAGTGCAACCTAAGGAATCGGTAACTAGTACGGAGTAATTATTGGGTGTGTCAATAAGCAAACTATCTGCAGTTGAGCCATCCGACCATTGATAAGTATAGCTACTTCCTAAGTCGGTGTTCCAAACTATATTATCTCCAGAACAAAATGAGGAAGTAGTTAAAGATGAGGGAATAGGTCTGTTTACCAAAACTGTATCTGTAGAAACTTTCCCGAACACATCTGTAACGGTTACAGCGAATAAACCCGCAGATGTAACACTAATACTTTGTGTTGTTGCACCAGTACTCCATTGGTAGTTGGTGTATCGTTCAGACGCATCAAGAATTACTGGTGAACAAAAGCTATAAGGTAGAGTCGTATCACTACCCAAGTTAACAGGCGGTGCATATTTATAGAAAAGGTATGCCTCCAACAACTGACGAGTAGTAGTGTCCAATTCTTCAGTGAACAACATGAATTCGGCATAGCCTCCTTTAAAAAAACTTGTTAGCTGTCTATTAGCGCCCAATCTAAACTCTGCGACACTATTATTTACACTTGCATTTGCTGGGTTACCGCTTGGGATATTTAGGAAAGGCATTAAATCTATTCCATTTCTGAATATACCACCATTGGCTCCACCTCGGGTTACCGAAAACACTTGGGTGCCTGGCACAAAAGGGGTCTCTATATTGAGCAAACTAAATGGACTGCCACTTTGTATATGTGAAAATACCCATTTACTAGAAAACATTTGAAATTCGATTCCCGAGTTAGTTGCAGCTGACTCTCTTTTGGTGAATATGTTCATAAAACTAGCGGGCTCAATATCTAGTACCCCTATCATAGAGCTTGCTACACCTAGGTCTAACGTGCTGGTATGTGGGGTGAATAAATAGTCGGAGTTTGCTCCTCCAGCTGCATCATAACGAACTACTGGTTGGTTGTTTAATAGTGGTATAGAGTCTTCCCATTGTGGTTGTCTTGCGGGGTCAAACTGGTTAAGGGTAGTGCTGTTTACTAGGTCAGTCCAAGTGCTTACTTCATTTGCCCCCCCTATAACTAAATTGCTATCAGCACTTAACCAAAGCGTTAAACTCGCGATGGTCGCTGGGTGAAAAGTTCTTAGAAAATGTACCTGTGACCAGGCTGTGGCACTTCCTGAAACAATAGCCTGTACCCGCCAATAATAACTCTCATTCATTGATAGGGTAGGGCTGGTAGATGTGGCAGTTAAGCCAGAGCTGCTTATTGGAGAAGGAAAAGAAGGGTCGTTGTCAATTTCAAAAGTATAAGTAGAAGCGTTTTGCACCTCATTCCAAATGAAGGTGATGTTTATGTTGTTGGTTACAATACTATCTTTTGGGAATACCAAAGTAGTTTGTGCTGATGCGTTGGTAGCGAAAAAGCTTACCAATGTTGCTGAAAGCACAATGAACAGAAGTTTATAAGAGGCCGACCTATTGATAGTTATCATGTTGCACTATTATTCTAAAGTTACTAAAGTAAAGGCTTTGCTGGGGCTAAAGAAGCTAATTGCTAAGGTTGCTATGTTGGTAAATAGTCGTAGTTTTGCAAAAAATTGACACTCAGTGGGAAAGACAGCCCTCATAACAGGAATTACAGGCCAAGACGGAGCTTACTTAGCAGAACTATTGTTGAGTAAGGGTTACACAGTGCACGGCTTAAAGCGCCGTAGCTCATTATTTAATACTGATAGAGTAGATCATCTATATCTTGAAGAGCAAAGTGATGATACTAGTTTTAGAATGCACTATGGTGACCTAACCGATTCAACCAACTTAATAAGACTAATACAGGAGACGAAACCTGACGAGATCTATAATCTTGCGGCAATGTCGCACGTTAAGGTGAGTTTTGAAACCCCAGAATACACGGCAAATGCTGATGGGATAGGAACACTCAGGATACTTGAGGCGGTTCGTATTTTGGGAATGATAGATACTTGTAAGATATATCAAGCATCTACATCAGAGTTGTATGGTAAAGTGCAAGAGATACCTCAGTCAGAAACAACACCTTTTTATCCGCGATCTCCTTATGCTGTAGCAAAGTTATACGCATATTGGATAACTGTTAACTATCGCGAAGCCTATGGTATGTATGCTTGTAATGGTATTTTGTTCAATCATGAGTCTCCTACACGTGGAGAAACATTTGTTACACGTAAAATAACACGAGCAGTAGCTCGGATAGCATTAGGATTGCAGGATAAAGTATATCTAGGAAACATGGATGCTAAGCGCGACTGGGGTCATGCGAAGGATTATGTTGAGGCTATGTACTTAATACTTCAGCAAGAAAAGCCAGAAGATTTTGTAATAGCTACCGGAGAAACCACTATGGTACGGGATTTTCTATCAATGGCATTTGGTCATCTAGGTATTGAGGTGGAATTTCATGGCGAAGGCGATAAAGAATATGGGGTTGTATCTAAGGTAACTAACCCAGAATGGGATCTAGAGATAGGAAAACGCGTTGTTGAAGTAGACCCAAGATATTACAGACCAACAGAAGTTGAGCTTCTGATAGGTGATCCTACGAAATCCAACGAAAAGTTAGGTTGGAAACCTAAGTATACATTGAAGATGCTGGTAGAGGAGATGATGGATTCGGATCTAGCGTTATTTAAGCGTGATAAGTACCTGAAAGAAGGTGGGCACAAGGTTTTTAATTACTTCGAATAGTTTATATCTTGAATAAGGCAGATAAAATTTATGTGGCTGGCCATCGAGGTATGGTGGGTTCAGCAATAGTAAGGAAATTACAGGGCGAAGGTTTTGATAATATAATTACTCGTACTTCCTCGCAATTAGATCTTCGAGATCAATTACAGGTGCGTAACTTCTTTAATGAAGAAAAACCTGATCATGTATTCTTAGCTGCAGCTAAGGTTGGGGGTATAAATGCCAACAACATTTATCGTGCAGACTTTATTTACGACAACTTGATGATAGAGTGTAATGTGATACACGAGTCATACAAAAGCGGCGTAAAGCGATTACTCTTTTTAGGTTCCTCTTGTATATACCCGAAGTTTGCACCGCAACCTTTAAAAGAAGAGTATTTACTTACTAATATTTTAGAGCCCACCAACGAGCCCTACGCAATTGCAAAAATTGCAGGTATCAAATTGGTAGAGAGCTATAACCGACAGTATAAAACTGATTATATATCAGCAATGCCAACAAATCTGTATGGTCCGAATGATAACTATGATCTAAAGAATTCTCACGTACTGCCTGCATTGATCAGAAAGATGCATGAAGCAAAACAGGATAACAGTGATGCTGTAGAAGTTTGGGGTTCAGGTAGCCCTAAGCGTGAGTTTTTGCACGTAGATGATCTTGCTGAGGCATGCTACTTTTTAATGCATAACTACTCAGGTAGTGATATTGTGAATATAGGAGTAGGTGATGATATAAGTATTAAAGACTTAGCTTATTTGATAAAAGATGTGGTGGGCTTTGAAGGAAAATTGAAGTTTAACACTAGCATGCCTGATGGCACTCCACGTAAACTTATGGATGTTTCTAAACTGCATGGTATGGGATGGAAAGCGTCGATAGATCTGCCAGAAGGTGTTTCAGCTGTGTATAAAGATGTTTTTGCTTAGGCTGTATGAGTACACCTGTTAAAATAAAGAGCAAAAAGGGGTTTTCGATACTATCTATCTCCGACATCAAGGATATAATTAGTTATAAAGACCTACTATACTCCCTAGTTAAGCGAGATGTTGGGGTTATATACAAGCAAACGGTACTTGGGTTTGGTTGGGCAATACTTCGGCCACTAGTACAGATGGTGATCTTTACCGTTTTTTTTGGGGAAATGGCTGGTATATCCTCTGATATTGGAGGTGTGCCATATGCTATATTCTCTTATACAGCACTAGTGCCTTGGGCGTACTTTTCTACCTCTCTAGTAGGTTCCACCCAAAGTTTAGTATCCAATGCAGATTTTTTGACCAAGGTCTATTTCCCTAGGTTGATAATTCCGCTTACCCCCATTTTTGCGAAAATGGTAGATTTCCTTATCGCCTTTTCGGTATTAGTTATGATGATGTTCTACTATGGTATTACACCTAGCTATGAAGTCATCTACCTGCCAATAATGCTTGCCTTGATGGTTTTTACTGCATTTGGAATGAGTTTGTGGTTTTCTGCGCTAGCTGTGCAGTATCGTGATATTAACCAAATGATACAGTTTTTGGGGCAACTCTTAATGTACTTAGCTCCAGTTATTTGGCCAATTACATATCTTGATGGCTGGTCAGAAACAGCAAGGACACTCTATTATTTGTACCCTATGGCTGGTGTTATTGAAGGGTTTAGGGCGGTTTTATTAAACACAACAGAAGTTCCATGGAAGATGATAGGGATGGGTTATATCTCTGCTACATTTTTAGTGGTTACTGGTCTTCAGTTCTTTAGATCTAAAGAAAGCACATTCGCTGATGTTGCATAACTTATAGGAATGGCAGAAACAGTAATAAAGGTTGATGGCTTAGGTAAGAAGTATCGCATAGGGCTAAAAGAGAAAATGAGTAACTCTTTAGCCGAAACTATTACAAGAACACTTACTGCACCGTTCAGAAGCTTCAAACGCCTTCGTTCCTTATCTTCTTTTGATGGGAAGGAAGGCGATGATGTTTTTTGGGCTCTTCAGAATATATCTTTCGATGTTAAGAAGGGGCAAGTATTGGGTGTTATTGGAAAGAATGGTGCTGGGAAAAGTACTTTGTTAAAATTACTTTCTAGGATAACTGCTCCATCGTCGGGTAGTATTGAAATTACAGGGCGAGTTGCAAGTCTTTTAGAAGTTGGTACGGGTTTTCACCCCGAATTAAGTGGGCGTGAGAATGTTTATCTAAATGGCACTATTTTGGGAATGACCCGTGCTGAGGTGGGGGAGAAGTTTGATGAAATATTAGAGTTCTCTGGAGTTGAAAAATTCATTGATACCCCAGTAAAACGATATTCAAGTGGTATGAGAGTGCGCCTGGCTTTTGCAGTAGCTGCTCACTTAGAACCAGAGATACTTATTGTTGATGAAGTGCTAGCAGTAGGAGACTATGAGTTTCAGAAAAAGTGCCTAGGTAAAATGCAAGATGTTTCGGGGGAAGGCCGAACGGTTTTATTTGTTAGTCACAATATGGTAGCAGTCGAGAACTTGTGTGATAGCGCTATAGTGTTAGAAAAAGGAAAAATGGTTTATGAAGGTCCTACTCATCAGGCTATACAGAAGTATATGCAGGTAGAGAATGTAGGTCAAGGCATATCTCTAAAAGAACATGATAACAGAGAAGGGAATGGTGATCTTCGTTACTCGCGAGTTTATTTGTCTGATGATGAGGGTAGAGTTATTAATACAGCTATTTCAGGTAGAGCTTTAAATATCAATTTGGAGATAGACTCCAGTGAAAAAGCAGTTGTCGGTACTGAGGTATATTGTGCAATGGGTATTTTCGACAGTTCTGGAAATAGATTATGCAGCTTAAGTTCTATAGCTATTGACGAGACATTACAAGTTAGCAGCCAGCAGAATATACTTACATGGACCTTAGACAGACTATCATTAGCAAATGGTGAATATCGCTGTACCATATTTATGAGTTATGACGAAAAAGGTATGGACCCAATAGACTGGGTAAAAGATGCTTTTACCTTTAATGTGGAACGGGGCGATTATTTTGGTACAGGAAAACAACTAGTGAGTCAAAACGACACCTTTTTTGTAGACCATAAGGTCAAACTTCAGAAAGCATTATGAAACTCATTTTTGTAGGTGGCTGTGGTAGGTCGGGTACCACTCTTCTTCAAAAATTGCTGTTATCTCACTCAGCGATATCGGGTGGGTCGGAATTTTATTTTGGAGAAGAGATATTTAGGTTGTACCAAAAGATGACCAATGATTTCTTTTTGGAACATAATGAAGTATACTACAGTAAAGAAAAGGCGATAGAGGTGTTTAGAAACTTCTATACTTCCTTTTTAGCGGGCAGATACGATGAACGTACAACCTATCTTTCAGAAAAAACGCCTACAAACATCAAAGTAGCAAAGCAACTACTTGAAGTGTTCCCCGAAAGTGTCTATATCAATATGATAAGAGATGGTAGGGATGTTTTAGCCTCCTACCTTGAAGTGAGCAAAAGGTACCGTTCTGAAAATAGAAAAACGGATATTACCTTGAAAAACATAACAGGGGTTTGGATGGATAGTGTAAAGTTATGGGATGATATATCAATACTGCCTAACGCATATAGTATAAGGTATGAAGACCTTATTACTGAGCCTGAAACCACACTTACCAAGTTAATGAATGCACTAAACTTAGACCTTGAAATGCAGCAGCTTTCACCAGAGAGTGTTTCTGCAGAATCGGTAAATATGCAAGCTAATCAAGGTACTGCTTTCTATAGCAAAGGGATGATGATGCAACCCTTTGACCCTAGCAAAATAGGAAGTTGGAAACGACGTTTGTCAGCCTATGATAAGCTGTATTCTAACTTAGTAATGTCTAATCAACTTAGTAGGCTTGGCTATGATATTGATGCCAAATACTTCAAGGTAAATCGTTTATTGAAGAACTTTATATCTTAATTGCTTTAAAACACCTCTCTTAAGAGTACAACTGGCTATATGCTTTTCAACTCCATAGATTTTCTCTTTTTCTTTCCCTTGGTGGTGGCTTTGTACTTCATCATATCTCCGAAGTATAGGTGGACGTTGCTTTTAGCCGCTAGCTACTACTTTTACATGTGTTGGAAGCCTGAGTATATAGTGCTCATAATTATTTCCACACTAATTGATTATTATTCAGCCCGTAAAATTGGCTCTAGTAAAGACCCAGCCATAAGGAAACTCTTCCTGTCATTAAGTCTACTCTCAAATCTTGGAATACTCTTTTGCTTCAAGTACCTCAATTTTTTCAGTGATTCGACTAGATATTTCTTAGACAGCTTCAATATAATGGTCGATATACCATATTTCGACTACTTGTTACCAGTTGGTATATCTTTTTATACTTTCCAAACACTGAGTTATACTATTGATGTGTATCGCGGTGATACAAAACCCGAAACCCACTTAGGTATTTTTGCATTATACGTGTCTTTCTTTCCTCAACTGGTTGCGGGGCCTATAGAGCGCTCAACCCATTTACTGCCCCAGTTTCGCGAGAAGTTCAAATTTGATTATATAAGAATACGTGAGGGCTTAATGTTAATGCTTTGGGGTTTTTTCAAAAAAGTAGTTATTGCAGATAGGCTGGCATGGTTTGTAAATGAGGTGTATAATGATGTTGGGAGTTACGAAGGGTTTACGATAATTCTAGCCACTTACTTTTTCGCTTTTCAAATTTATTGTGATTTCTCAGGTTATTCTGATATAGCTATTGGAACAGCAAAGGTTATGGGGTACGACCTTATGGATAACTTCAGGAGACCGTACTTCTCCAGGTCAGTAAGTGAATTTTGGCGTCGCTGGCATATCTCCCTTTCTACTTGGTTTAGAGACTATCTATACATTCCCCTTGGAGGAAACAGGAGGAAAACACTACGAGTTTATTTCAATCTAAATATTGTCTTTCTGTTAAGTGGGCTTTGGCACGGTGCTGCATGGACATTGGTTATTTGGGGAGGTATGCATGGTTTCTATTTATCGGTTGCTCAATTATTTAAGCAACCCAAAGCAAGGTTATCCCACTTTTTAAATACAAACGGGCTTAAGACTCTAAATGACTTTATCGATGTATTCATCACGTTTCATTTGATTATGGTTACGTGGGTGATGTTCAGAGCCAATTCTCTTAGCGATGCTTTGTTGGGATATGAGAATATTATGAATGTTAGTTGGAGTCAGTTAGGCCCGTTCATGTTTGGGGCAGATAAGAAAGTGGAATTATTTTTGGCAATATTTTTCATACTGGTTCTTGAGACTATTCACCTCTTTCAGGAGCGATATCCTTTGCGTAGAACTATTGCTGCGTGGCCATTGCCTATAAGGTGGTTCGTTTACATTGTTGGTGTGTTAGTTGTTATTTTCTTTGGTGTATTTACTCAGCAACAGTTTATCTACTTTCAATTTTGATGCAGTTAAAACTTATAATTCGGTCTCTGGTGTTTCTGACACTTTTAGTAGCTGTCCTTTGGGGTGTTATCTCTCATTATACGCAGGGGTATGTAAATGAGTACTACCCTAAATTTTTGAACAAGTCACCATCGCTAGTTATAGGAACTTCAAGAGCGCTACAGGGTATTATTCCTGATAGCTTAATTCAAGGGTTGGATTTTGATGGGCCAATGCTAAATTTTGCCTTCACTATCAAAAGTTCTCCTTTTGGTGAAGTATACTTGAATGCTATAAAAAGGAAAGTGCCTAGCGAAACTACTTCGGGTTTGTTTATTGTTGAAGTAAGTCCGTTCGCCTTTGCCGCTGATACCTCCTTAAAACGAGGTGTGAACAGATTTAGAGAATCTAAGTTGATGCTAGGCGATCAGTGTTTTATGAACTTTGAACCGAACATAGAGTTTGTGCTTCGGAATTATGGGAAACCTATTTATGAATTGATCTTAAATGATAATGGAGGGAACGTAAACTTAAAGACCTTTAAAAACGGATGGTTACAGGTTACAGTTCCTATGGATAGCGTCTCATTCAATTCCCGTTTATCTTCCACGCAAGCCTTCTATAAGAAGGAGTTCTCTAGCATGGAGGTCAGTGAAAAACGAAAGCGAGCGTTCATCTCCGTTTTAGATTTCCTAAAGGAAAAGGGTGAGGTCTACATAGTCCGCCTACCATTACACAATTCTGTTCATGTTATGGAGAATGATTTTTTTCCTGAATTTGATGAGTATATTGGTACAGTTGCTTCTAATAACGGTCTTCAGTACATAAACCTTGTTTCTAAAAAATATGAGACTACTGATGGTCAGCATATATCATCAAGCGCTGCGAAGGAACTATCAAGTTATTTGCGTAAAGAACACATTAAATGAGTTCGCCATCACCGATAATCCTATTCGCTTATAATCGCCCATTCCATACTAGGAAGGCATTGGTTTCGCTTGCTAAAAATAGACTTGCAAGTGAAAGTAAGCTCTACATATACTGTGATGCTCCAAATCCAAAGGCAACTGAAGAGGACTTGAAAAATATTGATCGGGTGGCAAAGGTTGTTCGCGAGCAACAGTGGTGTGGTACAGTAGAGATAATAGAGAATAAAGAAAATTTAGGAATTGACTACCAGACTCCGCTGCGTATAGGTGAGGTATTAAAGGAGCATGATACCGTTATTGTATTGGAGGACGACTGTGTACTGTCTAAGGGGTTTTTGAAATACATGAATGATGCCTTATCAATTTACAAAAACGAGGAGTTGTTGATGCATATTGGTGGTTGGATACCACCAGTAAAAGGAAAATTACCAGATACGTATTTCATGCGCGGCGTTAATCATAACACTGGTTGGGCAACATGGAGAAGGGCATGGGTACACTACAATTCTAACATACCAGAATTGATAGATCTTATTGAGGCAACTAACCCTATACACTTTAACCTTGATGGAGCATTTAACAGCTTAGGTTATTTGAAGGAGGTTGCTAAAAAGGAAAAGCGAAAGCAGAACTGGGATATTATTTGGTTAGCTTCAGTATATACTAGCGGGGGATATTCCATTCTTCCCGGAAAAAGTTTGGTGAATAATATTGGTTTTGATGGTAGTGGTACACATTGTGACCCAGAGACGGAGAAGATATTAAGCCATAGTTCCATAGCAAATAAGATACCAGTAGTTAAAAAGAAAGTGCAAGAAGACACACTAAGTAGAAAAATTATGGCAAGCTTTTGGCTTAACCGTTACAAACCCACTTTTAGGGATAAACTAAGGGATAAGCTTAAGTATGAATGGAAGAAGCTTTTTGGAAGCTCAAAAGACTGATAACATGAAGGTCTTACATTTTTCCACCTTCGATACTAAAGGCGGGGCATCAAGGGCTACGTATAAGCTGCACCAAAATCTTTTAGATTCGGGACATTCATCCGAACTAATAGTCTTAGAAAAGTTTACGGATGATGAAACCGTGAAAGAGGTTGATCGCAAGCTAACGTTAGCCCAGCGCCTAAACCGCAAAGTAAATACTTTACTTGGAGTAGATTCGGAACCATTAGAATATGATGAGAAGTATTATTTCCAATTAAAGGAACAATTTCAGCATGTCTATCCCAAGAGTAAATATCTAAGCTTAAGTGATATCAAGGAAGTAGTAACAATTGAGCCAGATGTAATTATGCTGCATTGGGTAAATGCGTTTATGAGCCCCAAGTTAATTGGTGATGTACTCAGTCATTTTAAAGTGCCTTCAGTTTGGTATTTCCTCGATCAGAACGCAGTAACAGGTGGTTGCCATTATACATATTCTTGTGTAGAGTATCAGCGCACATGCTCAAATTGTCCAGCAATAACTAGTTCTGATAAGAAAGCTATTGCTAAGAAGCAATTAAAGGCTAAAAACAAGTATTTGAAGGGTAAACAAATAGCATTTGCTGTTGGCTGTACAGATGATATGCAAATGATACAGAGTAGTAGTGTATTTGGTGGCAGCAGAGTTGAAAAGATAATGGCGGGTGTAGATGAGGATTTATACAATCAAACGGATAAAAAGATCGAGCTAGCAGGGGCTAAATTACCTAGCGATAAGTTTATTATTTATGCTGCAGCGGAACACACAGGAGATAAAAGAAAGGGTTTTAATTACCTTGAAAGATCACTTGAACTACTATACCATAAGTTAGATGCTGTCGATAAAGAAAGAGTCCATCTTCTTACTGTTGGAAATGCAAAAGGACTTAGCTTTGATCTTGATCATACCCATATTCCATTTATATCCGATCAAAAGGTTTTTAGTGATACCTATAAGTGTGCTGATGTGTTTGTTTCTACAAGCATAATGGATTCTGGCCCAATGAGTATAATGGAAGCTATGGTTAGTGGTGTTCCAGTTGCTTCTTTTAATGTAGGTGCAGCAATGGATCTGGTTGTTAATGGAAAAACAGGGTACAGGTGTGAAATTAAAGATGTAGGCACTTTGACCGATAATTTGCTAACACTATTTAATACCTGGAAAAACGATAGGCTGGTTTTTCAAGAGATAAGAGATAACTGCAGGCAAACGGGGCTAAAACACTGTTCCTATTCAAGCCAACTAAATAGTTTTCTTAACTTGTTTGGCGAACTTACAGGTAGATAAACTATATGGAGATGACCAACATTAATGCGGAGGAGATCGAGTTAGGTGAAGGGGTTGTGATTTCACCAACCGCCACTATAACGGGTGTTTCGGGAAAAGCTAAGCGAGTAAAGATCGGTGATCACACCTACATTGGCGATTCTGTACAAATATTCTGCGATGATCTAGCTATTGGTGATTATTCTAAGATCCATCATCATACAAATATACATGGGTATAAGCCTTGTCATATTGGTCATAATGCCTGGGTTGGGCAGTATACCATTATTGATTGTATTGGTGGTGTTAGTATTGGGAATAACTGTGGTATAGGCGCACACTCACAATTATGGAGCCATATTAAATATGGTGATACACTTGAGGGGTGTCGGTTTTTAAGCGAGAAGTCGCTTAAAGTGGGTAACGATGTTTGGTTCGTTGGTCATTGTATTATATCGCCCATAGTAGCTGAAGATAAGTCGATGGCAATGGTAGGTTCTGTGGTTACAAAAGACATGGTGTTCAATGAAATTTACGCAGGTTCACCAGCAAAGTCTATTTCTGAAAAGGTAGGCTTCCAATTTCATGATGTCAGTGTTGATAGGAAATTTGAGATAATGCAAGCCCAAGCAAAGGAATTTGGAACCAGTGAGAAAATAAAAGTCGTGAAGGGTATTTCTGAAATAGACTTTGATAGCGACTGTACTTTTTTTGATGTGTCTAATAGAAAATACACCAAAAGAAAAACAGACGAAGAAGTACGTTTCATGAAGTTCCTATTACCCGAAAAGGGTAAATTTACCCCCTATTAGCATGGAAAAAAGCTTCATACCTTTTAATAAACCATACCTATCGGGTAAAGAGTTAGATTATATATCACAAGCTGTAGCTTCAGGTAAAATATCGGGCGATGGTTTGTTTACAAAACAATGTAAGACCTTTTTTGCAGAACACTTTGGGTTTAGTAATAATCTACTTACTACTTCTTGTACCGATGCTTTGGAAATGGCTGCGATTCTTCTTAGAATTGAGCCAGGAGATGAGGTTATTGTTCCATCATATACTTTTGTTTCCACGGTAAATGCGTTCGTTCTAAGAGGTGCAGAACTAGTATTTGCTGATAGTCTTGCTGATCATCCAAACATTGATGAGGATGTAATAGAAGACTTGATAACCGAGCGAACTAAAGCCATTGTAATAGTACATTATGGAGGCGTGGCTTGCAATATGGATAGAATACTTTCGGTTGCAGAAAAGTATAATGTAGCGGTAATTGAAGATGCAGCTCAAGCAATTGATTCTTACTACAAGGGGAGTCCTTTAGGCTCATTTGGTGTTATGTCTACCTTTTCTTTTCACGAGACTAAGAACGTTATTTCTGGAGAAGGAGGATTACTAGTTGTAAATGACGATGACCTATACCAAAGGGCAGAGATAATTAGGGAAAAGGGAACCAATCGCTCTGCCTTTTTTCGAGGAGAAGTTGATAAATACAATTGGGTAGACGTTGGGTCTTCGTTTTTGCCATCAGATATAATAGCGGCATTTCTCTATGCTCAACTTGAGCAGTTAGATACTATTCAACAAAAGAGAAAGAAGATATGGGAACAGTATTACGAAGAATTGAAAGATCTAGAGTCCGAGGGGAAGATCAGTTTTTTACCTGTACCACATTTCGCCACTAACAACGCACATTTATTTGCCATTACATGTAGCTCTATTCAAGAGAGAACGGCACTAGTATCTGAATTAAAAAAGGAAAATGTATTGGCTGTATTTCATTACTTGTCATTGCACAAAAGCCCTTTTTATAAGGATAGATATAATGGGCCAGCCTTACCTATGGCTGATAAGTTTTCTGATACCCTGCTGAGACTACCTTTATTTTATGAGTTATCTGAAGAGGATGTTAGCAGAGTTACCTCCACCATTCGAAAGTTTTATACCAAGTAGATACGTTGAGCCAACTACCAAAAATTTCTATTGTAACCCCGAGTTATAACCAGGGCCATCTTATTGAACAAACTATTCAGTCTGTTCTGGGTCAAGGTTATCCAGACCTGGAATTCATTATAATTGATGGAGGTAGTACTGATAACACAATTGAAGTTGTGAAAAAGTATCAAGACAAGCTAAGCTATTGGGTTAGCGAACCCGATAATGGACAAAGCGATGCGCTTAATAAGGGGTTAAAGCGCTGTACAGGAAAGGTGTTTAACTGGCTAAACTCTGATGACCTACTTCATGATGGAGTTCTCCATAAGATAGGAGAGGAGTTTTTGAAAGAAAAAACGACCATAGTTACTGGAGCAACCAATATTTGGAACGAAACTACTGGAGCTGCTCACCTGTATAGGCCTGAAATGCATGCAACACTTGCAAAAACAGTTTCGCGACCTTGTTTTCACCAACCAAGTACGTATATGTTGGCAGACTATGCTAAAAAATATACAATAGACCCATTACTGCACTACGCCATGGATATGGAGCTCTATACGCGTTACTTAATGGAAGTTGGGCAAGAGGGGGTCGTTGTTTTAGATGATACTATCTCCACATTCAGGATTCACGATAGTTCAAAAACTGGTACGGTGTTTCACATATTCATAAACGATATCGCCTCCGTATATAATTCTATGGCTTTAAAGTGTGGATTTACTCATTTAGCCAAAAAGGTAATGCATATCTCTAATGACCAGCGAATTGAGGGATATGAGTTTCCTGATGATGTTTCAGATAAGCGAGACCTAGTAAAAGCAATAGTTGAGAACTACATCTATAAGTATGTGGTCATGTTGTATGATGGGACTAAGAAAAATATGGATAGGTCAGCCGAGTTATTGAGAGACTTTGAAGGAACTACTCTTTTGAAAGAAGACAAGGTTATACTGGAGAAGATAAGAACACGAGTTCCATTTCGGGCGTTGGTAGCTATATACAAGAGTCTTTTTAACAGCAAGGGATAATTGATATAGTGTTATTAGTAAGAAATTGATGCTGAATAACTTGCAATTCACCAATATTAGGAAAGGCTTATTTTTGCAGCTGAAATTCAGGAAAGTAGATGTATAGTAGAATTAGCGCAGCCCTTGAATGGCGTTTGAGAAAAGCCCGAGAAACCTTAATGAGGTGGAAGTGGGATATTAAGTACGCTTTTTCCGATTCTGAAGCCGAGGAAGTTAAGTCAGTAACCCTTGTTGTAGTTGGCAGGAATGATAATTATGGAGGGGATTTTTCGCTGAGGTTAAAAACGACCATAGACTGGAACCTTAAACACTTGCCAAACCCTGAGCTTATATACATTGAGTGGAATACCATAGAGAACAGGCCCAGCGACTGTGAATGGATAGAAGAACGTTACCCTAATGCTAAGTGCTTTATAGTACCTAACGAAATACATCAGCAGATATGTGACAACCCCAAACTTCCTGTAATGGAGTATTTTGCTAAGAACATAGGAATTAGAGAAGCTTCAGGTGATTGGGTGTTACTAGTTAATGCTGATGTATTAATGGGAGAAAATGCAATTACTAAAATCAAGAAACTGAATAAAAAGTACGTTTATAGCGCGCACTACAACAATATACTTTGGGATAACAAGCCAATAGAGAAAAGGCATGTTACCGATAATAGTATAGTGCTGAACTATTTTAGTGGTAATCACGAGCTTGGTGGGTTAGTTGGTAATATGATATTGGCGCATAAAGACAAGTGGATGAATGCTACTGGTTATGATGAATCACTTAGGAACGTTAGAGCTGGGGTTGATACAAATGGCTTAAGGCAGTTGATGGCTATAGGAGCGGAACCAATGGTACTAGGAGACCATTATCATCTAGATCATCAAGAATCTCTGATTCATGGAAAGAACTCTACCCATGGTTCAGATCCGAGAATGAAGGAAGGAAAAAATATACCTTACAAAAACCCAGAGGGCTGGGGGTTTGTAAATTATCCACGTAAAAAGACGGGCAAGCGAACATGGCAGCTACAAAAAATTTAGTGCTTGGTGGTTCAGGAATGATAGGTACACACTTGTGTGCTTACCTATCTAGTATTGGAGAGGAAGTAATAAACTTAGATCTTGCTGATGGCTTTGACCTTCGAACTGATGATCTTGAAGTTTATAAAGACGTAGATTTTGTCTGGTTTTTAGCTTGGGATGTTGGTGGTGCAAAGTACTTGACTGATGAAAAGAATTTATTGAACATTATTAGGAATAATACACTTATCTGTGAACGTTCTTTTTCTTTTTTAGAAAAGTATAATATACCATTCGTTTTTGCTTCTAGCCAATTGGCAGACACTAATAACACCTATGGTATTACTAAAATATTAGGTGAAGAATGGAGTCGCTTACTTGGTGGTAAGGTAGTTAAGTTTTGGAATGTGTACGGTTGGGAAGAACCATCGGAAAGAAGTCACGTAATACCAGATATTACTGTTAATGCACTTAGGAATGGTGAAATAAACCTTATGACCACAGGTGAAGAAAAACGTCAATTCATTTTTGCAAGTGATTGTGTTCGGAACTTAGTGAAATTGAGAGCTTCCGATGCAAAGGAATTTGACCTTTCATCTGGAGAGTGGGTAAGTATATTACAGGTAGCTCAATTAATAGCATCAAAAACAGGAGCTATTGTAACTCCTGGCACAATTAAGGGTTACCAGAATATAATGGACCCTACGCATAATATTGAAGTATTTGATACCGAGGTTAGTATAGAACAAGGAGTAGATATTATATTAGAACAAGCGAAAGCTTATCTTCAAGCTGAGGCAAAATGAAGAACATATTTGTAATACTATATTGCCCATGTGGCAAGTGCTTAAGTGTTAATGCTATTTAAATTATATGCCGTAATATGGATAATACCTTAGCGCCAATTATTCTTTTTGCCTACAATAGGCCTGAACATACTGCTGAAACTTTAAAGTATCTAGCTAAGGCTAACTTAGCTACCGAATCTGATCTGATAGTGTTTTGTGATGGCCCTAAGGAGAACTGCTCTGAAGAAAGTTTGTTGGCTATTGAAAAGGTAAGGCAAGTGTCTAGTTCAGTTACTTGGGCAAAAAGTATAGAGGTACATAAGGCGGAGAAGAATAGAGGGTTAGCTCGCTCGGTAATTAGTGGTGTAACCCAAGTAGTAGAAAAGTATGGAAAGGCTATAATATTGGAAGATGATGTGCTTTCTGGTACTCATTTCCTGACATTTATGAATGAATCGCTGAATAGATACGAAAATGAACCAAGGGCAATGGCGCTATCAGGCTATATGTTTCCCGTTAATAAGATACCGAGAGCTAATTCAGCATATTTTTTTCAAATAGGTTCATCGCAAGCATGGGGTATTTGGGAGCATTCTTGGAAACATATGGAGAATGAACCGCAAGGGTTTGAGCGGTTGGCTACTGATAAGAAGTTCAGAAAGGATTTCAATCTAGGTGGTGGATTTGATTTTGCTGAGCGGCCGTGTTACTGGATTACGAACCGTATC
>CAYGTK010000011.1:0-33725 GCA_964352775.1 uncultured Chitinophagaceae bacterium
GTACAGATCTCATACACCAAAGAATCACCATCACTATCTACAGCCGAATGATCGAACCGAAGATCTTCATTAACACAAATTACAATAGGTGGGAAATCAGTAAAGCTCGGGCTACTATTACAACCTACTGCCTGGGAGTTTGGGATAGTAGCCACGTAGGTAGCACCTTGATCACCAGGAGTGACCAAGTTGGTTATAGTACCATTTCGGCAGCAACGTTGATAGACTACCGTAAAATCTCCACCACCAGCAGTAAAGGGTAGCTGTACACCAAACTGATAAGTAGCCTCTTCAACACAGACTATATTAGGATTACTTACATTAACACAAGGATTGGACACTGCAGGTGGTACCGATACCCGATTCTGCCACGAAGGTGTGTAAGTATCTATAAGCGTTCCGTTCTCATCATATATCAGAATAAAAGCGGGGTCATCAAAATCCGCAACTTGTTGTCCAGTCGAAAAACAGTCGCGATATACCTTCAAAGTGATCACGTATTCATTATTACCTAAACACTCGTAAGTAAGGTCTCCACCTACAATATGAGCGGCTTTGGAAGGCATAACCCCCAAAAGCAATAACAACGATATAGTTAATAAATAGCCGCCTCTCATTTTACATCAACCATTAGGAGAACAAGTTAAGATATTTTCTAACAACATGCTTGGCAATTGAGCTTGCTTCCAGCATTCCCATATGCACTACATCATTCAACAAATGTACATGAGCAATTGCGGGCAAAGCTGTTTGTCCCATGCTTCTTTTATGCGAAATGGAAACATCTTGTCTTCCAATAATGAACAGCATAGGTACCTTAAGGTTCTTTAGCGTTTCACTTTCATCTACTCGGTCATGCATGGCTTGAAGTGATGCTATCACCGATCTATCTTTGTTATGACTAACATGTGCTAACCAATTAGAAACTACTTCTGGGTGAGTTTTTTTAAAAGATGGGGCAAAAAGAGATGAGTACAATTGCTTTGCAAACTTTGGAGCACCATGGTTTTTCACAAACTCCACAGCCTTTAGCCTGCCCTTCTTTTTCTCCTCATCATCAGCATATACATGCGAATGAAATAGACAAAGGCCCGTTATCCTTTCAGAATAGCGACGAGCAAAATTCATTGCGACATACCCGCCCATTGAATGGCAAATCAGGATAGCTCTTTCTACTCCCGCATCATCTAAAACAGCAACTAAATAGTCTGCCAAATTATCCATAGCTATTCCCCCATTAGGGAATCCCGAATTTCGATATCCAGGTAGGTCTGGTATTAGTATTCGCTGGTTTGAAGCTGCTTCTTTAGCAAAGTCGTCCCAAATACTACCATCACCGCAAAAACCATGAACGAATACCACTGTTTGCCCCTCTCCTTGATCTCGGTAAAAGGCTTGTATATCCTGAAAGGCAAAGTACTTATCCATGCTGGTATTGGGCTGAAATGAAAAATGCTATTTTCGTGATGCTAAATTTAGAAAGAATGAAACAGCTGATCGTCGCTTGCTTGTCATTATTATTGGTCTTTTCGGCCTCTGCACAAACCACCTTTCCTGTAAATGGAGTGCAAGAGAATAAGATAGGCCTATACGCATTTACTAATGCAACCGTACATATTGACCATGAGATAACTCTTGAAAAAGCCACTATCCTTATTAAAGGGGAACGTATTATTGGAGTAGGTGCAAGCCTAGCAGTACCAAAAAACGCTATTTTGTATAATCTGAAAGGGTATCACGTTTATCCAGGGCTTATTGACATCTATAGCGATTATGGAGTTCCCGAAGTGAAAAAGCCAAAGAATGATGATGATGGACCTCAATTTGTTTCTAATAAGAAGGGGGCGTATGGTTGGAACCAAGCGATTAAACCAGAGATAAATGCTGTAGAGCATTTCGTTATCGACAAAAAAGCAACCGAAAAGCTTCGTGCACTTGGTTTTAGTGCTGTGCTAACACACCAGCAAGATGGTGTAGCTAGAGGTACTGGGGTATTAATCAATTTGACGGAAAGTAATGAGCAAGAGGCTATTATTAAGTCGAAAGCATCAGCACACTACTCCTTCAGTAAAGGAACTTCTACGCAAGATTATCCAGGATCATTAATGGGGGTGATCGCCTTGATAAAACAGACCTACCTAGATGCCGAGTGGTACGCTAAAAATAAAGAAGATATAAATCTAAGTTTAGAAGCCTGGAACAATTGCCAAGAGCTACCTTCTTTCATGGAAGTAGCTGATGTTTTATCCATTCTTCGTGCCGACCTATTGGGAGATGAGTTCGGTAAACAATACATAATGATAGGTAATGGTGATGAATACAAAAAAGCGGAGGCTATAAAAGCGACTAACGCTTCTTTCGTACTTCCATTAGAATTCCCTAAACCTTATGATGTAGAAGATCCTTTTGACGCACAGCTAGTGAGCTTGGCAGATATGAAGCACTGGGAAATGGCCCCAGCTAATGCAGCGCTATTGAAAAAGCAAGGTGTAACATTCGCCTTTAGCCTTCATGGTTTGAAAGACACAAAGAGTTTTTGGAGCAACCTTCATAAAACCGTGGAACATGGATTAACTAAAGGTGATGCATTACGAGCCTTAACCTCTAGCCCTGCCAAAATGGTGAACGCTCAAAAAGACTTAGGGACGATAAGCAAAGGGAAATTTGCTAACCTATTAATAACCTCTGGCGATCTATTTGAAAAAGGAACAGAAATACTACAGAACTGGGTACAAGGTGAACAGCATGTGGTTAAAACACATGACTTTACAGACTTAAGAGGTACTTACGAACTTAAATTTGGTGACCAGTCATACAACCTTCATTTAGAAGGAAGCCTATTGAAGAATAAAGCTAAGATAATGGTAGATGATTCTACCAATTACGACGTTACTTACAGCCGAAAAAACGAGTTGATCAGTCTTCAATTCTATGCAGGCGATGAGGGTTTAATTCGCTTAAGTGGTGAACGTACTGGCAATACTTGGACAGGAAAAGGAACCGTGAACGATGGATCGTGGACAGAATGGAGCGCTACTTTAAAAAATGCTCACAAAGAAGAAGAGAAGGAAGAAAAAGAAGCCGCTGAAAAACCAGAGATAGGGGCCATTATTTATCCTTTTCTTGCTTATGGTTACACAGAGCGACCTAAAGTAGAAACCATACTTTTCAAAAATGCTACAGTATGGACTAATGAAGCAGACGGTATTCTGGAGAATACTGATGTATTGATAAAAAACGGTAAAATAGCCGCCATTGGCAAGAACATACCAGCTAATGATGCCAAGATTATTGATGCCAAAGGAAAACACTTAACTGCCGGTATTATTGATGAGCACTCGCACATAGCAATAAGCCGCGGTGTAAATGAGTGGACACAGGCTAGTTCAGCAGAAGTGAGTATAGCCGATGTAGTTAATAGCGATGATGTAAATATTTACCGTCAATTGGCTGGGGGGGTAACGGCTGCTCAGTTACTTCATGGCTCGGCCAACCCAATTGGAGGGCGTTCGGCCCTTATTAAGTTCCGCTGGGGTTTCACACCAGAAGAAATGAAAATTAAAGGCGCTGATGGTTTCATCAAGTTCGCTTTAGGAGAGAACGTTAAGCAATCGAACTGGGGAGATAGAAATACCGTTCGCTACCCACAAACCCGAATGGGTGTAGAGCAAGTGTTTGTAGACTATTTCACTCAAGCTTTAGAATATCAAGAAGCTTGGAAGACCTACAACGGCCTTTCTAAAAAAGAGAAAGCATCGGCTACTCCGCCAAGAGAAAATAAAGAACTAGAGTACGTACTAGAGATAATTAACAAAGAGCGTTTCATTACCTGTCACTCTTATGTGCAATCAGAAATAACCATGTTAATGCGAGTAGCGGAGCAATTTGGTTTTAGGATAAATACATTCACCCACATTTTAGAAGGCTATAAAGTAGCCGACAAAATGAAAGAGCATGGTGCTGCGGGATCTACTTTTGCCGATTGGTGGGCTTATAAGTATGAAGTGATAGATGCGATACCTTACAACGCTGCACTATTACACGAGCAAGGAGTAGTTACTGGTATTAATTCTGATGATGCAGAAATGGGTAGAAGACTTAACCAAGAAGCTGCCAAAAGTGTAAAATACGGTGGTATGAGCGAAGAAGAGGCTTGGAAGATGGTAACATTGAACCCCGCCAAAATGCTACACCTAGATGATAGAATGGGTAGTGTTAAAGTGGGTAAAGACGCCGATATAGTGCTGTGGAGTGACAACCCACTTTCTATTTATTCGCAAGCTGAAATAACCTTTGTGGATGGCGTACGTCATTTCGATAGAGAGAAGGATGCAGAAAGAAGAAAAGAGATATTAGCTGAACGAACACGCCTGATAGGGAAGATGGTGGCAGCCAAAAATGGTGGTGCGCCAACCCAGAAGCCCAAGAAAAAGGAACAGAAGCTTTGGCATTGTGACGACTTGGAAGGTTTAGAAATTGAATACTAAGAACATGAAACAGATAATAGTATTACTACTGATAGCTACCACAATTGGTCAGCTTGTAGCGCAGAATCCCATACCTGCCGATGCGCAGGATAAAACAATTGCCCTAGTGGGAGCAACTGCACATATTGGAAATGGTGAGGTGATAGAGAACAGTGTTATCATTATTGAGAAAGGCATTATCACCGAGATAAGCACTACCGATAAACTAGACGTAGAAAAAGAGAATAAGCTGAACGATAGCTTTTTTGCTGAAATAGTTGACGTATCCGGAAAGCATGTTTATCCTGGTTTTATTGCCCCTAATACGCAGTTAGGAATTAAAGAGATAGACGCAATCAGACCAACACGTGATAATCGCGAGGTGGGGAGCATGAACCCCAACGTACGTTCTATAATTGCTTACAGCACCGATTCTAGAGTTACACCAACTATCAAGTCCAATGGCATTCTTTTGGCTGATATAGCACCTCAGGGAGGTTTAGTTTCGGGTACATCGTCACTAGTTTCTTTAGATGCTTGGAACTGGGAAGATGCCGCTGTTGCAATGGACCATGCTATTTACATGAACTGGCCAGCCTTGCACCGTCGCCGTGGCTGGTGGGCTGAACCAGGAGGTATTGAAGAGAATAAGAATTATTCTGATCGAGTAATACAGATCTACTCTTTTTTGGATGAAGTACAGTCGTACTTCAATACCAAATACCCAGAGAATACTGATCTTAAATTGGAGTCTGCAAAAGGACTATTTGACGGCAGTAAGCAATTATTCATCCGTGTAAATGGGGCTAGAGAAATATTGGCCGCTATTGACGTGAAGAAGAAGTATGGTATCAGCATAGTAATTGTTGGAGGAAAAGAAAGTTGGCAGATAACTGAAATGCTTGTGGAGAATGAGATTCCAGTTATTCTAGGACCTATACACAGTTTACCCTCTTTACCAGAGTATGATGTAGATCAATCATTCAAAACACCTTATTTACTCCAACAAGCTGGGGTGACCTATTGCCTGAGTTTAGAGGGTGGCTGGGAGCAACGCAACTTGCCCTTTTTAGCTGGAACTGCTGCTGCACATGGCTTAACAAAAGAAGAGGCATTAGCAGCCATAACTTTGAATACTGCCAAGATATTGAAAGTAGATAAGCTTTACGGAAGTATCGAAAAAGGGAAGAATGCTTGCCTTATAGTTAGCACGGGTGATGTGTTAGACATGCGGACCAGTACTATTGAAAAAGCGTATATTAGTGGGCGTGAGCTAGACTTGAGCAACAAGCAAAAAGCTCTATATCAGCGATTTAAAGCAAAATACGACACAGCAGAATAGACCATGATCCTCATTGTCGAAAAACGGTATCAGCCACTTGAAAACTCCCTTAACCAATTGCTTGAAGAGCTCTCGGAACTCTCTGGAGAACAATTACAATTTAAGCCTTCAGAAGATAGCTGGAGCATCTTGGAGGTTTTAGATCATGCATATAAAGTAGAGAAGGGTACCTTTTTCTATATCAAGAAGAAGACCAAATACGCTGATGAACTTCCAATGGCAGGATTGAGCTCTTCACTGAGTTCTTTCATTCTTAATACAGCACTTCGATCGTCCTTCAAATTCGAAGCCCCTACAAAATATGTTCAGCCAGATGAAGACCTCTCATTTGTAGAACTTCGTGAAGAGTGGGATGAATTGCGAGATCTTAGTCGCCGTGCTCTAGATATGATAGATGTTAAACTAGCCAAGAAATTGATCTTTAAGCACCCTATGGCGGGAATGCTGAACATACTTCAGACACTCACCTTTTTGCAAGCTCATTTCGATCATCATCTGAAACAGATAGAACGCATTCGCAAGAACCCTGAGTTTCCTGCTCAATAAGGTACATCCTAATACAGCTATGGCGCACCCTTTTTTCGACTCAGTGATAGCAGGCGTTTTGGCAGGTCTCAAGATATTTTACCACCATTAACTATCAGTTTAGTTATACATTGTTTTTAAGTCGTCTACTTTAAGAGTCTAGCCTCCTACGTTTTTAGTCGTTTCCATGAATTTCCTAACTTCATAGTATGAAGTACGTTATACTATTCGCTATCGCTACACTATCGATAAGCACTTCTTTCGGTCAAACAACAGACGATTGGGTAAAGAAAGGCCGGAAGGCGCTCAATCAAGATAAATTTAGTACGGCCATTCAGTTTTTTTGCCAAGCCGTAAAGCTAGATGAGTTTTCTGCAGATGCATATTATTACAGGGGCTTAGCTTACATGCGTAAAAATGATTTTAGTAGTGCCTTAAAAGACTTTGACAGAGCCATCAGTTTAGGTCGTGGTGATTACAAAGCTTACTTTAACAGAGGCTGTGTACGCATGGAAATGCAAGACTACGCTGGTGCTATGGGAGACATGAACATTGCTGTAGCCCGCGACCCCACAAAGTATTTAGCCATATTTAACAGAGGTGTTGCCTACTTCCACATGGATAACTATGCTGCAGCCATGCCTGAATTTGATCAAGCCATTACCATGGAACCTAATGATGCTGTAATGTACTTCCTTCGAGGCCGCATGAAAATTTTGATGGGTGACGTTGAAGGAGGTTGTACCGATGTTCAAAAAGCAGTTGATCTTGGACATACAGAAGCCAAGGAGGTCCTTGAGAAGAAATGCGGAGCAGATCAATAGTATAGCGTTAGTTATTAAAGCTTGAAAAAAAGAAGCCCTCTAGCCCAAGGTTAGAGGGCTCGAGCTAGAATGTTCAATGCGGGTTACTAACGCACAATGAACTTACCAGCGCCAACACTATCTTTAGCTTCTCCGCTTATGCGGTAGAAGTACATTCCCTTTTGGTACACATCACCACTTAGATGAACTGTATTTGATTTACTAGTAGCAGAATGAACACGTTTTCCAACTGCATCAAATACTTCAACCGTATATGTTTCTCCGACAACTCCTTCCCATTCTATTGTGGCAGTTCTGTCAAATGGATTAGGATACACCTTGGTAGCCAATTCATTACCAAGTGTTTCTTCCACCCCAGTTGTGCCATCTATAGTCACGTACTTGCTATCACTATCGTAGCAGTTATTAAGGTCGCTGAATGTGGTCAAGGTTACCAAATACGTTTCTCGTTGGGTTAGCAAAGGGAATTCATGTAACGGATCTCTAGTTGTTGAGCTAGTACCATCTCCAAAGTCCCAGTATTGCTTACTGTAGTTACCTGTAGACCCATTAGTAAATTGCACCCGATTGGTTCTTACAATTCCGAATTGATAGTTGAATTGCGTTCTACAAGCTCCACTATTACATGACCCATTGCTCCAAAGTGTTATTCCACTTCCATAATAGGCTTCGCAGCTATTTTGATAAGTCTGTCCGTCACATCCACAAACTGGATCTATAACTGCAGGGCAAACAACAGCAGAGTCTATTAACGAAGTGTCTACACAAGAAAGGTTATTGTAATCAATAATAATTGGGACACAAAAGTCATCAACACAAGTTTGTGCCGAATCAGATACCGTTAAGCACACCACTACCGTATCTGGCAATAAGTAGTTGAAGAATGGGTTCTGCGAGCTTGAAGTATCTCCGTTAGATATAACCCATCGCCAGTTGGCTATATCGCCTGTGCTTTGGTCCGTAATTATCAAGCCATAACCTATGGCGGTAGGTGTAACGGTGTAACTAAAGTTGGCCCTACAGTTACTTGCATTACAAGGCCCAGCAGTATATTGAGAAACCCCAAAGTAATTAGTGGCCACACAAGCATTAAAATACGTTTGACCATTGCAGCCGCAAACTGGTATGTTCACATTATTGCAAAGCACTTGCCTATCAATTAGAGAGGTGTCAATACAGTTATTGATGTTGTTAACTATAACGATCTGGCAATAGGTGTCCGTGCAGCTATCAATAGTACTGGCTACTGTTAAGCATACTTGATATACACCTGGGCTATAAGTATGAACAGGAGTAGCAACACTACTATTAGTCCCATCATCAAAAGTCCAGTTGTAGATAGTATTAGGTGCTAAACCAACTGGACTGAAGGCAACTGAAGAGCCACTTTGACTATAGTTGAAAACAGCAGTACAATTTCCAGTACCGCCACATGGTCCATTCGTCCAGCTAGTAATGCCGTTATAGGTATAGGCAATGCAAGAGTTATCGTAAGTAACCCCATCGCAACCACAAACAGGCACAAAAGCGTAGGGGCAAGGCCTAGTAGTATCGATAACTGTAGGGTCGTAACAGTTACCTACGGCGTATAGGTTAATGGCTTCGCAATAAGTATCAAAACAATTGGTAGAAGCATTAGACACAATAAGACAGATGCTAACTATACTATCCGTTAACGAACTAGCTATATAGGTATAAGCGGGTTCAAATTGGGTAGAAGTATCTCCATTACCGAAATCCCAGTAGCTGTTCGTAAAACCACCTGTAGACTTATTTTCAAGAATTACGGAATAACCTGCAAAACCTACTATCACGGTATAATCAAAATCAGCATCGCAAACATTTGCACTTCCACATGCTCCATTCGTCCAGCTGGTAACGCCATTCAAGCTAAGTGCTTCACAAGAGTTATTGTAAGTAACTCCATCACAGCCGCATACTGGTGCTATTACCGTGGGGCATATTGCATTAAGGTCTATCTGTGAAGAATCAATACAGGAGTTACCCGTCTGATAAAGATCAATTATTTCGCAATAAGTACTGTAACAGATCGCCGCTGGGTCCCAGCCAGAAAGACAAACAGTAACTTTACCATCCACCGGAATGCTACTTGCAGAAAAAGTGTAAATAGGTTCAAATTGCATTGAGGTATCTCCGTTACCAAAATCCCAACGGTAGTCGGTAGGTGCTCCTGTCGATATATTATCGAATGTAACCGTGTAACCACCAATACCTACTATGATGGAATATTCAAAATCAGCTGTGCAAAAGCCAGCTTGGTTAGTACAATCACCTTGAAACCAATTACTAACTCCAGCAGTATTTCTAGCCTCGCAGGCATTGCTATAGGTTACTCCGTCGCAACCGCAAACGGGGTCAAAAACGGCAAAGCAGCCCGCATTAGGGTCAATGAGACTAGGATCTACGCAAGTAGCCATTACAGGTGTTGACGCTGCTAGCAAAATGCTACCAAACAATACGTTCAATAGCGGCTTGATAAAATTCATCGTTCTCATAATTATAACAGTTTAATGTCTTGTGTATACAATTTTTTACCCATGCGCACGGCTATTCTATATAGGCCGCCGCATAGTCCTGAAAGATCGAGCAACACATTCTCTTTGCGCTCAACTTGTAATTGTTTTAAGGTTTCTCCTTGTTCGTTACTCACAGTTACTTCTTGGCCCTTTTCACCTTGTAGGTCAATATAGGCATGCCGTAAAGTGGGCAATATGGATATGCGTGGATCTTTCATGGCTTTCTTTTCAATAGGTTAAAGGTCAATTCATCGTTTTACAATTTTTTGCATGACCTTTCGGTCGTTGTGCTGGTTTACTAGCAGGTAGTACACTCCACTAGGCAGCTCGATTAGGTCAAGGCTGGTTTTCATTATGGGTTTTTGGAAAGTATGAGATAACCACTGGCGTCCCAGTGGGTCTATAATGGAATAAGTTTCGATAGGCTCTGTAGCACTTACTATTACAGATCCATTAGTAGGGTTGGGGTATATATTGATTCTAGCTTGGCCTTTTTTAATGGGCAGTATAGGCGAACTAGAGACAACCTCGTAAACTAAAACAGAATCAATAGAACCTCGTGTTTGTATCTCATTCTCTGCAGCATCTATTAGTAGAACATTGTTGATACGCAGATATAGATACTGACTGATAACCCCATCCTTCTGCGCTAGATTATCTTCCATTACAAAACTCACCGTACCCACTTCACTCACTATTTGCGCATCAGTTTGATCAGTTCGAGTAATACCTGATTGTATTTCTTCTTGGCCGTACAGATCTTTACTTAACTCAAGAAGATCTGCTGGTGAACCAATATCAGTAGTTGCGTAGCTAATACTAGCCGAACCACTATCCACAAGTGCAGGGTCATATTCCAGAGAAAAGGCGATACCATACATGTTCTGTACAGGCTGGCCATTCTCCTCCACTAATATCTTGTAACTAACCGATGAGCCCACTGGCACGCTATCTTCCAGAATTTCTAAAAACACCCTAACATCACCATTGGTGTAGTTGCCAAAGTCATTGTCTTCAAATGAATTGAAGATAGTTTTACCATAATTCTTACTAATTGCTCGCAAGTCAAAAGCATCTACTACACCATCACCATCAGAATCTGCATGACGAAAATTAGTGCCATCAGAAAAAGTAGAATTAGGTATACTAGCAAAGTCAATAGCGGGTTTAGGGGCAAAATTGGTAGAAGTATCTGACCGAACAGGGCCAAGGCTACCAAAAGCTAAGCCAATTGCAAGCACATCATTATTATCTACCACTCCATCGTTATCAGCATCTCCTGGCCACACACAGCCTGCACATACTTGTACTTGTTTAGTAATAGTATCTAAGCAACTTACATTACCCGTTTGACCTATGATCAATTGCACTTGAAAATTTCCACCCGTAGTATATGCATGCATGGGACTTGGGCCTGTTGAGGTGTTACCATCTCCAAAGTCCCAATTATAGTTTATCCCCCCAATGCCTGCATTTGTCAGTACACTTCTATCATCGAACTGTACCATCAGTCCACTAGTTGAAAAGCGGAAATCGGCATCGCAAGCCTTCAGGTTTGTTTGAGTAAACAAAAATGCAAAAGCGAATAGCATGCAATAACTCGTAAACCCAATTGGGAAAGCTATTTTAGAGGTAGTGTTGTAGATACGCATAACTGGTAGATTTTGCTGACGATGTAAAACTCAACCATTATCTGACGGAACACAAGAACATTTTTAGCCCTTTTCCGATATTTTCTACCTAAAACATCATGAGTTTTCAGTTGAAAAAACTTAACCAAAACCTTTTTAATATTTTGACAACCAATTATTTAGAAGTGAAGTTCTAATCAGATAGTTATCAGTAAACTTTTCAATTTTCCGAAAAAATAGTTCGTTTTTGCCGTATATTTCCATCTCCATTTTACTTGAAAATGACACAAATTGCAGGGCAGCAAGCTAATTGATGTACTTAGAACCCTTGGTAACAAGGAATTGAAGAAGCTGGAGCTTTTTATCCGCTCACCATTTTTCAATACTACAGAAGAGGTTACCCTTTTATTTCAAGCCATAAAAAAGCATGCTCCTGAATTCAATAGAACGAAATTAGAGAAGAGTGCTATTTACAAAGCTGCTTTAGGAAAAAGACCTTATGATGAGAAGAAGTTAGGCTACTGGATGACCGACCTGCTTAAACTCACCGAGCGTTTCCTCGCCTATCGTCAATTGGAAGAACGCACATTACAAGGAGAGCTATACCTAATGCAACGTTACGCAGATGCTGGCTTAGAGAAACACTACAATAGCACCTTGAACCAAGCCCGAAAGCAACAAGATCAATACCCCTATTTAGATGCTGAACACTTTTACAGAGAATTTCAGCTAGAGGCCACAAATAATCGTTACTTCGACCAACTTAGACAGCATCGATACGATGATAGTCTGCAGAAGGCAATAGATAGCCTAGACAGGTATTATCTAACGCTAAAACTGAAGTATAGCTGCGAGATATTCAATCGGAAAAATGTGGTGGCCGCCGATTATGAGATACGGTTGTTGGACGAAATATTACTATACGTTAAAGACCAAGACCTTACGGAAGCACCTACCGTAGGAGTGTATTACCGTATATTGATGACCCTAACTGATAGTGGGAACGAACAGCACTTCGTGGAGCTAAAAAGACTCTTGAAGGAGCACACCAAAGTATTTTCACCTCAAGAGGCTCGTGACATGTACGCCTACGCACAGAACTACTGTATAAAGCGAATAAATAGCGGTCAGTCCGAGTACTTTAATGAGCTGTTCGGCCTCTATCAGCGAGCCTTGGAAACTGACACCTTGATAGTTGGGAAACACCTATCGCCTTGGACGTATAAAAACATCATTGGGGCAGGTCTACGAATAAAGGAGTACGATTGGGTAAAGAATTTCATCCACGAGTACAAAGACCGTATTGCGCCTGAATTTCGAGAAAATGCTTTCACCTTCAATTTAGCCACCTTCCATTTTAACACAGGTAAACCTGAAAAGGCGATGGAATTGCTAAATGGGGTAGAATTCACCGATGTATTTTACAATCTGGATAGTAAGGCAATGCTACTACGTATTTACTACGAAATGGATGCTGATGAAGCCATGCGCTCTCTTATTGAGTCGTTCAACGCCTATATCAGGCGCAATAAGCTTATATCCGACCATCAAAAGACCATTTACAAGAACATGATCAAGTTCACCCGACAAATGGCAGGGCTATTCAACCCAAAAAAAGAACAAGTAGAAAGTCTCCGCAAAGAAATTGAAGAGACCAAGCAAGTAGCCTATCGGAATTGGTTATTAGAGAAGGTGAAGGAGCTTGGATAGATGCATACGAGACGCTAGAACCAAGACAATGATCTGATTCCCTAATCTTGGTTCTGGTATCTAACATCTGATCTTCTATTTTTGCACCCGCTATGGGAGGAAAAGCTAAACAGCAAAAATTCGATGCTATTCGCGAAATGCATCACGTGTTTCAGATAGAACGCTATGATAGACCTGTTTTACAAGACCATACTGGAAAAGATATTGAGCTGAAAGGCAAGTGGCACGAACTGGCTTTTGGGAATGACAAGCCCATCACCTTAGAGCTGGCCTGCGGAAAAGGAGAATATAGTACTGGCATGGGACAGTCATATCCTGAGAGGAATTTTATTGGTGTGGATATAAAAGGAAACCGCATTTTCTATGGTGCTCGTCGCTCCAAAGAGATGGGCTTAGATAATGTAAAATTCCTTCGCACCAAGATCGATCTAATGCCTCGTTTTTTTGCAGCTAATGAGGTAGATGAGATATGGATCATATTTCCTGATCCATTTCCAAAAAGTGGAAGTGTAAATCGCCGATTAACTTCGCCGCCTTATTTGGATATTTATCGCGGTTTTTTGAAACCTGGGGGAACAGTAAATCTTAAGACGGATGCAGACTCACTATATGAATATACTTGCGAGATATTAAAAGAACAGCAACTCGAAGTATTGGTTAACGACTCTGATATCTATAAAGAAGGAGAGGCTGACCCGCCATTGAACATAAAGACCTACTACGAAGGCCTACACTTGGAAGACAAGAAAACGATAAAGTACTTAAAATTCGTCCCATAGTCTGTCGAACAATACGTCTAACTCCTCAAAAGAACGGACACCTATTTGCTCTTCCAAACCACCTGACACTTCTATAGCCTCTATACCTAACTGCTCTGCAAGTTCCAATTCTTCAACACCACTTCCCGCTGACAGTATAACAGAGTGAGTATCTACTAGCTCCTTTATAAGTGGCCTTGCGGTAGCAAGAACTTCAGCCCCCTCCTCAAGTTGAAGTAATACAGCTTCAACTTTATTGCCAAATGGCTTAAGCGATACTAACCCGTTGCTTTGTAGCGTTTCCAGATCTACGATAGGAATAAACTGCCCATCGAACTTATCCATTTGAGTATGCCAGTCATTAACATGAGATTGCACAGTAGGAATGTTCAACACCATCGCTGCCTCTAGCTGTTTGCTAATATTACTACCGCTCAGTTGCGCAACCATTTTCGGGCCTTGTAGCCATTCCATTATCTGTTGAGCTATTCTGGGCTCTATATATCGTTCATGGTCAGGATTAAAATCGAAACCTAACCAAGCCACTTCTTTACTGGAAAAATAACGAGCATCGGTTAAATTTTGGATGCTGCCTGCTTTCACTTTAATTTGCATAACACGAAGGTACATTATGCCCAGTAAAACATCCGCCGACTTCTTCCAAAAAGTATATGCCGTAGCTAGAGAGATACCTTACGGTAGAGTAACCTCATATGGAGCTATAGCCAAATACCTAGGCTCAGGTCGGTCTGCGCGCATGGTGGGTTGGGCAATGAATGCTTCTTTCAATCAATTTCAAGCTGTGCCTGCCCATAGAGTAGTCAATCGCTTGGGGCTTTTAAGCGGAAGACACCACTTTGGTTATGAGAGTCAAATGGAAGAAATGCTAGAACGGGAAGATATAGATGTAGCCAACTTTAAAGTGAAAGAATTTAAAACACTCTTCTGGGACCCTATGGAGGAGATGCCCGATGCAGCAAAATGGTTGAAGGAAAAGGGCTTTGAAGTAAAATAAAGCACAGGTTTTTGTAAACTTTAATTAGAGTTTGGAGTTTTAAATGTGCCTCACATTCAGTATTATTGTGGCGCATTAAGAAACCTAAAATATAATAACCTTCCATGTCAGAAACAGCCAAAATTCAACTCGGAGACAATGAATACGAATTACCTGTTGTAACAGGCTCTGAAAACGAAAAAGGTATTGACATCTCTTCATTAAGAGGTGCTTCAAGCTACATCACTATAGACCCAGGGTTTAAGAATACTGGTTCTACTAAAAGTGGTATTACTTTTTTGAATGGTGAGGAAGGAGTACTCCGCTACCGAGGTTATTCCATTGAAGACCTAACTACCAATTCTTCATTCACGGAAATTTGCTACCTCTTGTTTAAAGGTGAGCTACCTAACCAAACGCAATTGACCGAGTTTGAGAATAAGATCACTCGTCACACATTGGTACATGAAGACATCAAGCAATTTTTTGATGCATACCCGACCAATTCTCACCCAATGGGTCAGTTGATCGCTATGATCTCTTCTTTGTCTTCTTTCTACCCTGAGTCTTTAAACCCTAACCGTTCTGCGGAGGAGAAAGACTTGACCATGATGCGTTTGTTGGCTAAAATGCCTACCATCTGTTCTATGATCATGAAGAAGTCGGAAGGTCACCCGATAATGTATCCCCGCAACGACCTTGACTACGTTTCAAATTACTTGTACATGACTTTCGGTCACGTAACTGAGAATTTTGAAGTAGACCCAGTTGTGGTTAGTGCCATGAATAAACTACTAATACTTCACGCTGACCATGAGCAAAACTGCTCAACAGCTACTGTACGTATCGTTGGAAGCTCACAAGCTAACCTATATGCAGCGGTTTCTGCTGGCGTTGCAGCACTTTGGGGACCACTACACGGTGGTGCTAACCAGAAAGTAATAGAGATGTTAGAGAACATCAAGAAAGATGGTGGAGATGTAGAGAAATGGATAAACAAAGCGAAAGATAAGAACGATCCGTTCCGTTTAATGGGCTTCGGACACCGTGTGTATAAAAACTACGACCCACGTGCATTGCTAATTAAGGATGCTTGTGATAAAGTGTTAGCCAAACTGGGGATTAACGACCCAGTATTGGAGATAGCTAAGAAGCTAGAAGAAACAGCATTGAACGACAGCTACTTTGTTGAGCGTAAGTTGTTCCCTAACGTAGATTTCTACTCAGGTATCATTTACCGTGCTATTGGTTTCCCAGTTGAAATGTTCACCGTGTTGTTCGCCCTAGGCCGTATGCCAGGATGGATGTCTCAGTGGAGAGAAATGATAGATGAAGGTCAGCCTATCGGTCGTCCTCGTCAGATATACACTGGCCACACTTTGCGTGAATTCAACACTATTGATAAGCGATAGACTTTAAACTGTAAAACCAATATAAATAATAAAGGCCCTAGCAAATTTGCTAGGGCCTTTATTATTTATATTGGTTGCAGAAAGATCAGTTCATCTTCTGCGGTGCTATCAAAGTAAATTCGGGAATGGTCACTTCAAATAATCTACCGTCTTCCTGGCGCTCAAAAGTGTAGCTGCCGCTCATGCGGCCCATTTCACTGCTCAGGTTACAACCCGAAACGTATTGATGATACTCGCCTGACTTTAATATAGGTTGTTCACCTACCACACCGTCGCCTTGAATCTCGCGGTATTCACCGTTAGTATCAAAAATGAACCAATGGCGACGCAATAGCTTTACAACAAGCTCGCTTGTATTCTCAATGGTAATACGATAGGCGAACATATATTCCTCCGCTACGGGATTGGAATAGTCGTCTTGGTAGAAAGTCTCTACGCTAACTTTAACGCCATGTGTGATCTCGGTTATCATATATAGTTATACAAAACTGAAAATAGAAAAGTTACCTGATACTACGAATTCAAAAATCCACCGACCTTTACTTCTGCTTCTTTTAAAGCAGTTTCTAAGTCATCATTTACAATTACAGCGTCAAAATATTCCTCTTGTTCCAGTTCAAAGCGCATCCGCGCAATTCTTTTTCTTAGTTCGTCTTCGCTTTCGGTACCGCGTTTTTTCAATCGCTCGACCAATACATTTAAAGAAGGTGGCTTGATAAAAACCGTAAAAACCTTCTCTTCATACTTGGCTTTTATATTAGCCGCACCCTTCACGTCTATATCTAAGACGGGAACTTTGCCCAAATGGTTGAGTCGGTGTAGCTCTTTTATTAAAGTTCCGTAGTAAAGGCCTTCATAAACCTGCTCCGACTCTAGGAATTCTCCAGCCTCTAAC
Source organism: uncultured Chitinophagaceae bacterium (assembly GCA_964352775.1). Taxonomy (GTDB): domain Bacteria; phylum Bacteroidota; class Bacteroidia; order Chitinophagales; family CAIOSU01; genus CAYGTK01. The sequence continues at coordinate 17,095 of CAYGTK010000011.1, forward strand.
TTCTGTTCAAAATCCTCTTTTGTAAGGAAATGATAATGCACTCCATCTTCCTCTCCGTTACGTACAGAGCGGGTTGTAGCCGATATAGAAAAGGCCAATTCCGAAAATGTTTTTAACAAATGACGCGTAATGGTCGTTTTGCCTGCGCCAGATGGCGAGGTCATGATAATTATCTTGAATGGTTCTACTTCAGTTGCCACTACAACAAGTTATTCAGTTGTTCTTTTATTTTCTCTAGCTCGTCTTTCATCTGCACTACCAACTTCTGCATACCTGCATGGTTGGCTTTCGATCCTATCGTATTTATTTCCCGACCGATCTCTTGACCAATAAAGCCCAGCTTCTTTCCATTACTTTCTTCACTATCCATTTCAGTAAGGAAGTAGTTACAATGCGTTGAAAGCCTTACTATTTCCTCAGTAATATCCAGCTTCTCTACATAGTAGATCATCTCCTGCTCTAGGCGATTAACATCATAATTAGTGTCAGCCATAAAATCGCGCATGTGGTCGGTAATTCGCTCACGTATCTTCTCCCCTCGTTCGCCTTGAAGTTTTTCTACTTCTACTAAATGCCTTTGTATTAAACGCACACGCTCTGCCATGTCCTCAGCCAATACCTGACCTTCTTGCCTTCTAAAGTCTGTCAATCCTGCTAGCGCATTATCAACTGCTATGGAAACCTTAGCATATAAGGCTTCATCAATTTGACCAGTTTCAGCGTCTAGAATTCCTGGCATTTTCATAATAGTGTCCAACAGGGAGTCTTCATCTAAATGATGCTCATCGCACAGGTCGCTCAGCTCTTCATAATAAGCCGCAAACAAGGCCTTGTTTATAGGTTGCTTTCCTGATAGTTCATTATGCTCAAACGATATAGACAGTTCTGCTTTACCGCGTTGCATAGTTTGTGAAGCACGCTGACGAAGCTCTAGTTCCTTCTCTTTAAGAACCGAGGGAACTCTAACATTTAGATCTAAATAGCGACTGTTCAGGGATCGGATCTCCGCAGTTATCGTTTGCCCATCGTAAGTGGCCTGCCCCTTACCATAACCCGTCATTGATAATACCATAAACTCAATTTGCGCTAAAATTAGCCATTCTTAGCTAATTGCCCGCCAGTTGTGGGCTTACTGACCAAATAGATGCCAAAAAAGATAAGCATAGCACCAAATATCTTACCCATAGTCAGCTCATCCTTTCCAAAACTAAGCGCGATAATAGATGCTAGAACAGGCTGAGAATAGATGTAAATACTTACAATAGAGGGGTTAACTACCTTAAGCGCATACACATTCAAAGTGTAGGTGAAGAATGTAGCGAATACAATAACATACCCTATGCTTAGCCATATACCAGTACTGAATGTAGACCATTCGGCCGACCTTAATTCCTCATATCCAAATGGCGCTACCATTACCCAGCCGAACAAAAAAGCCCACTTTATTACGGTAAATGGATGATACTTCATCATCAACGGTTTTACTACAATAAGGTACATGGCAAACGAAGCCGCATTTATTAGCACTAGCGTGTCTCCCAAGGCTGTGTTCCTTCCAATATTGAGCGAGGCATCACCATTCAAAATGATAAATATAGCACCACTTGCCCCAATAACTATCCCCAATATTTTTAACCTGGTTATTCGTTCTCCCAAAAAGATAGCCGACAAGCCCAGAACAAGCATGGGAGTGGTTATCATCATGATAGAAGCATTGATAGGTGTAGTAAGGTCAAGTCCTTTAAAAAACAAAAGCTGGTTAACGGCAACACCAAAAAGCCCACAAAGGAATAACCTGGGGAGGTCTTGCTTATCTACTTTTTCTCTGACCAACAGAGCGTGTAATAATAAAAAGAGTATTCCAGCTGCAGTAACTCGAAGTAGGATAAACCCAAATGGGGAAAGGTGATCGGGCATTACTTCCTTAGCAACAACATAGTTGCCACCATAAAAAATATTTACACCCATTAGGGCGAAGTGAGGAAGCCACCTTTTCATAGCACAAAAGTAGCTGAATTACTACTAGTAGAAGTCTAGAAATCTTGGGCGAAAGAGAAGTAGATCATTGGGCGATCACTCTTTACACCACTATCGTTACCCCAAGCCACATCTAAGCGAATAAAGTAGCCAAACAAGGTGGTGCGCATACCGAAGCCATAACCAAATACAATAGGGTTTTTGAAGTATTCCACCTCTACCTCAACTGGTGGCTGACCTATGTTTTCGCGGAATAGTGGATTGTCGTCCGCATAAGGATTAACACCCTCCCAAGCTGTGCCAATATCTGTGAAGCCTACTATCTGTAAATTCTTTAAAAATTCAGATTTGATAGGCGTATTGAAGAAGTATTTAAATATCGGAAAACGTATCTCTGAATTGAGAACGAAAAAACTATTGCCGTTGCGTACGTTCTGTTTAAACCCACGCATATTGGTAGCTAAAGTTTGAAAAGCGTAATCGTTATCTTCATTAACAGCGGTATTGTTATCAAAACTAGCCCCCAGCCAGTTATCAACGCCACCCAAATAATACACCATTTTCCGAGTACCGATGGAACTACCCCACGCTACTCGATTTGCCCAGATAAGCTCCCTATGTATTTTCTGATACCAACGGAAATCAAGGCCAAATACCGCTAAGTAGGCATCATTCAATTCTGGAACGCGAATTCGAATATCACCTAAAATGGTATCTCGCCGCATAGGTATTTGCTTATGTATTTCTGCCCACGCTTTAAAGCGAACACCTTGGCGTAAGTTGATACCTAGTGGAATAGTGTTATCATGAACGAATTCTAGCTTAGCAAATGTCCAGTTTTCAGCAACATTCGGGAGATTTAAGCTGAAGTCATCTTGTGAACGGAACACGTAGTTATCATGCCTCCAAGCAAAATATAGCCTTACACTCCTAATAGGGTCTATCGCATAATTCATGCGATACTCAAAATAATTGGTCTTTACTTTCCCTTCTACAGGAAGCCTAGTCGGGTTATTACTTACAGGAATGTTATAGAAAGGCACTACATCATTGTAGGTCTGGTTTTCTACCTGACGATAATACATCACTCGTCTATCAAGCCTATTTCGCAAGTTCTCGTAAGCTACCCAGTATTCCGAACCTTGAAAATCGAATGGAAAGCGGAATCCACCTGTAATACGAATATCTTCCATTAGGTCAGAAATACCTAAGTTGATGGTGGCACTTAATGGAGGGTTATTGAAAACAGGTTGACCTGGTGCAAATAGGTCATAGCGGGTCATTATCAAACTATTGTCTATCTGCGACAGAACATAATCCGTTGAAAACTTTAAGCGATACGGCGCCACCTTAGTTTGTTGAAATACCCCCCCAGCTGTAGGACCAAGTGGCAACTTACCGTAAATATCGCCCACAAATTCATCCACCACTATTTCTGGCGCTGTGGCAAATGGACTTTGAAAGAAAAGCACTTTCTCTTGCTTAAGGGAATCTGGTAATTCACCATCTCCTGCTAGTGCTTTTTCTATCTCCAATTGTTGAGCATCTTTGGCTTCTTGTCTAGCTAAGTCACGCCGTAAATTGGTTAGTCGATATGCTTGATAATTGGAATTCTTCGGTTTTTCAGCTGAAGCTATGGGCTCCTCCGTTGGCATTATGCTTAGCTTAAAAAGGGTCTTCTCCCTAACTAGGTTAACTGTTTTACCTGTTCTAAAGGCTACATCATGGTCATCTATACTAGTATTATAATCACTCAGTGGGAATACATACCCCACATCCTTATATCTAGTAAATATCCGCACCGAGTCTAGCAAGCTTAGCGAGTCGTTCTTCATTTCTGCAATACTCCATTTCGGATTTTCTACTACAGAGTCTGGGAAATACGCTACCGTGTCGTAGTGGCTTATAGTTTTATCAATGTAGCCTGCATAGCGCTGATACATACCATTAGCATCTGTTAGAAAAGAAAAATGATCAGCATCGTGCTGTACAGGTTGTTTTTCATTGTAAAAAGGCGTGCTAGTAACCCTTGCTAATGCTTTCGGCTTAGTAGTAAGGTTATAAAAGAACAGATCGAAATTGGAATTTAATAAGGTAGTGTCGAGCCTCTCGTTCTTTAGTGTTTCATTTACTCTATTACTGGCAAACAACACTCCCTTTCGACCATTAGTATTTACAAAGCCTACTTCAATATCATCATAATGATCGTTGGTCAATTGCTCTGTAGTAGTAGATGGAATGAAATAAGTGAATATGTCTGAATTACCCCTCCGAACCGCTGACATGATGAGCATTCTTGGGTCATCCGTAAAACAGAAATCATGAATCTGTTGGAACTTGTTGATGCGAGTCTTTTCCTTTTTGCCCGTTTCTAGATCATAGAGCAAGAGGTAAAGTTGATCACGCTTTTCATAGATAACCGCTAGCACTTCTCCATTTGGCGCCCAATCCATTAATGGGTATCCTTGGTCGGTTACAAGCGCTACAGTCTTAAACCCTCCTTTTTTGACTCTATCTGTTTTTGAATCTTCCGTATCGTGCAAATAGACTTTCCATTGCCCTAATTCATTCGTAACATACGATACATACCTTCCGTCAGGGCTGATCTTAGGTTCGTAGTGGTCACGTTTTTTCCAGCGTCGCTTTTTGATGTAGCTATCTTCACTTATATCTTGATGCTCAGCATTTTCGCGTGTAAACTGATCGTAGTAGTACTCGTACCACTCCGAGGTAACTTGTTTTACATCGCCTCCGAGTACAAATAGAAATCCACTTTCTAAACTTCTATTCACCCTAGCCAAATACAGAAGGTTAGGCACAGATGCCTTGCCATACTTTTGCTCTACATAATGCCAAATAGCATGCCCAGCAAACACAGCATCCTCTCCTCTCAGGCGATTGAATTTTTCGAACTTTCCGCTCAATATACCGTCACGTAAGCGGGCATCTAATTCAGGAGACCAAGGCTCGCCAACATAAGACACCAAACCATCAGTGAACCATTGTGGCAAATTTAACAACACAGCATTCTGAAGTATCTCTTGAAAGTTACCGCCAAACATCATATGCTTGATGAGCACCTGTGCAATTCCAATACGTATCTGTTTTTCCAGATCGGCGTGATTGCCATTAAAGTAAACAAACATTTTATTCTCCAACACCTTGGTCAATCCGCCAGTATTATAAAGCTCCAGCCCTTGACCTAAGTTGGTTTGATTAAGATCGCTTAAGTCGTTATACACGAATATCTGCATTCGCTTGTTAGCTTTGAACTCCAGTTGTTGCTCAATATCGTCAATGGCTTTTTCAGCATACATGATACTGTACTTGCCAATATCTTGTCCGCCTAAGTAGAAATAAGTGGTAAAGTGCTCCGATTCAAAGAATTGCCATTCGAAGTCTTTGTATTGCACGCGGCTTTGTCCGAACTGCTCATTTGTACCTTGAGCAAATACAGTAGCTCCCCACATCGTGAATAGCACTAACAGCATGTGTTGTGCGTACCTTCTCCATCCTTCGCCTGATCGGCTATCCATCATATCCTGAACCTTCAAAAAGACTACCTTTGCGCAAAGGTAAACTAGTGCTGAATATATAAAAACCAAACGATCTTTTATGTCCTCTATTGCCACATTCACCTTTAATCCTTTTCAAGAAAACACCTATGTGGTGTATGACGAAACTGGACAGTGTATAATTGTTGACCCTGGATGCTCCAATGATGCGGAGGAACAACAATTAGCTAGGTTTATTGCTGAAAAACAGCTTACTCCTATGATGTTATTGTTAACCCATGCGCATATTGATCATGTGCTAGGAAATCATTTTATAGTAGATCTATACAATGTCCCGATAGTAATGTGCGAGATAGAAAAGGATATGCTACAGAATGCTGTAGCTCAAGGTAAGTTCTTTGGAATAGAAGTTACCCCATCACCAGACCCAGATATTTTCATACAAGAAGGACAAATGGTCACTTTTGGGAATACCGCTTTGGAGGTGTTTCATACGCCTGGCCACTCACCTGGAAGCTTGTCCTTTTATAACAAAGAAGAACAGTATGTGCTAAGTGGGGATGTTCTGTTCTTAGGTAGTGTTGGTAGAACCGACCTTCCTGGAGGAGACTACAACATCTTAATGCAGAGCATTGAAGACAAACTACTTGTGCTAGATGATGATGTTAAGGTATATTCTGGTCATGGACCAGATACCACTATCGGCCTAGAGCGACTTAATAATCCTTTTATAAGGGAAGGATTAGCGTAAGCTAATTGCTTACAGTCCAGTTTCTTGTTCTACTGCAGCTTCTTCGTCACCACCTAGGTTATCAAAGTTGAACACCAAGGTAAACCGTAAGGTATTATCCAATGGATTGCGCTGTGCTGTTGTAGGTATCAAGTAAGAAAAGTCGATACCGAACATGCTGTAACGCAAGCCAATACCCGCTGTAATGAATTTACGATTACCCTTGTTCTCGTTCTCGTGAAAGTAACCTACACGTAAAGCAAACAATTGGTCATACCAATACTCTGCACCTACTGCCCAAGTAATTTCACGCAATTCTTCACCCGCACCACCCGGTGCATCAGAGAATGAACCGAATAAACCCGCAGGCACAGACTTCTCTCTAAAGTCAGGAATACCGTTGCCATCTTCATCATACTCATCCTTAATACCAGAGGCTACATTGTTAGGCGTATTGTATAATTCCGCTGGACCAATTGGAGTAGGCACTAATAGCTTATTCATGTCCGCCATTATGCTTACCTGATTGTAATCATCGATATTAAACGTATATCTCGCACCAAAGCCCATGTTCATAGGTATGAAATCACGTGTAGCAGACTCTGTATAAGTTATCTTACTGCCCAAATTCGACAAGTTCAAACCGAAAGCCAAAGTAGTGTTGTAGTTACTCTTTATCTTGAAATCCTTAGTATAATAGAATGCAATGTCTGCAGATGCAGCTATACCTGGTTGGATATTAACACCACCAACATTTTGACCACTAGCCAAGTTGGAATAGATGAAGCGCATAGAAATAGCTGTAGAGAAACCTTTAGCCAATACACGAGCATAAGATAGATCCATACTGAATTCATTCGGGCGGAATTCTCCCGTAGTTTCACCTGTTATATTAGTAAAGGTGATGTTACCCAATGAGAAATAGCGAAACGACATGCCAATGGTCTGCATCTTGTTGATACGGTAGTAACCAGTTAGGTTAGCCATGTATATATCATTTACCAAGGTTCGAAGCCAAGGAATGTAGCTTAACCCAAACCCTAAACGACTACCTGTAGAAGACTTAGAGCCTTTTTTCTCTAAACCTACAAACGCTAGCTTAGCTGGATTGTGAAAGTGGCTATAGTTATCTGGTGAAGTAGCCAAACCAATATCAGCCATACCACCAGCACGTGCGTCTGGAATAATACGAAGAAAGGGTACCGCCGTTGTAACAGGTACTTCTTGGTTACCCAAGTTGATAGTGCTTTGAGCAAGCACATCAGATGCCAACAAACTTGTAGTTAGCAACAAAAAAAGTATCGCTTTCGCTTTATTGAATGTCATTCGTATTATATCGTTGAGCTTAACGCAAAATTACTAATTTCTCGAACTTGTGGGCTGCTTCTCCATCAGGAGTGCTAACACTTACTTTGTAAACATAAGCCCCTCGTCCTATTTTATCTCCAAAATCATCTAGACCATCCCAACTGATGTCATCCACCCGATAACCGTCGGAAAGCACATCTTTCTGAATAGTCTTTACTAATTTTCCTGAAACAGTGAACACTTTAACCTGTACAAATAAGCTTTCGCCTGGACGGTTATGTTCAAAATGAAAACTTGTATTGGTAGTAAATGGGTTAGGATAATTAAGTACGTGGTTCAAAGCTAGTTCTGCTGAAGGAGCCACCACGAACTCAGTGTAACCGTCTGCAGCATTATTATATACATCCCAAGCCTTAATAGCCATGGTGTGGCGTCCATCTTCTATTTCAGCTAATGGATAGCGTACACTACCCCGCTGATAATCATCTACATCAGATTCATAAAATTCATTCAGCACTAGCGTGTTCTGGTCATCGCCATCAAGTATACCTGTAATATCATGACCTATACCATTACCTACCGTGTTTATCCCACTAAAGTCGAACAGATCCACTAGCAATAGTGGGTTTTCATCAGTAGTACCGCCAAACACGAATTTTTCATCATTCATGTATACGTCAAGATCGGGGCCATTGTTATCCTCGGCATATGCATCTGCAGTTCCACCTATCAAAAATTCACTTGTGTAGCCATGCGCATCGATAGCGCGAAGTCGGTTTTCAGCATAATAACTGATCTTACCTTGATCAATATTATAGGCAATATCCTTTGGTACAATGAAGGTGAATTCAAATTCACCATTAGTTATACTAGCCTTTCCATTAAAAATAATGCTCTTAAGTAAACTGAACGTTTTAGCACTACTACTTGGGTCGTTCTTAAGCGTAGTTATCTGTTGCGACTTGTCGAAAATTGTAGGAAACACAAACCCACCATCAAAATTCAACATTTTATCCCCGTTCAAGTTCCTCACCTCTCCACGAATGGTCACCTTTTCTAAGGCTTTTAGGGTATCCATATTCCCAGTAACTGGAAGGCCATTAATAGAGGTGGTAACTACATTATACCTTGGGTAATTCATAGTTACAGCTGGGTCACCCAGCAACATGAACTTTCTATTATTAGCACTACTTGGTATAGCATTTTTTGTTTTAGTCAATGCTTCACCTAACGTAGGCATTCTGGCACCATCATAGGGCTCAAATGCTGCTCTTAAAAAAGCATTGGTCAATGTGGCGTTTTCACCAGAAAAAACCACCCTAACAGTTGTAACCATAGCTATTGCACCGCCATCGGCTTTCAAGAATACCTGTTCACCAGAAGAGAACACCTTTGGGTCATCGAACTTACTGAACTCACAAGTAGCAGTAAGAAAAACTGGTAATTTATCGAAGTTGGTCCATGAATTTATATCACTATTATCAAGTATTCGCTCTAGTGCCCAACCATTAACGCCTCCATGCCCAGTGTAGCTCATGACAAGATTTCCGCTGAACATTCTTCTGTTAATTGCGGCTTTAGCATCAGGATAACGAGTTCCGCCAGGTGTAGACACTTGTGTATAGGCGTCTAGATATATTTTATCAATGTTATAAACTGGATGATCGGTTTCCATATAGTCCGCAAATTGATCGTTCGCTTGACTCAGGTGGATATTACCGTCTTCGTCATCTGCAACAAAAGTGACCCAATTACGCCAGTTACCATAGGTTCTTGTGCTTTCGTAATGAATGATCTTGTTAACTACGTCTTGCGCTTGCTGGACATTGCTTACGTTCAATCGTCCTATGGCTATATCCAACTTGTTATTTGCTGCTGAGCTACCGATACTTTCTCCTTCGGTATCATCCAAAAACCCGAAATAATCATCAGTAACGAATGTACCTACAGGATTAAGCGATTGGCGACTTTCAAAGGTTGGGACAAAGTTGGTGTTATCGGTCAGTCTATCTTTGTAATCATAAGACCCATTACCAAAAAGAAGAAGATATTGTGGTAATTCACTTTGAATACTACCCGCCCTGTCGTACAGCATCTTTACAAAGTTGCGGATCGCAGAAAGATCAGGAGTACCACTTGCGAACTCATTATATATTTGCTCTACTGGAACAACAGCTACTTCTAAGCCTTTTGTGGTGCGGTGATGATTAGCTAGTTGGTTGGCCTGAGCTTCTAATCCAGTACCAGTAACAATGATCATATCTGGCTGACCAATGTTATGCAAATTCTGATTACTTACTGATCCTACAGGCTCTGCTGTTAAAAAATCACTACTGGAAGAGAATGCCACAAATTCGCGTAGCACATCTGTTGAAAGTGTAAATCTAGCTTCACTACCACTTAAAGAATATTGCTGCGAAACGATATTAGCTGGATCAGTAATTTCCCATATACGAGTAGCTCCATTGGTATTAGAAACTCTGAACTCACTAACATTCCCCGCACCTACGGAATTAAGGTCACGGAAGAGCAATTGCTCAGTTCCATTCACTATTAGACCACGACGAACATTCACTTCTATATAATCTAACCATGCTTCTGTATTAGAAGATACCGTGTTAAGGTTAATAGCTATGTTGATATTAGCACTTCCCGAATTAAAATCGTCTTCAAAAATATTTGTCTTTGCGTAAGTGGCTAAATAAGCAGTAGAAGAAGCATCTACCGATTGTGTTCCTAAACTCTGACCATTTGCGAAATAAGAAAAATTAGCAATTTGGCCTATAGACCTAGCGCACATTCGCGACTTTAATTTCACTGGGAAAGAAGTTACCCTGTTAGGAAATATAAAATCCCAACTCTTAGTGGTTTGGTTGAACGTAAGATAATCTCCATACCATTCACGGCCAGATGCTATCAAGTTAGTTTCTTCTAGTTCATGAAAAGCTCTGTCGCTGAAATCAGTAACTGTTGTATTAGCCGACCCCGCACTACCTTGATTTCCTAGACGCTTTCCAGAATTCCCTACAGTTAGAAAGTAGAAAGACTTATCGCTGTAAATATTTTGGGAGTGCACAAACTCATCGCTATCTACCGACCATTGGTGTGGACTCTTTCCATAAAAAAGAACATAGTCATTGGCATCAAAGCTTCCATCATTTTCTCCTTCTACATAAATAGCATTCTGTACAAGATCATCTATTTTATCTGCACCCGCTGATTCAGAAAGAATTCCACCACCATTACCATATATCTGAATGTTCCTAGGGTCAATATTATTCACATCCACACCTAGGTCGCTAAGAAACGATGCGTCTAACTTATAGATACCATCCTTAGCTACTGCAATTTTGTACCAAGAACCTGTTCTGAGCACTGAGTTAGCTGCATAGGTGCCCGCTTTTTTGAACTGAGGAGTCTTCTGTTGAACATTTACATATTCTATTTCAAGTTCAAAATCTACTACGCGCTGCAACTGCCCAAATGCATCTTTGATAATTGGCACAAAATAAATGTTGGCCAAATATTGCTTCCGCGCTTGCCCAACTTCATATTCGAATATTATCTCAGGGCCTATCTCTTTACTATTTCTTACAAATGCACTTGTTTCAAGCGGTTCATATTTAGCATTTGTAAGTTTAAATGAAAGATCTGCGTTGTAAGGAAGGTCAATAGTTTGGATGTAAGTTGGTAAGTGATCGTTAGCGGCCAAATATTCACAATTAGTGAACGAGGGCATGTTTTGAAAGCTTGTAGGGCTTACCTGCACTTTCTTGGGTGTAGTTTCCCAAGTAATGGTTTTACTGATATTGAAACCAGCGGCATATAGATTGGCACCCCCTACGAAAAGGCTAACCCAAATTAGTAATGTAATTAATACTTTCACTGCTCCCCCTGCGTTTAATGTATCATGAACAAAAGTACTGCGAAAAAAATTGATACTTTTGCTGACTGTTGGTTGAATAAACGTGTTTCCACTTTGGTTATTGTAAGAAAATCGTATTTCGTCCAAAAGGTTCAGCTACGCTACCTATTGGTGTCTCTTTTTTACTTTGCGCTGACAATTCTTTGCTCAGCAACTACTGCTAATGCCCAAGACCCTGCATTCAGCCAATTCTATTCTGCGCCTATGCATCTCAATCCAGGCATGGCAGGAATGACATATGGCCCCAGAGGAAATCTACTATACCGTAACCAATGGCCAGCCATAGAAGACGGGTTTGTAACCTACCATGGTTCTTTTGACATGCATGTAGATAAACTAGGTGGTGGTGTAGGCATGTCGATCTATCACGACCGCATATCTAACATTCTCAACACCACTTCATTTAAAGCGGCTTATGCTTATCAAGTAAAGCTTTCTAGAAAGTTCGGGATGAAATTCGGGGTAGAGGTAGGTTTCGTGCATCGCTCACTAGATTGGACCGCACTTACCTTCAACGATCAAATTGACCCTGTTTTTGGCTTTGTGGACATAAATGGTATTCCTAACCCTACAACAGAAGCACAACCAGCAGACCTAAGTTATATTTATCCCGATTTTGGAGCAGGCTTCGTTGCTTTCTCACGTAGAGTATATGGTGGTTTTAGTATCAGACACATCACAAGACCAAAGGACAACTTCGTAGACCCCGATTCACGTCTTCCAATTCTATTCAATTTGCATGGCGGTTACGAAATAGACTTAGCGCCAAACAAGCGGAACAAGAATTTATCACTTACACCAAATATTATGTTGGCTAACCAATCCAACTCTTTTCAAGTTAATTTGGGGACCATCTTCGCATTCTCAATGGATAATGGTGGAATGCATTTAGGCGTAGCTTACAGGCATGCTCTTAACAATGCTGATGCAGTTATTGTGTTGGCAGGCGTTAAGTTAGGCTATGTTCGCGTAGGGTATAGCTATGATATAACAGTCTCAGAATTTGCTCTAGATGCAGGTGGTGCTCACGAAGTTTCCCTGTCATTTACCATATTCGGCGACGACAATTCTTTAAACTCAAAGCGTGGCAAGCAAACCATTGAATGCCCTGGCGTATTAAATTTTTAGTGCGTTTTTGCGTACATTTGAAAATAATCCCTTTATTTTGGCGTTTCTTCTTAAAAACAGGATTTCTATGAACGGATCTACTATTAAAGCTTTTATAGCAGTCATCGCTATCGCGATGGGCTTTTCGTCATGCTCTACTAGCGGCAGTTCTTCTACAACAGGCTGGAAATATAACGACCCAGATTGGGGTGGTTTCGAAAAATTAAATTACCAAGGGCAGGAAACTGGCCCAGGTTTAGTATTTGTAGAAGGTGGAACCTTTGTAATGGGGCAGACTGAGCAAGACGTGACTTTCCGTTATGATGCAATGCCTCGCCGTGTGACAGTTCGTTCATTCTACATGGATCAAACTGAAGTAGCAAATATTCATTACCGTGAGTACTTGTACTGGGTAAAAAGAACTTTTGGTGCAGATTATCCTGAAGTTTATCGTCGTGCATTGCCTGATACATTAGTATGGCGTGATGAGTTGTCATACAATGATCCATATGTAGATTATTACTTCCGTCACCCAGCATATGATGATTACCCAGTAGTAGGTGTTACTTGGTTACAAGCAAACGAATACTGCAAGTGGAGAACCGACCGTGTGAATGAGTTCGTCCTAATTGAGCGTGGCATCTTGAATGTTAATGCACAACAAGTAAACGAAGACAACTTCAATACTGATGCATACTTGATAGGCCAGTACGAAGGAAGCGTAAACAAGAACCTTCCAGATCTTGACCCTAATGGATCAGGTGAGCGTCCAGTACGTTTCGAAGATGGTATTTTGTTACCTGGCTATCGTTTACCAACTGAAGCAGAATGGGAATATGCTGCTGTAGGTTTGATAGGGAATCAACCTTATGGCGATGAAGAACGTTTTACTGATCGTCGTATTTATCCTTGGGACGGTACTAGCATGCGCTATCCTAAAGGCGGTGGATGGCAAGGTAAGATGCTTGCTAACTTCAAGCGTGGCCGTGGTGACTTTATGGGACTAGCAGGTAACTTAAATGACAATGCAGATATCACAGCTCCTGTTGATGCATTCTTCCCGAACGATTTTGGTTTATATAACATGGCTGGTAATGTAAATGAGTGGGTAGCTGATGCTTATCGTTCTCTTTCATTACAAGATATGAATGACCTAAACCCTTATCGTGGTAACGTGTTCGACCAAATGAAGTTGGATGATGATGGTATACCAGTAGAGAAGGATAGCTTAGGTAGAGTAGTTATGGAGCCTGTACAGGACAATGACAACCGCCGTAACTACAAGAAATCTGACAATATTAACTACAACGATGGTGATAGAGAGTCAATGGATCCTACACAAACAGAAGATGATGACCAAATGTACCAATATGGTGTAAGCACACTAGTTAGTGACAAGACCCGCGTATACAAAGGTGGTTCTTGGAATGATCGTGCATACTTTCTTGCTCCAGGTGCTCGCCGTTACCTAGAAGAAGACCAAGCGTCTTCTACAGTAGGTTTCCGTTGCGCAATGGATCGCGTTGGTAGCCCAGGTGGTAACATGACTAAAGGTGGAAATAACTTCCGCAGCAGATAATACATACACTTAAATGTGTAAAAGCCTTCCTGAAGTTCAGGAAGGCTTTTTTATTTTCCCCCTATGATAAATATAGCCAACCTATATACCCTCTATAAAAAACACAATACAGTTTGTACCGATAGTCGAAATATTCAACACGGCTGTTTGTTCTTTGCACTTAAGGGGCCAAGCTTTAATGGCAACCAATACGCTAAAGATGCTTTGAATTCAGGAGCTGCCTACGCTGTAATAGACGATAGAGACTTTGCAGAGAACGATAAATACTTAGTGGTAGAGGACAGCTTAAAAGCGCTTCAACAATTGGCTACATACCACAGAGAACAATTGGCTATTCCCATAATTGGCATTGCAGGAAGTAATGGAAAAACTACTACTAAGGAGTTACTTAGCGCTGTACTTTCAACCAGCTATCAAGCATATGCTACACCAGGAAATTATAATAATGAAATAGGTGTTCCACTTTCATTACTTCAAATTGATAACAAAACAGAAATAGCAGTTCTAGAATTAGGTGCTAGGCACTTAGGCGATGTAGACGAACTTTGTGCTATAGCTAAACCAGACCTAGGTATAGTTACCAATACTGGGAAAGATCATTTGGAGACTTTCGGTACGCTTGAAAACACATTAAAGGCTAATGCTGAATTGTATATCTACTTACAGCAAAATAGAGGCGCCGCCTTTGTAAATGCTAATGATGAACAACTGATGAAGGTAACTGATGGTTATCAGGCAAGAGTCACCTACGGGTCAGTAGAGCAGTCTTCCATTAAGGGAAGGATAAAGGGTATATTCCCATATCTACACTTTTCTGTGCTAAAGGATGAAGGAGAACACCTCATCAATTCGCAATTGATAGGCAAGTATAATTTCGATAATCTAATGGCTGCAGTTGCTATAGGGATGCACTTCAAAATTCCACTTCGCTTGATACAGCGGGCAATTGAGAGCTACGCACCAACTAATAACCGATCGCAGTTGGTTACTAGTGGTAGTAATACCATTATAATGGATGCTTATAATGCTAACCCAAGCAGTATGGAAGAGGCTTTAAAAAGCTTTGATGAAATTGAGGCTGATAATAAAATAGTAGTGCTAGGTGATATGCTAGAACTTGGTGAGTACAGCTATGAGGAGCACCTACTAATGGCTCTTAGACTAAAGAATATGATCCTGAAAAAGGTGATACTAATAGGAGAAGAGTTTGGCAAAGTAGCTGATAAGCTGAAATGCCAGCACTTTATCTCTGCCGAAGAGGCAAAAACTTGGTATGTAGAACAGGAATTCGAGAATTGCACCTTCTTATTCAAAGGTTCTCGTGGAATAGCTTTGGAGAAAATATTGGACTAGTTCAATCGCTCAAAAGCCTTTAGCCAGCGGTCGGGTAATTCATCATTACAGGCTTTTTGATAATCGCTGTAAGAGCATGGCACCAAGTAATTACGCTCCTCTCCTTCTTCTGTGGCATCTGGCACTTGCAACCACCATCGGCTAGTACTTTTACTTTTCCAGAAAGTCAGTTCGTGTTCCCCATCAGTCATGTTAACTATAAATTTGAAGTGCTCTCCTTTACTTTCCTCAGGGCGATCGCTTTTACGGTTCGATACTCCTTCCATAAAATACCACACCATTTGGGCAGCAAGTTGAGCTGATCGGTCACGTTCATCCCACTCCACATTTAAGCCATATAGCCCAAATGACTTTAACCTATCACTCAATCCTGCATATCTGCATATCTGGCAAGCTTCTTCTGCATAAAACCCATTTGGCGTAGGCATGCCATGTGCTGGCATATCACTAGCCCGGATAGCTGCTACATCAAAACTTAAAAGATCGGCATCGCGAACTATTGGCTCCGCCTCTTCCATATCATTCCTTAACTCACCTAAACGATATTGATCGAACCGCAACTTCTCTAAAGTGTCTTCCGATCGGGTGGGAACAAAGTAGGTCTGATAGCCCATGAGTGTGAAATTGAACAAATAGTTCGGTGAATGACTTAGCAAGTGCATCAAGAAATTCTCATCGGTCACTTCTTCATCCATTTCTATTCCATCTACTCGTTCATCTACCACTACCACATTTATTGGTTTGTCTAAATGCTCAAAACCCTGATACTGGGCATAGGTAAGGTCATGACTACCTCCTATCACTATCGGTAGAACGCCAACATTCAAACATTCATTCACCACACTACTCAATGGAAAGTAGGTGTCATTCATTGTTGCTCCGCCAGCAATATTCCCAAGGTCAACAATTCGTAAATGTTCAGCAGGCTGTGTCAAATTATACAAAGCAGCCCTAACTTCGTCAGCCGCTTTAGCACAGCCTTTATTGTTAAGTGAGCCCCTGTCTTCATTCACACCAACTATAGCTAAATGAAATCCCTCCACATTGCCACTAGTATCTTCATAAAACACTACCTGCTTTCCAAGCTTATAATGAGCCAATTCTTGCCACTCGGCACGCTTTTCCTCCCCTATTTGC